>NZ_JASATW010000017.1:0-136381 GCF_030405905.1 Sphaerothrix gracilis Ecp01
GCTGCCCACAGAGCCGTTACAGACGGAACAGCCGCAGGCCGAACCGCCCCAACCGGAGCAACCACAGACCGAGCCAGCATTGTTTCCCACGTCCCTCCTAGGGCAACAACAATTTTGGCTGAGCCAGCTCGAAAACTGCGACATCTCTATCAGCACGACAACCGCCTGCACTGTTAATGCGCCTCCAGAGTATGTAGAAGCAGAACTCACCCCCCAAGCCATGCTGGCAGAGGTCAGACAAGTTTCTACAAATTTGCAAGAACGGCTATTGAAACAAAGCAGCGCCCTCACCTCAGTCCGGGAGGCCATTACAACCGCGCTTTTAGAAGATGGTGATGGGACCGGCGAATCGACCGGTGAAAGTCTTGAAACCGAAGGCAATGCCTCAGCAGCAGAGGATGCAACTGCGGCAGAAGAGGGCCAAAATTCAGGCCCTAATACTTTAGCAACCGCGCTTTCTGAAACCGAGTTAACGGCCTTAGAGAACGCTTTGACAACTTCAACCATCTGGGGAAGTTTGCAGGCAGAAGAGAGACGCCAGATTCTCAGAGCCATTCGGCGACCTAGCAGACTCCAGAGAATAGACGAGCTGTTTGAGGTTATTCAGCAGAGCTTTAACACCGTCGATATTCCGCTGATTTTAGTGGTGATGGCCACCGGGGCACTGGGTAGCTTTGTCAGCGTGATTGTGCGGGCCGACGAATTTGTCACTAAGCAGTCGGTGAATCAGTTGGACTTATTCTATATCGGCTTTTTCAGACCCCTGGTGGGCATGACCTTCGCCTTTTTCCTGGTAGCCCTGCTGGAATCTGGCCTGTTTGTGAACTTCCTCTCCACCAGTGAAATCAAGCCCAGCCAAAAGATTTATCTCTATATCACCATTTCCTTTGTGGCGGGCTTTAGTGAACGCTTGGTTAGAGACATTATGGGCAAAACGGAGCAGTTCGTCGGAGCGCGGCGAGATGAGCTATAGTCACCAATAGATTCTTCTGGGGGCAAAAAAAGCGATATGTGTCGCCTTTTGGGGTATTTAGGCCCTACTGTCACGCTCGATCGCCTGCTAATTAAGCCAGAACACTCGCTGATTGAGCAGAGCTATCAGCCGCGCGAGATGGAAACTGCCTTGCTCAATGCCGATGGCTTTGGTCTGGGCTGGTATCATCCGCAGCACTCCTGCGAACCTTTTGTCTATCACAACACCCTGCCGATTTGGAACGATACCAATCTGCCAGCCCTAAGCCGCTACATTGAATCTAGCTGCACTCTGGCCTACATTCGCAGCGCCACTATTGGTCAGGCCATCAGTATCGATAACTGCCAGCCCTTTCAGCACCGGCAAATCCTCTTTGTCCATAACGGCTTTATTGAAAACTTTCGTCAGTCGCTCTATCGCCCGCTGCGCGATCGCCTCTGCGATGTCGCCTACCAGAGCATTCACGGCTCCACCGATTCTGAGCATATTTTTGCCCTGCTGGTGCACCAGCTTGAAACCCAGCCCCATCTCTCCCTAGGAGAAGCCCTGTATCAAACTCTGCAGCAGCTAGCCGAGCTGAGCCAGCAGCACCGCATCCGTACCCTGGCCAATGTTGTGGTTAGCGACGGCCAGCAACTGATATTCGCTCGCTTTGCCACGGCAGATCCGCAGCCCTCCCTGTACTGGCTGCGAGACGATCCGCTACTGTCAGAATCAGTGCTGGTGGTTTCTGAACCGCTTTTTGCTGCCGACTGGCAACCCTGTCAGCCCTCTATGCTGCTACAGGTCAGCCGCGACCTAGAAATTCACAGCCGTCCCCTAGACTTTGCCTAAGCTATGACCGCTAGCTCTCTCAGCCGGTTTCATCCTGAGCGATCGCCCCATGCCGCCCGACTAGACGCTGACTTAGAACAGACGCGATCGCACCTGCGGCAAGCCTACCTTGCCTGCCGGGCTGACACCCTAGCCCTAGCCAATTCTCTAGACGACACCGCGTTTTACCAGCAGGCCCACCCCGACTTCAGCCCCATCGGCTGGCACCTTGGCCATATCGGCTTCACCGAATCCCTCTGGATTCTAGAACATCTAGCCCAGCGCCCCTGCCCTTTCCCCCAGTACCGCCAGCTTTTTGCTGCTGACGGCTTGCCCAAAGCCGAACGGCAAAACTTACCCGATTTGCCTACCCTGCTCACCTATCTCGACACCCTGCGGGCTGAAGTTTTAGACTACCTGGCGATCGCCCCCCTAGCCCAGCAAAGCCGCCTCTGGCACTGGCTCCTGCAGCATGAAAGCCAGCACTACGAAACCATGATGATGGTGCAGCAGATGCATCGGCTAGGAGAGGGGGAGACGGGGAAGATGGGGAAGCTTGAGACGATCGAGACAGAAAATGTTGGGCAATTCAGCAATCCACGTCTACTATCAACGTCTTACTATTGCTATCCATCTGCCTCATCCTCCCTATCTGCCACCCCCCACCTCATCCCCGCTGGTCCCTTCCAAATGGGCTATGACGGCATCGAGGCAATCGACAATGAGACACCAGCTTATTCAGTTTATTTAGACGATTTCTACGTTGACCCCTATCCGGTGACGCAGGCAGAATTTCACCAGTTCATGGCTGCTGGCGGCTATCGAGAGCAGCAGTATTGGTCAGCGGCGGGCTGGGAGTGGCTGCAGCAAGCACGAGTAGAGCGTCCGCTCTATTGGCGATCGCACTCGGATGATGCACCTGTCTGCGGCGTGAGCTGGTATGAGGCAGCGGCCTATGCTTGCTTTGTGGGGAAACGGCTGCCGACCGAGGCAGAGTGGGAAAAGGCAATGCAGGCTCATTCTGTATCAGAAGTCACTCCAGCGACAGACGGACGGGGCGATCCCAGGCTCTACAATGGCAGCGATCGCGCAAAAGCGGTGCCTACGGCCCAGTCTGCTCTAGCGGCCTCCTGCGGGCAGGTATGGGAGTGGACAGCTTCCTGGTTTACTGGATATCGCGGTTTTCTAGCTTATCCTTACCGGGGCTACTCCCAGGCGTATTTTGACGGTCAGCATCGAGTCTTGAGGGGAGGAAGCTGGGCTACTCGTCCTTGGGCACGGCGCACCACATTTCGCAACTGGTACCACCCCCATGTGCGACAGGTTTTTGCGGGCTTTCGCTGCGTGTCTGACTAATGTATCTAAAACCCTAGCCGCAAAGCGATCGCCAGTGGGACAATACGCTCGCATCCTAATGTCTGCCAGTTAGCTGTGCATTTTTTACGCCTAAAGCCCCCAAGGCTGATTACAGGTGCTGCTGTCACGTTGATAAAACACTATGCCAATCTCTAAGCCGCCTCATATGTCGCCGCTAAAGCCCGTTGAGGCAGGAGCAACAACGTCTATAGAAGACCGGCTGACCTTGCAAAATGGGTTAAATAGCGGAGCTGAAACCGAAATGGGGCAGGACGTTATTCATGGGCTGACCCAGCAGCCTAAGACACTTCCCCCCAAGTATTTCTACGACGATCGCGGCTCGCAACTGTTTGAGCAAATCACCCAGCTACCGGAATACTATCTGACCCGCACCGAAACTCAAATATTAAAAAGCTCAGCCGCCGCGATCGCGCAGTTCACCGGCCCCTGTGAACTCGTTGAATTAGGCAGCGGTAGCTCAACTAAGACGCGCCTGCTGCTAGACGCCTATCAGGCGGCGGGCTATCCCCTGCGCTATCTGCCGATTGATGTCAGCGGCGGTATGCTCAAAGACAGTGCCCTCCAGCTTTTGCAGGACTATTCCACCCTGCAGGTACACGGCTTGGTCAGCACCTATGAAACAGCGCTAGCTCACTTGCCAAAGGCGAAGCTGCCTAGCCGCATGATTGGTTTTATTGGCAGCACTTTGGGCAACTTGACGCCAGCGGCTTGTCAGGCATTTTTGGCGAAGATATCCCAGGCGCTACAGCCTCAGGAATACTTTTTGCTGGGCGTGGACTTGCGCAAGCCCAAAGCAGTTTTAGAAGCGGCCTATAACGACAGTCAGGGGGGGACAGAGGCGTTTAACTTGAATATGCTGCATCATCTCAACTGGCGCTTTGACGGCAATTTTGAGGTTTCTCAGTTTAAGCACGTGGCTTTTTATAACGAGGTCGAACACCAAGTCGAGATTTACATTGAAAGCCTAGTTGAACAGACGGTTAGGCTAGCAGCGCTGGATCTACGGGTGCATTTTGCCCAAGGCGAACGGCTGCTAAGTGAGATTTCACGCAAGTTTGATGTGCAAGTTCTAACTCAGGAGCTAGCAGGCTTCAATCTCTCTGTGCTTAAAACCTTCACCGATGAGCGTGACTGGTTTGCTCTACTGCTATGTCAGCGTCAATAGCCTGTAAACCATAGCTACGGTAGGGGTTTGACCGGCCAAATCCCTACCGCAGACGCCAGCCTTATTCGTTTACCAGTTCGGTGTTCACCTCGTTGACCGGACGCCGCTTTAGCTCAATTGATTCCGATCGCGGCAGCAGATCAAACACCTGCCGCATCACATCGTCTACAGTCGTGTACTCAACAGTGCCAGCCTCATTGAAGACCACCTCGCCCGCCTGATTAAAAACCAGAGTTTGCGGCACGACTCCCTCAAAGTAATAGCCTGGCTCCGTCGGCTCGTAGCGCTCTTTGACCGGCACTGAGTCGGCCATGATCGGAATGAAATTAGCGGCTCGTCCATAGGGCGCCTGAAGCTGAGAAACAACAGACGAATATTCTTTGCAGTCAGAGCTGTCGTCTACGTAAAAAACCAGAAGTACGGGCTTATTGGTTTTGAGAGACTGGGCCAAACTGACGCGCGGCGGCACCAGTGAACCATTGCCCGCATATAGCGCAAAAATGTTGCCGTCATAGCGATCGTCATTCAGTCCGGCCCAAGCCGCTCCGGGCAGCAGCCCCAATAGGCTGAACAGTACCAGCGCTAAGGCAATACACTTGAAAAAACGTCTGAAAAAAGCAGTTACGTGAAGCAGCATTCAACTAGCCGAAAGTCAGCAAGATAGATCAAGGCCAAAGCGCGATCGCGCTAGTCCCTTCTTCATTAGGCCATATTTTGACAGCCGTGACTAATTCTCGCGAAAGCTATTGGCTATCTGCTGAAACTCGTCTACATGTTGATCAAACTGGTCAGCCTGCGTCCAGCTAATGATCTGATAGTAAGCCCGCTGGGTCGCCACGGTGGTATGCAGGTATGTGATGGGCACTTCGTCGTAAATCCCTTCAATCACGTACTGCACCGCGTTGTTGCTGTTGACTAGATCTACCTCGGTAGGGGTTTCTTCAATGAACTGATCTAAGCCAGCAATTAGCAGGCGGCGATAGGTCGTGGCGTTATTTTCGAGGGTGAATTTATCTAGGTTGTTCTTATCTTCGGCCAGTACAAGGGTGTAGAGATCCTCAGCCGGACGCGCCAACTGCAAATCCGCATTGCGGTGCAGTCCTTCCGTTTGCTGCCAGTTGAGGGGAGGCGATAGCTGAATGTCTCCCTCGTCACTGCGAAGACCCAGATTGAGGCTATCATCGCCTGAGCTGCGGATACCTGAATCTGGATCTACCGAGTCAATCTCAACTGGCTCAGAAATGCCCAGGAGATCTTCCATAAAGCTACAGCCACCAAGCAAGGAGCTGAGCAAAATTGCAGTAGTCGCCGCCAACCTGACGCGCCGAATGGCCATCGCTCTCATTGCCACGAAAGAACGGGATTATTGTAGCCAAAGCATAGCATCTAAGCGATAAGATAAATCTTCGCCGAGGTCTGAGCCAAAGCAGAATCTGCCTGAGCCTTTTCTAGCTGGTTCGCTGTCTGGCGCCTTTAAAAAATGGCAGGATAGGTTGAGAGCCACTGCTACCCTTTAGTTGCTACCGCAAACGCTAAAAAATCACCATGCTAAGAGCCGGAATTGTTGGTCTCCCGAATGTCGGTAAATCAACGCTGTTTAACGCCCTCGTCGCTAATGCTAAAGCCCAAGCGGCTAACTTTCCTTTCTGCACGATTGAGCCAAACGTAGGCGTGGTGGCGGTGCCGGATGAGCGCTTGGGCGTTTTAGCCAAAATTTCGGAATCAGCGGAAGTGCTGCCAGCCCGGGTTGAGTTTGTCGATATTGCCGGACTGGTGCAGGGAGCCAGTAAAGGGGAAGGACTGGGCAACCAGTTTTTAGCCAATATCCGGGAAGTTGACGCCATTGTGCACGTGGTGCGCTGCTTTGAGAACGACGACATTATTCACGTCTCTGGCTCAATCGATCCGCTGCGCGATATCGAAGTCATCAACTTAGAACTGGCGCTGTCAGATCTGGCCCAAATCGAGCGGCGGCTAGAGCGGGTTCGCAAGCAGGCTCGCAACAATAAAGAAGCTCAGGCAGAACTGGAAATTTTAGAAAAGCTGCAGCCCGCTCTAGACGAAGGCAAACCCGCCCGCGCTGTTGAGCTAGAGGCCGAGGAAGACCTGATCATCAAACCCCTAGGACTGCTCACCCGCAAACCGATTATCTACGCGGCCAATGTCTCAGAAGAAGACCTCGCTACGGGCAATGAGTGGGTCGAGCAGGTGCGGCAGCTTGCCGCGACAGAAGCAGCTCAGGTAGTGGTGGTTTCGGCCCAGGTGGAGGCAGAGCTAGTAGAACTTTCGGCTGAGGAACGAGTGGACTTTCTGGAGTCTTTGGGTGTGACAGAAGGGGGCCTCAAGTCACTGATTCGCGCCACCTACGAGCTGCTGGGGCTGCGCACCTATTTCACCACGGGGCCAAAAGAGACGCGGGCCTGGACAATTCAGTCCGGGATGCTGGCCCCCCAGGCGGCAGGGGTGATTCATACCGACTTTGAGCGCGGCTTTATTCGCGCCGAAACCATCGCCTATGAAGATTTAGTCACAGCCGGTTCGATGAATGCGGCCAAGGAGAAAGGCTTAGTCCGCAGCGAGGGCAAGGAATACACTGTCAAGGAAGGGGACGTTATGCTGTTTCGCTTTAACGTATAAGCCTTGTCTACTCCAGGCCGTGACTTTTGCCGATTACCCAATGACGGCGGAAAAAGCGCGACAGGCTAGACTCCTCCAAATTGAGGCAAATAGGCCGACCGTGAGGACACGTCCGGGGATGGCGCGTCTGCTGCCACTGACTTAGCAGCGCCTGCATCTGCGGCTGGCTGAGGGCAACGCCGTTACGAATGGCAGTGCGGCAGGCAGTTGCCACCAGCGCCGCGTCTAGGCTACCGCCCAGGCTCAGCTCCACTAAAGCCTCAGCACAGTCTTCCCTATCCGCCAACGCTGCCGGGACCTCCCGCACCGCCCACAGGTCTTCCCCAAATGGCTCAACTGAGAGCGAAAGCGCTTGGAGCTGCTGCACCTGGGCTGAACTGAGATGAGACAGCACAATCGGCGGTTCCTGGGGCACGATCTGCCAGCGATCGCAGAGCTGCTCATACAGCACCCGCTCATGGGCAATGTGCTGCTCAATTAGGCAAACTCCGGTGGGAGACTCCGCCAGAATGTAGCGGCCATGCACCTGGGCGATCGCCTGCAGACTGCCCTGAGGTTCCGTCGGCTCCGCAGGGGAAATTTGACGGGAATTGCCATAGACGCCTGCCGCCTCCGCTGTCTTCAGGACCTGATCAATCCGGCTGTTGTCAGCCGTTTCCAGCAGAGAGTGCGGCACCCGGCCCAGTCCCTGGGCGATCGCCTCTGAAACCTGAGCCTGCCAGTGTTCTAGATGGTGCAAATAGACGACTGACTTGGCCGGATGGCGGTTCCAGTCGATGTAAGCGGGGCTGAGCTGCAGGTGGACAAAGCAAACCGGATAGCGATCGCGGGGCAGCATTCGCTGAAAGCTGCCAATCAAAGTATGCTCTAGCTCCGGGGCCTGGACAACGCGGCCATTGAGGGCCACCTTAATCCAGTCAGCGCGGCGGCGATGACAGCGATCGGGCAAGCCCAGCAGCACATAAGCCTGACCGCCGCTGGCAGCGTCAGCGGGCAGCGTCAGCGACCAGTTCACCTCGCGCAAATCAGCGGGCTGGGTATGGCGCAGAAGCTGGGGCAAAATAGTCTGGGCTGAGGGTCCCGGCCACAGGGTAAACCAGGGACGATGGCGCTGCTCTACCTGCCAGGTGACGTGGGGATGACACAGGGCTAGCTGCTGCACCATGAGCTGGATGGCCCGGAGCTGCTGCGGGATGCTGGGTAAGCTATCGCGGCGGGTAGGCCAGTCCTGAAACAGATGGGAAACGGTGACAATGCTGCCGGGGGCGATCGCTATGGTTTTGAGGTCAGCCACCTGGCCTTGGCGATCGTAAACGGCCTGCCAGCCCTCAATCTCAGACGGCTCACGGCTGCAAATCTCTAAATTGGCTAGCTGACTCAGACTGTGCAGGGCCTCACCCCGAAACCCCAGACTCCGAATCGCCCACAAGTCATCCTGGGTGCGAATTTTGCTGGTGCTGTGGGGAGCAGCGGCCTGCTTTAGATCCGCTAAACTCATTCCCCGGCCATTATCCACAACGCGGATGCGGCCCTGCTCCGGCCAGACTGAAATTATCAGGCGCGTAGCACCGGCGTCTAAGGCATTCTCCGCTAGCTCGCGCACCACAGCGGCGGCAGAGTCAATAACCTCACCGGCGGCAATTAAATGAACCAGCTCAGTTGAAAGGGGCTGAATTTGAGAAATCACGCGCTAGGGCAATCTTGCAGACAATCTGTATATTCCTTGTTCTCAGCCTAGCGCAGCCAATTGCAGATGTTTAAGCGGCTGGGTTATCTCTGTTCTAAAAGTTTTGGCGCTTGGCGCTTTAAGCATTGAATCAGCTTAAACAAAACGATAAATAGTGCCCTATGACACAGCCCATACCAGAAAACGGTAATATTTTAATTCATCAGGCATAAATTTTTACACAAATACAAAATGTTTTGTTAAGTTGCAGATATATTTCTCATTTTTCTAGCTTCAACCTCTTCTAGGAGAACCGACCATGTTTCCTAAGCCCGCTCCGATTCAGGCGTATTCGCGCGTGTATGATCTCAAGTCTCGCCTAGACTGGGGTGAGCCAGCCCTGACCATTATTGATGTGCGCGATCGCCAACTGTTCAACCAGGCTCGCATCTTGGGAGCGGTTTCGATGCCAATGGCGGAGCTGGTCAACAGCGCCACCGCAAGCCTAGAGCCTGAGCGCGATCTATACGTTTATGCTGATACCGATGAAGAAGCGGCTGAAGCCGTCGCCCATCTGCACTCAGCCGGATTCCGCAATGTTTCGCTACTGCGCGGTGGCGTAGCAGCCTGGAAAGCAGTCGGTTTTCCCACCGAGTCTACCGGCAACTTAGCGGCCTAAGCCGCAGCAGATAGGTGGGCGTAAGCTTCACCGTGAGCGGGGAAAAAGCGTAGCTGCTGCGGCCTGACGGCAGCGCGGACGTGCGCTCCCACCGGCAGACGGACAGTCGTGCGGGCATGGAGCATTTGGTTGGAAGGGGTTTTGAGGCAGTATTTATATTCTCTGCCGAGAAAATGGCGATCGCGCACCAGCAACGGCGCCTGCTCGTCCAGCTCAATCTGCAAGTCTTCCTGGCGAATCATCAGTTCACCGCGCTCTGCCTGCGCTGTCTGGCTGGCGCTCAGTTCAAAGTGACCAATTTCTGTCTCCCACAGCTTGCCCTGTCGCCGCGCCGGAATAAAATTGGCCTGCGTCACGAATTCAGCCACAAAGCGGGAGGCAGGCTGACAGTAGATTTCTTCCGGGGTGCCGACCTGTTCAATGTGTCCGCGTCGCATCACTGCTAGGCGATCAGAAATGGCGAGGGCTTCTTCTTGGTCGTGGGTGACAAAAATTCCCGAAGCGTTGATGCTTTTAAGGATATCGCGCACTTCCTGTCGCAGATAGAGCCTCACCTGTACATCTAGATTGCTGAAAGGTTCATCTAATAAGATCAAAGCCGGACGCGGCGCCAGTGCCCTAGCAAGCGCCACCCGCTGCTGCTGTCCGCCGGATAGCTCATGGGGATAGCGCTGCTCTAAACCGCTTAGACCCACCAGGGCGATCGCTTCATGTGCCCGGCGCTGGCAGTCTGACTTGACTAAATCGCCCTGCCGAACCAGGGATTTTAGACCAAACATGACGTTCTCAGCCACATTCAGGTGCGGAAACAGGGCATAGTCCTGAAAGACAATGCCCACCCCTCGCTGCTCCGGCACTGTCCAACGCCCAGCCGCACAGACCGTTGCGCCAGCTAGCTCAATTACGCCCTGCTGGGGCCGCTCAAATCCGGCAATCAGACGCAGCAGAGTCGTCTTACCGCAGCCAGAGGGGCCCAGCAAACTCAAAAGCTCACCGCTGCCCAGGTGGAGGTTGACAGCTTCAACCGCGTAGGGACCAGTGCGGCCATAGCGTTTGGCAATATTTTCTAGGCGCAGAACGGGCTGTGGCTGTAGGGTAGGAGCAGAGGGAACTTTGGATTGAAGCAGCATTGATAAGACTAGAGAATATAGTGAGACAAAAATTTGTAATCTAAATTCTTTTGACTGTTTTTATTGAAAGTCTGATGCATTAAAGCGTCTACCGACTTAAGGTCCATTTTAAGCTTATTTCACACTCGTAACGCAGAATCTTAGCCATTCGCTCATTTTTGTCAACGGCCTAGAGCTGGGTAGAGACGAGTTTTGAGACTGATTTCACGCCTTAGCAGACGGCCAGTTTCGGGTTTGCGGTTGAGAATAGGGCCACGGCTAACGCCGTAAATTACTCGGTTACTGCTGCGATCTATTTTCAACTGGTTAGAGCAGTTGACTCCAGCCTGGCGATGTCTTAGTAGACTCAGCTACAAAGCTGTTGTTGGAATTCCCGCTGACGGCAAAGCGATCGCCTAAAAAGTCGCTATGCCTGCTAAATAGACATTAGCTGTCAGCTCAGCGGTTTTACTCGATAGATGGACGGTTTCTGCTGATGCCCATCCCTATCTGCGGCATCGAGAGGCCGACTAACATTTATGCCCTAGAGAACCTTTAAAGTGAGAGACTCCAGACTAAATCCGCAAAACAATCAGCGATTAATCAAGAAAGCCTCTAAAATAGTTGGGATTTTTCAGAAGCCGTAAAGTCTATGCCCCGTCGTGATGACCTCCACAAAATTCTGCTGATTGGTTCAGGGCCAATCGTTATTGGTCAAGCCTGCGAGTTTGACTATTCGGGTACTCAAGCCTGCAAGGCACTGAGAGAGGAAGGCTACGAGGTCGTGCTGGTCAACTCCAACCCAGCCACCATCATGACTGATCCAGAAATTGCCAACCGCACCTATATTGAGCCGCTGACGCCAGAATTGGTTGAAAAAGTCATTGCCCAAGAGCGGCCTGACGCGCTGCTGCCGACGATGGGAGGCCAGACGGCGCTGAATATAGCCGTGGCGCTGGCGAAAAACGGTGCCTTAGAAAAATACGGCGTTGATCTAATTGGTGCCAACCTAGCCGCGATCGAGATGGCAGAAGATCGCAAGCTCTTTAAGGAAGCAATGGAGCGGATTGGGGTGGGGGTCTGCCCGTCAGGGCTAGCAGAGACGATGGACGAGGCCAAGACCATTGCCGCCCAGATTGGCAGCTATCCGCTGATTATCCGTCCGGCCTTTACGATGGGCGGCTCTGGCGGCGGTATTGCTTACAACCAGGAAGAGTTTGAGGAAATTTCCCAGTCCGGCCTCGATGCCAGTCCGGTTTCGCAAATCCTAATTGAGCAGTCGCTCTTGGGCTGGAAAGAATACGAGCTGGAGGTGATGCGAGATCTGGCAGATAACGTGGTCATCATCTGCTCGATTGAAAACCTCGATCCGATGGGCATTCATACGGGCGATTCCATCACCGTAGCGCCCGCTCAGACCTTAACCGACAAGGAATATCAGCGGCTACGGGACTTCTCGATCAAAATCATCCGCGAAATTGGGGTGGAAACGGGAGGCTCCAATATTCAGTTTGCCGTCAATCCCGATGACGGCCAGGTGATTGTAATTGAGATGAACCCGCGCGTATCTCGCAGTTCGGCCCTCGCCTCCAAGGCTACTGGCTTTCCTATTGCCAAATTTGCCGCCAAGCTGGCAGTAGGCTACACCCTAGACGAAATTCCCAACGACATCACCCAAAAAACGCCCGCGAGCTTTGAGCCGACCATTGACTACGTGGTTACCAAGGTGCCGCGCTTCACCTTTGAAAAGTTCAGCGGTGCCAAGCCCATTCTCACCACTCAGATGAAGTCGGTCGGGGAGGCGATGGCGATTGGTCGGACCTTCCAGGAGTCGTTTCAGAAGGCCCTGCGATCGCTAGAAATTGGCCGGGCGGGCTGGGGCTGCGATCGCCGGGAGAAGCTGCCAACGCTGGCCCAGGCCCGCGCTAACCTGCGCACCCCCAACCCCGATCGCATTTTTACCCTGCGCCACGCCCTGCAGCTCGGCATGACAGTAGAAGAGATCTACGAGCTGACCGGCATCGACCCCTGGTTTCTCGACAAAATGCAGGGCCTGCTCAGCACCGAAAAGCTGCTAAAGCGAACTCCCCTGAAAGAGCTATCGGCAGAACAGCTTTGGGGCGTGAAGCAGCAGGGCTTTAGCGATCGCCAGATTGCCTTTGCCACGAAAACTGCCGAAGACGAGGTGCGCACTTACCGCAAGTCCCTCGGCATCATCCCCGTTTACAAAACTGTAGACACCTGTGCCGCTGAGTTTGAAGCGTTCACCCCCTACTACTATTCCACTTACGAAAAAGAGAACGAAGTCACCCCCTCCGATCGCCGCAAAGTCATGATTTTAGGTGGCGGCCCCAACCGGATTGGTCAGGGCATCGAGTTTGACTACTGCTGCTGCCATGCCTCCTTTGCCCTCCAGGATGATGACTATGAAACCATCATGGTCAACTCTAACCCAGAGACCGTTTCCACAGATTACGACACCAGCGATCGCCTCTATTTTGAGCCGCTGACTAAAGAAGACGTGCTCAACATTATTGAGATGGAGCAGCCAGAGGGCATCATCATTCAGTTTGGCGGGCAAACGCCGCTAAAATTGGCGGTGCCGCTACAGGAATATTTGGCCTCTCTATCAGAGACGAAAACCCAAATTTGGGGCACCTCACCGGACTCAATTGACACAGCCGAAGACCGGGAACGCTTCGAGCAGATTCTGCGCGAGCTGGATATTCTTCAGCCTCCCAACGGCATTGCCCGTAGCTACGACGAAGCCCTACGCATCGCTCAGAAAATCAACTATCCGGCAGTAGTGCGCCCCAGCTATGTGCTAGGCGGGCGGGCGATGGAAATTGTCTACTCGGATAAGGAACTGGAACACTACATGACCTACGCAGTGGAGGTAGAGCCAGATCATCCAATTCTGATCGACAAGTTTTTGGAAAACGCGGTGGAGGTGGACGTAGACGCGATCGCCGATCAGAGCGGCACAGTGGTCATCGGCGGCATCATGGAGCATATTGAGCAGGCTGGGATTCACTCTGGAGATTCCGCCTGCTCCATTCCCACCATCACCCTCAGCGAGGCTGCCCTCAGCACCATCCGCGACTGGACCACCAAGCTAGCTAAGCGCCTGCAGGTGATAGGACTGATGAATATTCAGTTTGCCGTCCAGGGAGATCAGGTTTATATCCTAGAAGCCAACCCACGGGCCTCGCGGACGGTGCCCTTTGTCTCTAAGGCGACGGGATTGCCTCTGGCTAAAGTTGCGGTGCGGGTGATGTCGGGCAAAACCCTAGCTGAGCTAGGCGCGACTGAGGAAATCATTCCAGACCACATTGCGGTCAAAGAAGCTGTGCTCCCCTTTGAAAAGTTTCCGGGCACAGATACCATCCTCGGCCCCGAAATGCGATCGACCGGGGAAGTCATGGGCGTAGACGTAGACTTTGGCCGCGCTTTTGCCAAGGCGGAACTCGCGGCTAATCAGCGACTCCCCCTAGAGGGCACCGTGTTTATTTCGATGAACAATCGCGACAAAGCGGCGGTTGTCCCGGTTGCCAAAGCCTTTGCGGAAATGGGCTTTAAAATCGTGGCGACTGCGGGCACCCGGCAGGTCCTGCAGGATGAAGGGCTAGACGTAGAGCTGGTGCTGAAGGTACACGAGGGCCGTCCCCACGTGCTGGACTGGATTAAAAATAATCAGATTCAGCTGATTCTCAACACCCCTGCCGGAGAAGAAGCCCAAGAAGACGATCGCTCTATTCGGCGTACGGCTCTGGCCTATAAGATTCCGATTATCACCACCATTGCCGGGGCCAAAGCGACGGCTGCCGCCATTCGCGCCTTGCAGAAAGAAGCCCTAGGTGTCAAAGCGCTGCAGGATTATCTCAGCGTTTAGAGAAATGTGTCGATTACCTAACTTTTCGGCAGACCACACTCGACTGAGTTAGCAAAAAAGGGCTTACTAGAGATAGAGACGGTTATTCTTTTTTGCTGTCACAATCGTCTTTGCTTCTTTTATCAAACTCAAACTCCAGCACGCACCTGTAGATCTATGAATACGCCAAGACAAAATCCCTCCAGCTCCACCTTCAATCCCGAAACGCCCCTACCGCGAGAAAACTTCAATCGCTGGGCCAGGGCTGTCCGCCAGCAAATGCTAGAAGCTTTGCGTAAGCACGAGCAGCAGTAGCGCTGAGCTGACACGAACAATCTTAAAGTCCCAGGTTTTACTTGGGACTTTTTGTTTTTGATCTCAAGCCGCAGAACGGCCCGCAAAGGGGACAACAGCCTCTTCGGCGATCGCGTAGGCTACCGTCTGCGGCTGTAGCGTCATTTCATAGCCGCCGGTGAATTCGCCAAAGGCGGGCAGGATGAGCTGATTAGCCGCCTTGTCAAGAAAGAAGCAGGGCAACCGCAGCCGATCCAACCGGGTGCGGAGCTGCAGGCAGGGATGTACGTGACCGCAAACATTGAAGCGATCGCCTAGGGCTAGCGGTTCATGACTCAAAACCAAACTGCCTAGCTCTAAAACTTCTGCTACGCAGGCAATACCGCAGGACTCTAAGCTAGCAGCCAGGCCGCGATCGTGATTACCCACAATCAGCTTGATGTCTACTTCCCCTGTCGCCACAAACTGCTGCAGTGGCCCTAGAGCAGAGTCTACGAGGGACAGCCGTGAGTGGAGTAAATCCCCCAGAATTAAAAGCTGTTTGGGCCTGAACTGAGCGCAGAGCTGACTGAGACAATCCAGCGTAGTTTGGTTAACCGTACTAGCGATGGGAATGCCAAAGTGCTGAAAGGTTTCGGACTTGCCAATATGGACATCGGCTACCAAAAGCGCTTCAAATGCTGGCAGGTAGACTGCCTTTTGGGGTAGCAGATGAAGGGTTAGCCCGTCACAAACAATCGCCTGCATAATCTCGCTCTGCCTGTCAAAACTCATGATATCCTCTCATCCCATTCGCTGAAATAGAGCAACAGCGTACAATAGCTACAGGATGTGAGCTGAAAAGGAAATCTATGGCTGGCAAGTTAAAAAAAGGCAGTATTGTGCGAGCGGTGCGGGAGAAGCTAGCGGGCAGCTTAGAAGCTCAGGCCAGCGACGATCGCTTTCCGCCCTATCTGTTTGAAACCAAGGGCGAAATTTTAGATACCAAAGATGACTATGCCTTAGTCATGTTCGGCCACACCCCTACCCCCAACATTTGGCTACGCCTAGATCAGCTAGAGGAATTTGAGTAGACGCTGCGTTAAGAAAAAAGCACCGCGCCTGACAACCCTACGATCTAGCTTCTAGGATCGAGGTATTCCCCACCTTTTTGCCGCTACACAAGGGGCCTAGTCTCATGAATTCTGTCTCAGCTTATCGGTCTGGCCGCGTCACCATTGTGGGCGCGGGCAATGTGGGCAGCACCCTGGCCCAGCGCATAGCTGAGAGAAACCTAGCAGACGTGGTGCTGCTAGACGTAGTAGAAGGACGCCCCCAGGGATTGGCCTTAGATTTGCAGGAAGCCAGCGGTCTGGTAGGGCATCATCGTCAAATCACGGGCACTAACGACTACGCTGATACCGCTGAGTCCGATATCGTCGTCATCACTGCCGGACTGCCGCGTAAACCCGGCATGTCGCGGGATGACCTGCTGCAGGTGAACGGCAAAATTGTCTTAGACGTGGCCCGACAGGCGATCGCCCATTCTCCTCAGGCCCGCTTTATCGTCGTTACCAATCCGCTGGACGTGATGGTCTATCTGGTATGGCAGGCCACGGGCTTGCCCTGGCAGCAGGTAGTCGGGATGGCCGGTGTGCTGGACTCCGCCCGGTTTCAAACCTTTATTTCTCTAGAGCTGAAGGTGCCGCCCCAGGACGTGTCAGCGATGGTCTTGGGCGGACACGGTGACCTGATGGTACCGCTGCCCCAGTATTCCACGGTCTGCGGCATTCCCATTCCCGAACTGCTGGATCAGGGGACAATTGAGCGCCTCTGCCACCGTACTCGCCACGGCGGCGCTGAGGTGGTAGATCTGCTGCAGAAAGGCGGGGCCTACTCAGCTCCCTCCGCCGCTATTTACAAAATGGTGGAAGCCATCTTACTCAACCAGTCTCGCATTCTGCCTGCGTCGGTTTATCTGCAGGGGCAGTATGGCTTAAAGGATCTCTATCTCGGTGTCCCCTGTCGCTTGGGCTGGCAGGGCGTTGAGGAAATTTTAGAACTGCGTCTGAACCAGTCAGAACAGCAGCTTTTGCAAAAGTCGGGAGACTTTGTGAAGCAGCGAACTCAGGAAACGATGGCGCAACTGCTTTAGTCATTATTTTTTGCTTTAGTCATTATTTTTAACGTGAAGGGCAGCGGCGGTAGATGACACTGAAAGCAGCAACAGCAACTTTTGCCTGTCCGCTGCCACCAAGTGTTAGCGGGCAACACTACTCCAGGCAGCAAAATCCTTTCTCACCTTTCAATTTGCCATCGAAACTTACAGTTTCTGCGCAGCCCGCTTGGCGAGATACTGCCCCAATCAGGTAATCAGAAAAATCAGCTTTGCCCTGTTTATATCGCTGTAGAGCCTGGTCAACCGTCGAGCGGTCTTCAAATTCAAACGCAGCGCTATGCAGCATGGCATCTAAAACGCTTGCAATTTCTTCCTTTCGGAAACGGTAGTTAGTCCCTCTAAGCACCCAAACCAGTTCACAGAGAACAATATTGGCAATGAAGCAAGGTTGGTTTTGCTGAATCAGGTCGGCAGCTTGTCGCCATTGCTGCTCGTTATCGCGGGTGAGGTAGCGCACCAGAATGTTGGTATCAAGCCCAATCATTGGCTCTCTCAGCGATGGCAGCATCCATGTCTGCGAGGGTGGCGGGCTGGATGTTGGGCCGATGCAGTATGCCAGATAGAGTTTCTACCGGGACGTTGAGGGGAAAGATCTTGACCTGGCCGTCTTCGTCAATGACGAACTCAACTCGGCTACCACTGGTGAGCTTGAGATGCTGCCGAATTGCGTCAGGCAGGGTGATTTGGCCGGTATCGGTGACGGTGGTGCTGAGCATAGTGGCCAAGGTTGAAGAGGACTTGCTTCTATTTTAGTTGTGTCGGTCGATTGGGCTTTGCAGCAGGTTGCACTGGCGCTATCGTTTCTGAATGTCCAAGTTGGTGAAGTGTTCTTGAACCAGACGACGAATGAAGCGGTAGCGATCGCCTACGCAGTCTTAGACTTAAAACCTTTGCAGATTAGGCTATCGGCGTTTTCACCTGTGCTTTGACCGTGGTGAGCTGTTGCGATCGCAGTTGCCAAGCCTTTTGCAAACTGACAACGTCATAGCTCCACTCTGGCAACAGCAGCGTCATCACAATCTCTTCCAGGTTGTGCAGAATGCCGGTGACAATTGCCAGCCCCAGCGTCCAGCCTGCGTAACCAAAGCCAAAGAGGGCTACCGTGGCGATCGCCAGCGTCAGTCCCCAAAACTTAGCCGAATAGCTGTGATAGCTAGCCAAGCGGCCATACTTGAGCAAACTCGCCAGCCAGTGCAAAATCTGGGAGCCAATCAAAGCCAGCAAAGGCAGCTCAAACGCTAGCCAAATTTGGGGATAAACCCGCCACAAACTAAGAGCAACGCAGATGTAAAGACATAAATCAGCCCGGCTATCCGCTTCTCGAAGCCAAGCCGTGACACCGCCAAAGCGACGGGCAATCATACCGTCGATAATGTCAGAAATAACGGCCAGGATGAAAATAACAGTAAAGCTGCCGTCTACATGACCGTCCCAAGCCATTTTTAACAGCACAAAGGCAGCAAAAAACCGAAAAATAATGAGGAGGTTGGGAATAGTTTTCAGAACCGATTGAGGCGCTAAATTTTCAGGTAGAGCTTTCATTTTGAGTGACTTCTTTGACAGGTTAAACCGCGATTGTAACGCTCGCGCAGTTAACAGCCTGTCATTAGAATCAACAGAAAAGCGATCGCCTATGACGCTTTCAAGACCGTCTCCGCCTACCTATAAACGTCAGTTTAGAAACTATAGCTACTGCTCGTACTGGCTAGATACCACTCGTCTAATTGGGAAGGCTAAATCGAGTCCAACTTAGATTGCCGGGTTTCGACTTCGCTCAACCCTCTGCCTAGCAATGGCCGAGCACTAAGCGGAGTCGAAATGCATCTTATAGATAATCAGACTCAATCGCCTACAGCAAACTCGACTTTGCTCAACCCTCTGCTCAGCAATGGATCGAGCATTGAGCGGAGTCGAAATGCCTCCTACAAACAATCAGACCTTCTTACGTACAAAGGGTTAACGCCGCTTAGCGGGATGTCATACAGGCGAGAGGCTTGAAGCTAAACAACCTCTGCAACGGCGAAGCTTCAGACCAAAATAATAACTAGCAGCAGGAAACCGGCAACGGAAATACCAGATTCAGCAAAAATTTTAAAAACTGTATCGTTGGATTGCATAAGTTTTAGCTTGAAGTCAAGCAGTTGAGCTTATATTCTTAAGCTAACAAATTCTACAATTAGGCTGTGTGATAGCCTTTTAAGAAAGACGTGATTTCTAGCTGAGAAAGCTGTGCTTTAGGTGGCAAAAAGCTGTGACCTAAAACTATCTTTTCGGTGATCAGAGTCACATCTGGGCATCAGCGGTAGCGAGGTACGCCAAAGCTGTTCTATGCGGTTGGCTGGCATAGTGAGATAAAGCACGTCATTTTCCTGCAGGCCGTATTCCAGCAAAGACAGGCCATGCACCGTTCCCTGGCGAGACTCAACGTAGAGCGGCACAAAATCTGCCGTGGTGGCGGCTTCCCGAATAGATTTACCGCAGAAAGGATGCCCCGGCGTAATCAGAGTAGCGATCGCCACCCACAGACTATTGGCCGTCATGCCGTTGCCCAAAATCCGCCCGCCCAAAGCCGCAGCCGCAAAGGCCGGAGCCGCCAGATCCGTCGGACTCATCACCCGCTCGAACTCAAACACCTGCTGTACCTGCTGGGCAAACTCTGGGTCCTGATTGCGCACGACAACGGCCAGGCGCGGCGCCAGACTTTTGGTGGTGAGGGCAATTTCTAGATTGACGGTGTCATCGCTGGTGACGGCTAGCAGCGCCGCAGCCTGCTCCACGTTCACCATCGACAGCGTCGCGGCCACGCTGGCATCCCCAATCACGACGGGAATCTTTAGCGATCGCGCCGCGTTGATAAAGCGATTGTTGGGGTCGCGCTCTAGCACCACCACATCCTGATGCAGCGCCTTGAGCTGACTGACAATCTGAAAACCGACTCCCCCCAAGCCACACACTACATAGTGATGTCGCTGGGGCAAACGCGCCGCATTGAGTACCTGCTGGAAGCGAGCACCCAGCACATAGTCATTCAGCAGAGCATAGCAAATGCCGATCACCCCCGCCCCCACCAGCATCATGAACGCCGTAAAGACCTTGATCAGGCCGGAAGAGGTTTCGGCGACCTGCTCCAGGCCGCCTGCCCCGGTAATCATACCCACGGAAAAATAGAGGGCGTCGATAAATGAGGTGTTGAGGTTAACGCTGATATAGGTCAGCGTGGCGGCAAAAATGGTGGTGAGCAGGGTCAACAGCACCAGCAACGTCACCCGGCTCTGCCGCCGAAAATGACTAAAGCTGACCAAAAACCGCTGAAATCTTTGAATCAGGTTAATCCGGCGCTTGCGCAGGCTGGGCTTAGTCGCCACAATCAGGCGATCGCCCGTTTGCAGCGCTCTGTTTTCGGCCACGGCAGAAACCAGGTCGATCGACTGATTTTTGGGCAAGTAATAGATCAACATGCGGGAGCGATTTTCCCACAGTTCCCGCATCTTGCGCCCGTTCCAGGGATGCTCTTCGTCAATATACTCTTCATGAATCGGCCAGGTCCGATCCATTAGACGAATCTGCCCAATGGCCCGGTTGCCCAGAGCCGCAAAGGCAAACAGAGGAGCTGCCAGGGAAGCGACGCTCATGCTGACGTGGTGCGGCAGGGTGCTGTCTAAGCGATCGCCCAAACTGGCGTTGAACAAGCGATTGATGATGTGAATACGCGGATTCAGCAGTCGAGCCTGGGTCAAAATTGCCAAATTTAGCGTGTCATCAGAGTTGGCGAGCAGCAAGGTATGAGCTTCCCGGATGCCCGCACTGATTAGGGTCGTGGCTGACCGCATGTCTCCCACGACAACTTGCCCTTCCTCGTTAGCTAAGGGATGATAGTGAATGCCAACCACGTAAGCCCCCTGCTGTTTGAGCAGGGAAAAGATGCGGTAGCCGGTTCGACCTAAACCACAGACAATAATTTGCGGTTTCATGCATTTAATGGCAACTAAGGCGGGCGGCGAATCGATTCAAAGCAATCGCGAATAAATTCAGGATTGAAGTTAGCTTTCTATTGTCTTTGGCTAACGGCTCTAGGACTGTAAAGCAGAGCACTTACAGCCTCAGTCTTTAGCAAATCGTAATTGTCTACTGCTGCCATGCCCTCACGGTAATTTCTCTCCTGCCATTGCGCTGCCATTCTGGCTAGGAGCTGCAAAATATAGCGATCGCGCTAGAGAATTGACTCAGTCAGTCCAGAAATTGTTTAGAACCAACTCGGCTAAGACTGAGAGGCCACCGGAACTCGCTCCGTCTCGGTAGCCTCAGCCGAACCGTCGTCCGAGTCATCGTCGTTATTGAACAAATAGCGATCGCTGAGCTGCTTCACCACAATGTAGAGAATTGGCACGACAAACAGGCTGAGAAACGTCGCTACAAACATGCCGCCAAACACCGCATTTCCCAGCGATCGCCGACTCGCGGCACCTGCACCCGAAGCGATCGCCAGCGGGAAAATACTGCTCAAAG
Source organism: Sphaerothrix gracilis Ecp01 (assembly GCF_030405905.1). Classification (NCBI taxonomy): domain Bacteria; kingdom Bacillati; phylum Cyanobacteriota; class Cyanophyceae; order Nodosilineales; family Nodosilineaceae; genus Sphaerothrix; species Sphaerothrix gracilis. Next base: position 21,249 of record NZ_JASATW010000017.1, read on the forward strand.
TAGAAATCGCCGTCATCAAAATCGGGCGCATCCGCTGCTTAGCGGACTCGAACGCCGCTTTGACAATGGGGAAGCCCTGATCTCGAAGCTGGTTGGCTAACTCCACAATCAGGATTGAGTTTTTGCTGGCAAGGCCAATCAGCATTACCAGACCAATCTGGCAGTAGACATCATTGGGATAGCCCCGCACCCACTGGGCCGTCAGTGCCCCCAGTACCGCCAGCGGCACCGCGAAGAGAATGATCACCGGGTCGATATAGCTCTCGTACTGGGCGGCCAGCACTAAGAAGACAAAAACCAAGCCCAGACCGAAGATAATCGGGGCCTGGTTGCCTGACTGGATTTCTTCGAGGGAAATGCCCGACCACTGATAGCCCGCGCTGGGCGGGAGCGCCTGGGCCGCTGCCTGCTCCATCGCCTGAATCGCCGCGCCGGAGCTTTCGCCAGGGGCGGCGCTGCCGTTGATGGCAATGGAACGATAGAGGTTGTAGTGGTTGATGGTTTGAGCCCCCGTGGTTTCGGTTAGTGTGACCAGGTTGCCCATCGGGATCATCTCGTCCGTCTGCGATCGCACATAAAGCTGAGAAATATCCTCCGGGTTAGAGCGGAACTGCTGGTCAGCCTGGACGTAGACCCGGTAAGTCCGCTGTCCCTGGATAAAATCATTGACATAGCGCGAACCCAAATAGGTTTGCAGCGTAGCAAAAATATCGTCTACGTCTACCTGCAGTGACTTGGCCCGGTTGCGATCCACCTCAATTAGAATTTGAGGGGTACTGGCCGCATAGGTGCTAAAAGCCTGCTGAATCGAGGGCTGCTGGTTAGCCGTCCCCAAGAGCTGCCCCATTATCTCAACCAGTTGAGAAATACTGAGGTTGCCCAGTCGATCTTGGAGCTGAAACTCAAAGCCGCCAAAGTTGCCTAAACCCTGAATTGGTGGCGGATTGACCGGAAAGACGCGGGCCTCAGTGATGGTGCTAAACTGACCCTGAAGCTGTCCAATCAGATCTTGCACTCGGATATTTCGCTCTTGCCAGGGAATCAGGGTGGTGAAAATAACGCCGTTATTGGCCGTGTTGCCGCTGAAGCTAAAACCGCCCACGGCAAACGTTGCCCGGACTCCATCTTGGGCCAGCAGTTCCTCCTCCACCCGGCTCATCACGTCGCTGGTGTAGTTCAGCGATACTCCTTCTGGCCCCTGAATCAGGGTAATAAAATAGCCCTGATCTTCATCGGGCAAGAAAGCCGAGGGCACAGTGCGGTAGAGCCAGCCTGTCATCACCAGCAGAAACACAAAAGCGGCTAGAACTAGAGGCTTGACGGCATTGAGGGCATCTAGAGACGAGCGATAGCGATCGCGCAGCCAGTCTAAGCCATTGTTAAAAACGCGAAAGGCGCGGCCCAGCCAGCCAGTACGCTCAGGCCGCGATCGCAGCAGCAGCCCCGCTAGGGTCGGCGTCAGCGTCAGGGCATTGAAGGTCGAGAGCACAATCGCAAAGGCGATGGTTAAGGCGAACTGCCGGTAAAGCGCGCCAGTAGTGCCAGGGAAAAAAGCCACCGGCACAAACACCGCCATCAGCACCAGCGAGGTGGCAATCACCGCGCCCGACAGCTCCTGCATCGCCACGATTGCCGCCCGCGTCGGCTTCATGCCGTCATCCTGAATCTTGCGGGCAATATCTTCTACCACCACAATGGCGTCATCGACCACCATCCCGGTAGCCAAGGTCAGGCCGAACAGCGTCAGGCTATTGATTGAAAAGCCAAAGATTTTAATGATGGCAAAGGTACCAATCAGCGAAACCGGAATCGTCACCGCCGGAATCACCGTCGTCCGCCAGTCCTGCAAAAAGATGTAGATCACCAGCACCACCAGCGCCACCGCCTGCACCAGCGTCCAAATCACGCTGGAGAGAGACTGCTCTACAAACTCGGTGGTGTCAAAGCCGATGCCGTACTCCATCCCCGGCGGAAAGGCGTCAGACAGGTTTTCCATCTCGGCCTTGACGCCTCTGGCCACATCCAGGGCGTTGCTGCCCGGCAGCTGAAAAATACCCAAACCCACGGCATCTTTGCCGCGAAAGCGCAGAAACGTGCTGTAGTTTTCCGCCCCCAGTTCGGCATAGCCTACGTCCTTCAGCTTGATCAGCCCCCCATTCTCATCAGACCGCAGCACCAGCTCCTCAAACTCAGACACATCCTCCAGACGGCTAACCGCCCTCAGGTCAATCTGAAACTGCTGATCAGAAGGGGCCGGTGGCTGACCAATTTGGCCGGCGCCCACCTGAATATTTTGCTCTTGCAGGGCGTTGACTACATCCTGAGCTACCAGGTTGCGGCTGGCGAGCTTTTGCGGATCTAGCCACAGCCGCATGGCATAGGTACGTTCACCAAAAATGACGACATTGCCAACGCCGGGGACGCGCCTCAGAGCATCCACAATGTAAAGATCGGCGTAGTTGCTGAGAAAAATATTGTCGTATTCGTCATTCTCCGTGTAGAGACTCATCGCCAGCAGGATATTGCTGGTTTCTTTGGTCACGGAAACGCCCGTCTGCCTGACCGGCTCCGGTAGCTGTGGCTCTGCAAGAGACACCCGGTTTTGCACGTCAACAGCGGCAATGTCTTTGTCGCGGGAAGAGTCAAAAGTGATGGTGATATTGCTAATGCCGTTGTTACTGCTGGAAGAGGACATATAGCGCATCCCCTCCACACCGTTGATTTCCCGCTCTAGCAGCGTGGTAACGCCGCGCTCAACAGTGACGGCATCGGCCCCGATATAGTTGGCCTGAACGCTGATCTGGGTGGGGCTAATGTCGGGATACTGGGCGATCGGCAGCGTCGGAATGCTGATAGCGCCTACCAGCAGCAGAATCAGGGCACAAACCGTAGCAAAAACCGGACGCTTAATAAAATATTCGACAAACATAGTCGTTACAGGCGAAGACTACACGAACCGGAGCGGAATGCTTAAGGCGACTGAGGGGCTGACTGCTCGGCAGGCGCTTCGGACTGGGGCATGATGGGAGCACCATCTTGCAGATTGATAACGCCAGAAACCACAATAGTTTCTCCAGCGCTGAGGCCGTCTAACACCTGATAGCTATTGCCTTGAATATCTCCCAGGGTGACAGGCTGCAGGCGGGCTACCTGCTGCGGCCCTTCAGCTTCAGCGGCAGGCTGCGGCTGCCCCTGTCCGGTAGGCTGCTCGGCGGGATCTGCAGTGGCGACCTGGTAAACAAAGGTTTGGCCGCCCAGACGCGCGATCGCACTGGTAGGGACTAAAATACCGGGGCGTCGATCCCAGATGATGCGGGCATTGACGCGCTGATCGTCTTGCAAACGGCCAGAGGTATTTTCAAAGCGGGCCTTGGCTAAGATGGTCTGTGAGTTGGCGTCTGCTTTGGGCGAAATAAAGGTGATGCTGCCGGTAGCCAGGGGTGCTTCGCCGTCGCCGCTCAGCAGTTCAACGGGCAAGCCCAGTTCTAGCTGATCGGCTTGGTCAATCGGAATGGAAAGCTCTAGCTCTAGGGTGCTGTTTTGCACAATGGTGGTTAGCACGGTGCCAGGACCCACATAGTCCCCTAGCTCTACGGGAATATCGGCCACAATGCCAGCAGTCGGGGCGCTGACCGTGCGATCTTGCAAATCTTCGCGGACGGCAGCGGCGTTCGCCTGAGTCTGTTGGTAAGCGGCCTCTGCCTGATCAAGGCTGGAACGCGCCGCCGCAATTTCTTGTTCAGCAGCGCGCAGGCTGGCGCGAGCGGCTTCGCGATCGCGGCTAGCAATGTCTAGATCCTGCTCTGACTGCGCCCCCCGTTCAACCAGATAGGCCGTGCGGCGATACTCTTCTTCCTGCAATTCAGCTTCGGCCTCGACTTCGGTGCGTCTGGCCAACAGCGAATTGAGCTGAGAGCGGCTGGTATCGCGGGCCGCGCGAGCGGCATTGGCATTGGCTAGCGCAGCGCTGAGTTCGGCCTGGGTGCGATCGGGGCTGAGCTGCAAAATGGGGGCACCTGCCGCCACGCGATCGCCCGCAGACACATAAATCTGGGTGATTCGGCCCGACACTTCTGGCTGTAGCGCCACCCCTGCCTGGGCGTCTAGACTGCCGATAAACTCTGAGCTATCCCGCAGGGTGCCCTGCTGCACTGCCTCTAACTTGACAGGCACCCCCTGGGGCATCTGTGCCCCAGCTGGCGGCCCCTTAGGCGAGAACACCCGCCAGAGCAGGAACCCACCGCCTAAAATCACCAAGGCCCCAGCCAATCCCCACAGCGCTTTTGAGGACCAGCGATTTGAGTCAGAAGAGGGGGGAAGCGCTTCTGAAGTGGCAACGGAATTGGGGGGCTGAAGCTTAGGAGATGCCATGAGCAACCAAATTGTGATGAAGACCTGAAACGCTGCTGTGCCGGAAATGAGCTAAAAATTAAATGAGCTAAAAATCAGTTAATAGCCGTATAGTATGGCACCTTATTAAGTTCTATGAAATAGGGTAGCAAGAATTATCAGCGGAGGAGCAGTTTTTGCCAACTTATTCAGCTATTGAGAAAATACCGGGAAGGTATTGAGCCGCTCAAGGCTCTAGCTCAGCCGCCTGAGGTAACTTTTGCGCTCCTCGCCGTAGCTTCTGCAACAGAGACTGCAGCAGCTTCATCTCAGCCGTTGTCAGTTCCGACAGCATTTGGGCAATCAGGGCAAAGTGACGCGGCAAAATCTGGTCGAGGCGCTGTTCGCCCGCGGTCGTCAGTGACACATACAGCCGCCGTCGATCTTCAGGGCAGGGGCAGCGCTGAATCCAGCCTTCTCGCTCTAGTCCATCTAGTAGTCCTGTCACCGTTCCCCGCGTGACGCCAGCCCGTTCTGCGCATTCTGAGGGCGTCAGCCATTCTTTCTCAGCGTGAACCAACAGCATCAGCAGGGTGAATTTGCCCATTGATAGGTCGTACTGATCAAAATGAACATCCAATACGCCATAGACATCAGTAGCCGTACGCAGAAAGGTAAGACAGGTTTCTACCGAGGTGATATTGAGTTCGGGGTAGCGCTGAGCCAGAGTCAGCAACGCTTCGTACTTAGGAAGGTCTTTTAGGGTTAACAAAGGTCTGCCGCAGTCAATGCAATCTGGAACACATCTACAGTTCGTCTAATTATAGAGCGGCAGACCTCTCTAGCCTGTCAGCTATCCCGGATACGCATTGCCGATTTGATCGACAAATACATTATTTGACAGGGGCAATCGACCCGGATTTTTGCGTGGCTCTGCTTTGTAACCAATGGGCAGCAGAACGGCGATCGCTAAATTGTCTCCAGCCCCAATAACTTCTTTAACCTGATCCTCTGCCCAGCCGTTCATGAAGCAGCTTGAAAGCCCCATTGCTTCTGCGGCTAGCGCCATATGGGTCGCCGCAATCATAGCGTCTTTGATGGCATATTCGCGGTTGCGATCGCCCAGATTTTCCTGAAACTCAGGAATCACGCTCTTAAACCGCTCCACCGCCTTGGGGGGCCAAGCGCCGCGATCTAGGGCTTCCTGATAGATTTTTTCCATCTGGGCCTCGTCTTTCCAGGCATAGGGAGCCGCCGCAAAAACGAAGGTGACGGGAGCCTGCACAATCTGCTCTTGCCCCCAAGCCGCTTCCGAGAGAGCTGCTTTTTGCTCGTCGCTTTGCACAAGTACGATGCGCCAGTCTTGCAGATTCCAGCTGCTGGGAGCGGCTACAGTAAGTTCTAACAATTTTTGCAGCATTTCCGGTGCGATCGGATCGGGCTTAAAGCTCTTGATCGATCGGCGCTGCAGAATTGCCTGAGCCGTATCTAGCAGAGGAGTTGCAGGTGCAAATGTCATGAAGTTCTGTCCTTGAGGGTTAGCAACCGTAACCTTATCTGGGGTTTACCAAATCACCTTTGAAATTAATGGAGCTTTTAGCGCAGCAGCATCCCTCTCAAGTCCGAGGTTGGTGATATTGCTAGATGGGGTGTGATGCCAAACGGGGCAAACGCCATCTTTTGCTTTAATAACACCACAAATCGTCTTGAACAGTTGCCACAACAAACAATTTTCTGAGTATTTTCAAACTTACAAATAATTTCAAAGAACGAGCCCAAAAACTCTGTAAAAAGCTAGTTAACGATCAAGATAAGCGGCGGCAAGCAACATCAAACTCAGCACCAGTGGTTTTCGTCCGTTCGCTGTCACGCAGTGTTGGGCGGCTAGCTATGGGCCTACTGTTTTGCTCTCAGACACAACTCGAAAGCAAGATCAGCGCGATAGAAACACACGTCAAAGTCTGCAAAGAAATTCATGTAACCCAAAATCAATGGGACTTCTCTCCAACCTCATAAGACAGAACGTTGACGCTTGCACCAGTGTCTAGCAAAGCCATTAGCTCCAGAGAGCGATCTCTGTAGCTCAGTGTTATTGCCAAATAAGGCATTACACTGAACAAGCATTGCCCTCTTGCCTTGCTGTCTCTAGAAGGTCTGAGGGAGTTTGAGCGGCTCCATAAGCATTATGAAGTGACCACACAACCGCTTCAGTAGCTTCTAACTGTTCTAGTAATAAATCTTCTTGAGTCTAAATCTCAGATGTTTGTAGTTCATAGCCTTCCTCTTTAGCGACTACAAGCAGAAGAAAATGAATCAGGCGTAACTTGTCTTGGTGTGACAACTGAGCAACATTAGGAAGCAGTTCATTTAAGGACATATCGCTACTCGCATGTGGAGATATGAACAATCAGTCAGGCTTGTCTTGAAAAGCTATTTGGAAGTACGCAACTTGTCTGCTTGAAGCACCAGTTTTTATCTAAATTCTAAAATCGATGCGGGTGTAGTAAGAATAAAGGCGATCGCCCATCTATAGTCATCTATGCTTGACGCCGCTCGCCTATATGCGTATCCTCAAACATTAAGCCGTTTCGACGGCGAGTTAACCGCAGAACTCGAAGACCTTCGGCGGTGCCTGCTAGTGTCGTAACCACTAACAGACACCTGACCCGCAACCTGATGCGTCCAGATTACGGGCTAGTGGTCAGTTTACCCTAGCCACCGGATTTGTATCTCGCGCGGTGTGCTGGGGTTTTCGTGTTCTGTTTTCCTCAACCACCTCCATCCTCTCTACTTAGAGCGGACATCGTGGCGGTGGGGTTCATTGCAAACCCAAAAACAGGAAACAGAACATCATGTTTCAAGAATCTCACTCGGACGCCGCAGCGTCCACAGTTTCGGCTACGCCCGCACCTCAACCCGCCCCCAAGCGTAAGCGAGTGCGCCATGTGCTCATCGGTGACGCCGAAGCCGTCAAGCTCGACATTCACCTGATGCACATCAAAGGCTATGCTGAAGCCACCGCCTGGAGCGAACCGCAGCGGACAAGCAACCCCAGCGAAGTCGTGTGCGTGCTAATCAAGACGCCTATAGCCGAATAGTGCCGCCAAATCCCAGGGATTTAGTCATTAGATGAGAGAATTTCATCCCAACGCTGAAATCTCTGGGATCTGCCCTCATCTGCTCCAGCTTTAACCCATGACTCTGCGCCCCTACTGCTATCAGTGCTACCTTGAGAAAATAGCCCGCTGCGATCGCCGCAGATTGTTATGTTTTTGAATCGTCGTGATTTGCTCAAGCTGAGCATTTTCCTGCCGCTGGCCGCACCCTCTTGGGCACGCACCGTGTCTGACTGGACGGGTCAGCTCAACCGCCTCTTTGATCGCGCCAAGAAGCAAGTCCTCAAAGCGCTGAATCTGGAAGAGCCGCTGCAGATCATGACCTACATGGGCTATGGCACCCCCCAGCAGCTCCACTTTATGGGCCGGGTGCTGCAAGATGAAAAAATCGATCACGGCACTAGCGCAGCGCCCATCTGGAAGAATCTGCTGAATATGTACCGTCGCTTTGAGAGTGACGAAATTCCGGGGGCAAAGCTGCGGCTCACGTTTGGCGATCGCACCCAAGAATTTGAAACCGATGCCGAAGGCTATTTTCACACCGTTGTCGAGCTGGCGCAGCCGCTAGAGCGCGATCGCCTCTGGTATACGGCGGAGCTAGAGCTATTAGAGCCAGAGCCGCCTAAACAAGAGCGCGTCACCGCGATCGCCCCGGCCCGCATCCCCGGCGCTACAGCCCAGTTTGGTCTGATCAGCGACGTGGACGACACGGTGGTCAATACGGGCGGCGACAACTTTTTTCGCATGGTGCAGATGGCCTACTTGGGCAACGCCTACACCCGCATCCCCTTACCCGGCATGGCCAGGCTGTATCAGGCCCTAGAGTCGGGCGATCGCGGCGAGCGGGGCAACCCCATTTTTTACGTCTCCAGCAGCCCCTGGAATATGTATGACGTGTTTGAGCGCTTCATTGCCATTCACGGCCTGCCCCCCGGCCCGGTTTTTCTGCACGACATTGAGCTGGCCCTCGATAACATACTGTCCTTCAGCCACGAAAAGCACAAACGCCAGCAAATCGAGCCAATTTTGCAGCTCTACAGTGACCTGCCATTTATCCTAGTAGGCGATAGCGGCCAGCAGGATGCCGAGATCTATGCGCGGCTGGTGCAAGACTATCCGGGGCGCATTCTCTGCATTTACATTCGGGAGGTCAATCCGGCTGATCAAAAGCGGCGACAGGTTTTAGAGGCGATTGCGGCTGAGGTGGCCCAGCAGGGCAGCGAACTCGTGCTTATGTCCTCTACGGCAGTAGCAGCGAACCATGCCGCCCAGCAGACCTGGATTTCTCAGGCGGCGCTGACGGCGCTGCAGGAAGAGACGGGCGATCGCCCTGATTCGATTAATTCAGCTTAGCCTTATGATAAAGTAAGCCACGATTTTTTCAGTATTTCCGATTTGCGGCTGTCACTTGATTCAATTCGTGACGTGCCTGAGCCTCAACTCGCTTCTAGACTCAACACATAGTGCAGTCAGTGTCATGGAAACTAGCAAGCTTCTAGTCATCAGTGACGGAGCGAATGAGCTGCAGGACTTGTTCGCCATTCTGCAAGCGTCAGCCTGGGACTGCTCAAGCATTACTTACGATGACAGCACTCTCCAGCAAGTCAGGACGCTACAGCCTGACCTACTGCTGCTGAGCATGGCCCAAACTGCCGTTGCTCAATTCTGCCATCATCTGCAGACCGCTGCCGCAGTCCGGGACATACCCGTTATTTTTGTCATTGATGTCGGCGAGCTGGCCCAGCGCAAAGACGGTTTAATTAGCGGCGCGGCAGATTATCTCATCAGACCCTTTCAGGCAGAAGAAATCGCCGCCAAAGTTGGCACGCAGCTAAAGCTACGGCACCTGAATCAACACTTCGAGCAGCAGAACACAGCGCTGCGAAAAGCTTTTGAGGCCCATCGGCAGGCAGAAAATGCCTTACAGCAGGGGCAGGCTGGCCCTGTCCCAAACAGGAGCGATTGCCGTCAGACCGAGCCCCAGATACAGCCGCAGTCGCTTTTTCCGCTGCTGAATGACGTAATTGCTGCTCGCATAGAGGCTACTAAGGCCAAAGACTTGCTCACCAGCGTCTTCGAGCGTATGCATGATGGCATCGTGGCCTTAGATACGGAGTGGCGCTATGTCTATGTCAACGACAATGCGGGCAAACTGCTGGGGCGTCCGGCAGCCGAGCTGATTGGCAAGCATATCTGGACAGAGTTTCCCGACGGCGTCGGACAGCCTTTCTATCAGGCGTATCACCGAGCGGTGGAACAGCAAACGACAGTCTATCTAGAAGAGTATTACGAACCCTGGGATCGCTGGTTTGAAAATCGAATTTACCCAGATGCTAATGGCTTGACTATTTACTTTACTGAAATCACCGATCGCAAACAGGCCGAAACAGAGCGGCTGCAGGCAGAGCAGGTTCGGCAAGAACTGACTCTGCTAGAGCAAATCTTAGATGTGATTTTAGCGGGCTATTGGGACTGGGATATTCCAGGCAATCAGGAGTATCTCAGTCCTGGATTCAAGCACATGTTTGGCTACGCCGATCACGAGCTGGCTAACACGCCTGACACCTGGCAGGCGCTGATTTTTCCAGAAGATTTGGCTAAAGTTCTAGTCTGTTTTGAACAGCACGTTCAGAGTCACGGCCAGATTCCCTACTACAACGAAGTGCGCTATCGCCACAAAGACGGCTCGACGGTATGGGTCATGTGTTCAGGCAAGGTGATTGAGTGGGACGAAGCGGGCAATCCGCTGCGCATGATTGGCTGTCACGTTGATATTAGCGATCGCAAGCGAGCCGAAACGGCTCTGCGTGAAAGTGAACGTCGCTATGCCGCTTTAGCAAAGTCAGCGCCAGTGGGCATCTTTCGCAACGATGTGAACGGCAGCCTGATCTATGCCAACGAGCGCTGGAGCGAAATTACGGGACTCACTTTAGCAGAAGGACTGGGGGATCGCTGGCTAACCTGCGTTCACCCGAACTGGCGCGATCGCCTTGTCAGTGAATGGGAAGCAATTATTGAGGAAGGCTCCCACCACTATGTAGAAAGCTGTCTGCAAATGCCGGATGGCAGCCTCAAATGGGTTTACTGTCAGGCCCAGCCGGAAAAAGATGCGTCCGGTCAGGTCGTCGGCTATGTGGGCAGCCTGACGGATGTGACGACCCTGGTGCAAACGCGCCAGCTTTTAGCCGAGCAGACAGCTCAGCTCAAGGCAACAGTTCAAGAACTAGAGTCGTTTTCCTATTCGGTGTCCCACGACCTGCGCGCCCCGCTGCGCCATATTCATGGCTTTGCCAATGCGCTGCGGCAGCAGCTAGAGCCCCATAGCGTTATTGCCAATCCTAAAGTCGCTCACTATCTCAAAGTCATTGATGAGAGCAGTCTCAAGCTGGGCCGCCTGATCGATGGCTTACTGACCTTGTCGCGCGTGGGCCGCCGACAGCTAACCTATGAGTTGGTCAACACCCGGCAGCTAGTGCAGCAGGCTATTGATCTGCTCAGCAGCGATCGCCCCGCTGCCGCCAGGGCCGAGTTTGTGCTAGGAGACTTACCTATCGTCAGAGGCGATGCCGTCTTGCTGCAGCAGGTTTTCAGCAATCTGATCAATAACGCCCTGAAGTTTAGCCGCTCTGTACCTGCGCCCCGAATCATTGTAGATAGCCTAGCCGACGATACTCTTTTCGTCCGCGATAATGGTGTTGGGTTTGAGATGGCTTATGCCGATCAGCTTTTTGGCCCATTTCAGCGCCTACATTCTCAGCGAGAATTTGAGGGCACTGGTATTGGCCTAGCGATCGTCCAGCGGATTATCCATCGCCACGGCGGCACTATCTGGGCTGAGAGTCAATCAGGGCAAGGCGCTACTTTCTATTTCACCTTACAGAGGCCAATTCCACCGCACTGAAGAATCTATTATGAAAGCGCTATCAGCTTTGTTAAGTCAGCCTCAATTGATTCGCAAAGCTCCGCTCCGCCTAATTTTAGTTGTGCCTTTTGTGCTGCAGTTGGGAGTTGCTGTCGGCCTGACCGGATGGCTATCGATTCGCAACGGCCAACAGGCTGTCAATGATGTGGCCGATCAGCTACGCGATGAGGTCACTTACCGCATTGATCACGAAGTCCGCGATATTTTGTCTACGGCTACAACCGTCAACCGTTTGACGGCCAAAGCGCTGCAGCGAGAGTCTTTCGATTTGCAAAATATTCGCTCTGTTGAAGCGCTGTTTTGGGACTATTTGCAGACATTTGACAATCTCAGAGGCATCGGCTTTGGTAGGCCCAATGGTTCTTTGATCGGTCTGTTTCGTCAGACCCATGACCAACAAGATACCTACTTTGTTGAATATGCGGGTGCCGGTACCGGCTATGACCTCGTGAGTCACCAGGTAGACGTGCAGCGTACTGTCTTAAATACGCAGATAGCTGCGCAAAACGTGGATGCTCGCGATCGCCCCTGGTATCAAACTGCGATCGCGGCGGCAAGTCCGGTCTGGACGCCTATCTATTCTTCTGTTAGCCGTTCAGCAGACCATACCCTAGCCATCAATGCCTCTCGTCCCATCTACGATCAAAATCAAAATTTGATCGGGGTTGCCAGCATAATTCTCAATCTTGACCAGGTTAGTCAGCTGCTCAATAGCTTAGATATCAGCGCGTCTGGGCAAACCTTTATCATTGAGCGCACCGGGGAAATGGTAGGCAGTTCCGATGGTCAAAACCCGTTCTCGCTGCAAAATGGGACCGTGGGCCGTTTGTTAGCGACAGCCAGCGCTACGCCTCTGATTCGAGCCGCCAGTACTTATCTCGGCCAGCAGTTTGATAGCTTACAGGCCATCCAACAGCCGCAGAAGCTGGAGTTTTGGCTTGATGGAGAGCGACATTTTCTGCAAGTTACCCCCCTTGCAGTTACCAACGGCATTGACTGGCTCATCGTGGTGGTAGTCCCTGAGGCCGACTTTATGGGACAGGTCAACGCCAACACCCGTCACACAATTGTGCTGTGTGCCTTGGCGCTGTCGATTGCGGTGCTGCTCAGCCTGCTGACTTCCCGCTGGATCACGACGCCCATTTCTAACCTGGTGCAGGCGGCTGAAGCGATCGCGGCAGGCCAGCTCAGCCAGTCGGTTCAGGTCAGAGGAATCTCCGACCTGGAAACCTTGGCGCGAGCCTTCAACCAGATGTCGGCGCAGTTACAGACCGCCTTTGAAAATTTAGAAGAGCGGGTCCACGAACGCACCGCCGAACTGCAGACGGCTAAGGAGGCCGCCGATCGCGCCAATCTCGCCAAAAGCGAGTTCCTAGCCAATATGAGCCATGAGCTACGAACGCCGCTCAATGCCATCCTGGGGTTTACCGAACTGCTCTCCCACAATCCAGCTTTGTTGACTGCCGCCGAAGAAGTTAGCGTCATCAGCCACAGCGCCAAACATCTGCTAGAGCTGATCAATGACGTGCTGGAAGTGTCAAAAATCGAGTCGGGCCACATCACTTTAAATCAAGGCCATTTTGACCTCTATGCCTTACTTAATGCCTTAGAAGATATTTTGCGGCTGCCAGCACAGGCTAAAGGGCTGCAGTTTATCTTTGTCTGCTCCACGGCTGTGCCTCAGTTCATCAAAACGGATGCCCAAAAGCTGCGTCAAATTTTGATGAATCTCATCAACAACGCTATCAAATTTACCGAGCAGGGAAGCGTGATCCTGCGGGTGAGCCAGCTAGAGCCGCCTCCATCCTCGCGTTCTCAGGCTTTACTCAACCTGCAGTTTGAGATAGAAGATACCGGCATTGGCATTGCTGAATCCGAGATAGGCCATCTCTTTCAGGCTTTTGTGCAAACCGAAAGTGGTCGTTTAGCAGAAGAAGGAACCGGCCTAGGACTAGCGATTAGCCGCCGGCTTGCCCGGCTGATGGGAGGAGATGTCATAGTGAGGAGCCGCCTCGGTCAAGGCTCCACTTTTCGCCTGACCATTGCGGTACAGCCCGGAAACGCGATGGCGGTGCCGACGGCTACTGCCGTGCGCCGCGTAATTGGCTTGGCAGCAGATCAGTCCCCCTGTCGCCTGCTTGTTGTTGACGACCGGGTCACCAACCGACAGCTTTTGACTCGCCTGTTGATTTCAGTCGGCTTTGAGGTGCGCGAAGCCGAGAACGGGCAAGAGGCGATCTATCAATGGCAAGCTTGGCAACCCCATTTGATCTGGATGGATATGCGAATGCCGGTAATGGACGGTTATGAAGCGACCCGGCAGATTCGGCAGCAGCAAGCAGCCTACCCCTCCAAGCCCATTATTATTGCCCTGACCGCCAGTGTCTTTCAGCAAGAGCGTACCGTTGTGCAGGCGGCTGGCTGTGACGATCTCATTTGTAAGCCCATCCAGATAAACGAAATTTTTGGCGCGATCGCCCAGCATTTAGGGGTGCAGTATGTCTATGAAACCAAAACTCTGCTTAGTTCAGCCGGCCAGCCTGTTGCTCCGATATCGCCTCAGATTCTCCGTCAAATGCCAAGATCCTGGATTCGACAAGTCTATGTTGCCGCCGAGCAGGCCAATCGTTCCCAGATGATGCAGTTAATTGAGCAAATTCCACCTGCTGCTGCCACCTTGAAAAAAGTCCTGCTCGACTGGGTTAGCGGCTTCTGTTGGGACAAAATTATTGATTTAATTGAGCAATTAGATGAATATTCCACTGAATCAAGCTGTTAAAGGCAGAATCTTAATTGTTGATGACATTCCAGAGAACCTCAGGGTTTTGGACCGAGTTTTGACCAAACACGGCTATGAAGTCCGGGGCGTCTTGAGCGGAGCGATGGCGCTGCGAGCGGCAGAATCAGCTCAGCCCGATGTCATTTTGCTGGATATTCGGATGCCAGATTTAGACGGCTATCAGGTTTGTCAGGCCCTCAAATCAAGGCAGCAGACTCGCAAGATCCCCGTTATTTTTCTTAGCGCCCTGGACGATACCTTAGACAAGGTGAAAGCGTTTGCCGCAGGCGGGGTTGACTACATCACCAAGCCCTTCCAGACCGAAGAAGTGCTAGCTCGTATTCAAAATCAGCTCATCATTCAGGCGGCCCAGGCCGAGATTTGTCAGCTCAATGCTGAGCTAGAAGCCAGAGTTTTGCAGCGGACAGAGCAGCTTTCTGCCTCTAACCGGCAGCTACAGGCGGAGATAAACCAGCGACGGAAGACCGAACAAGCCCTACGCCAAAGTGAAGAACGCTTCCGCCGCGCTGTCCTATATGCCCCCTTTCCAATTATCATTCATGCCGAAGACGGGGAGATTCTAGAGATTAATCAAACCTGGACAGAGCTGACCGGCTACAGTCCGCAGGAGATACCGACTATCAGCGCCTGGATTGAAAGGGCTTATAGGGGTGACGAAGCCGCTGTCAGAGCGCATATCAACCGCCTGTATCACCAGCGCGGCACAGCCGATGAAGGCGAGTTTACGCTGACCACTCGCACGGGAGAACAGCGTATCTGGTACTTCAGCTCCGCCAATCTAGGACAGCTCCCCGATGGGCGGTATAGCGTCATTTCGATGGCCGTTGACGTGACTGAGCAAAAGCTGGCTGAGCAAGACCGCGATCGCTTAATTACGATTCTAGAAGCCTCCACAGACTACATCGGCATTGCCAATCCTCAAGGGCAAGCACTTTGGAGTAATACTCAGGCTAAACATTTGCTCGGTCTAGCTGCGGATGCCGATGTTTCCCAGAAAAAAATCCCTGACTACCATCCTCAATGGGCTTTAGACATTGTTGAACGACAAGGCATCCCAACTGCCAGCCATCATGGCATCTGGGTTGGGGAGACAGCCGTGCGGCAAGCAGACGGCAATGAACTGCCGGTTTCTCAAATGATTATTGCCCACAAGTCTGAAACGGGCGACATTGAGTACTTTTCCACCATCATGCGCGATATTAGCAGTCTCAAACTGGCCGAAGCTGAGATTCGCCAGCTCAACGCAGATCTAGAAGCACGCGTCAGCCAGCGCACAGTCCAGCTAGAAGCCGCTAATCAGGAGCTAAAGTCCTTTTCCTACTCTGTTTCTCACGATTTACGCGCCCCGCTGCGGCACATCCAAGGGTTTGTGACGGCCCTCCGCCGACAGCTAGAACAGGGAGACTCTTTAGCAGATTCAAAGTCAGCCCACTACCTGCAGGTGATTGAAGCCAGCAGCTCCAGAATGGAACAGCTCATCGAAGGGCTGCTAAAGCTTTCCCGGATTGGCCGCCAAGAACTTGTCCTCAACACCGTTGAACTACAGCCGCTGGTGCAAAGCGTAATTGATGTCGTACTGGCAGAGTTTGAGGCGTCAACCATTGATCTGCAAATTGGCAATCTCCCTGCCATTATGGGCGATACGGCCCTGCTGCAGCAGGTGTTTACCAACCTGCTCAGCAATGCAATCAAGTTTAGTCGCGATCGCCGACCGGCCAAAATTGAAGTTGGCAGTTTGCCGGACAGCACCATTTTTGTGCGAGACAATGGGGTTGGCTTTTCGATGGACTATGCCGACCAGCTCTTTGGCGCTTTTCAGCGACTGCATTCACGGCAGCAGTTTGAGGGCACCGGCATCGGCCTATCCATTGTGCAGCGCATTATTCATCGTCATGGCGGCAGCGTTTGGGCCACCAGCCAGCCAGATGAAGGGGCCACTTTTTACTTTAAATTAATCGAACCTTATCAGTTGCAGCTATAAAACAAAACATTTTTTGAGCCTTATTCTATTAACTTGGTCTATAGCTTTCTATTTTTGATCTGGGAATTTTGCTTCGCCAATTTGGCGATGCCATAATACTGAGAGTTAAGGAGTCGATAAATGTGAATGCCGAGCCTACAAAAATTTTACTGGTTGAAGATGATCCCAATGATGTTGAACTGATTCAGCTCGCTCTAAATGAATATAACTTTGTCAATCAAATAGAAGTGGTTGAGGACGGAGAACAAGCGCTGCAGTATTTGCTAGCTGAAACAGCAGGCGTTCCGCTCAATCCCTTACCTCGTTTAGTCTTATTAGACTTAAAATTGCCCAAAATAAACGGTATTCAGGTTTTAGAAGCCATTCGCAATCATGCTCGTACCCGGCACTTAGTCGTCGTTGTCATGACCTCATCGGCAGAAGATCAAGATCTAACGGCTTGTTATCAGCTAGGCGTCAATAGCTATATCGTTAAACCGTTAGACTTTAATCAGTTTGTCAATATTGCCCGCCAGGTTGGATTTTACTGGATGATGTTAAATCAGATACCCAATTGGGAGCAATAAAGTTAAATCGATAATAGAAAAAATTAGCTTCTTAAAATTTTACGTGACTACCTTAGCCCAACTTATAAGATTGCTATAGATAAAAATGTTTTAACAAAAAATAGTGAGTGATGTCGCAGTGATTGGTAGTGTCATTACGATGAAAGTCACATAAAAGTACATCTTTCAGGACTTGACTATCGGTAGTTATAATGCACTCACTCAAAATTTTAATTGTAGAGGATGTACCCGAAGATGTAGAACTTATTGTTCTGACCTTAGAAGCGGCTCAGGTTTCTTTTGAGTACGACATTGCCATCACAGCAGAGATTTGTCATCAACTTCTGACGACCCAAGGTTATGACGTTGTTCTATCAGATTATCGCCTGCCTAGCTTTAATGGTCTACAAGCCTTTGAACTATTGCAGCAAGCAGATCAAAATATTCCTTTTATCCTGATTACGGGGAGTTTAGGCGAAGAATCGGCTGTTGAATGCATTAGGGGCGGCATGACCGATTATGTCCTCAAAGATCGGTTATTTCGTTTGCCCACCGTCCTCCAGCGGGCGCTGCGAGAATTTGAGCTACGGCGGCAGAAGCAAGCGGCGATCGCACAGCTGCAGCAGCAAGCCTGGCGAGATGCCGTGATGAACCGCATCATTCAAGCCATGCGGCAAACTCTAGTGTTAGATGAGGTGCTGCAAACAACGGTGGATCAGCTGCGCGATGCTATTGAAGTGGCGCAGTGTTTCATCGCTCAGCCAGATAGCGATGGCCAGATGAGGATGACTCACTTGGATCGATTCAATCCTGCCCACCAAGAGAGCATAGGCCTTACTTTTACTTGTCAAGATTATGATGATAATCAAGCCAAGCTGCTACGGGGAGAACTGGTTATCATTGCCAAAGATTCTCAACAAGTCAGTATCCAAAAACAAAACTTGTCTGATCCTGAGCAACACTGCTCTTTAGTTTTAGCGCCGCTGCTTTATCAGCAGTCTTATCGCGGCTGCGTTGGTCTTCGTCAGTGCGATCGCGATCGCCAATGGAATGCCTGCGAGCTGACTTTAATTGAGTCCATTGCCCATCAGTGCGCGATCGCAATTCATCAAACGGAACTTTACCATCAGGCCCAGGTAGAGCTAGGGGAACGACAGAAGATTGAGGAAAAGCTGCGGCACGATGCTTTTTACGATACGCTGACAGACTTGCCGAACCGAACCCTATTTATTGAAAGGCTACAGCACGCTTTACAGCTCTATCAGCGGCGAGCAAAGCGGGAGTCTAGCAGCGACTCCTATCACTTTGCTGTTCTATTTCTAGACCTAGATCGCTTCAAAGTTGTCAACGACAGTCTAGGACATATTATTGGTGATCAGCTATTAGAAAGGGTGGCCCAAAGATTCAGTTCCTCTCTCAGGATAGGCGACACGGTAGCCCGGCTGAGCGGAGATGAATTTGCCATTCTATTAGAAGATATTGCCGAAGTTAACGATGCGTTTGAAGTTGTCTACCGCATTCGGCAAGAACTCAGTTCTCCTTTTTTGCTCGATAATCACGAAGTTTTCATTAGCGTTAGCATCGGCATTGCCTTCAGCGCTGAGCACTACAGTGAACCGATTCAGCTCCTGCGCGATGCTGATACGGCCATGTACCAGGCTAAGGCTAGAGGGCGTAATAGCTATGAGGTTTTCAATGCTTCTATGCACGCCTATGCCTTAAAGCAGCTCCAGCTAGAAACTGATTTACGCCACGCTATTGAGCGCCAGGAACTAACTGTTTACTACCAGCCCATTGTTGCGCTGCAGACTAATCAAATATGCGGCTTTGAAGCGCTAGTGCGCTGGCAGCATCCGGAGCAGGGATTCATCGCCCCGACTGAGTTTATTGCGATCGCCGAAGATACGGGACTGATTGCTCTAATTGACCTGTGGGTACTGCAACAGGCTTGCAGTCAGCTCTATCATTGGCGGACAAAATTTCCGGCGCTCAGCCATTTGACAATGAACGTCAATCTTTCGGGCAAGCAGTTTTCTCGCCCCGATCTGATTGCCCAAATCGATCAGGTTTTGACCGAAACTCGGCTAGACAGCAGCTACTTAAAGTTAGAAATTACCGAAAGCGTGCTAATTGAAAACGCCAACTCTGCCCTCAATATTTTCGAGCAGTTGAAAACTAAAGGCACACAAATCTGTCTCGACGATTTTGGGACTGGCTATTCGTCTCTTAGCTATCTGCGGCGATTTCCCATTCATACGTTAAAAATCGATCGCTCTTTTGTTGCCCGGCTGAATACTAACCTAGAAGATAGCGAAATTGTCAAAGCTATTACTAATTTGGGACTGATCTTGGGCCTGCGGGTTGTGGCGGAAGGGGTCGAAACCTTAGAGCAACTCTCTTTTTTGAAAACAACAGGCTGCCATGAAGCGCAGGGCTACTATTTTTCTCGGCCTGTTGATAGCCAAGCTGCCGAGCGTTTTCTTGCGACTGCTACCCTGTCAGGGGCGGAGCCAGAGCTGAAAAAGGAAGCAGAACAACATTAGGTACCCGCCGAAGAATCGCCTCGCAGGCGCTGAAGGGATATCTGGATACCCAAGGCAAACAGACCCAAGGCCGCTACGCCAAAGACGCCTGCCCCTAGCGCTACGATGCCCATAACTAGAGTGCGCACCGCTGCCGAAATATTGACTGCCGTGACGTTGCTAGAGGCAATGGGTTTGTTGGCAAAGGTGAGGGCGATCGCGCTAAACAACCGATAGAGCAAGAAGCCAAGTCCGCCGGCTACCACAGAGCCGAGAAAGCAGCGCAGCGGCTTAACAGTCGTCATCGCGCTGTTAGCAGGTGAGTCTGAGGCCGGTTCGGTCATCGCCCTATTCCATACATTTGCCTCATTATCTTAGCCCGCGCTTTGACATCGCTCCTCACTCTAAGGTTCTAGCTGAATGCTAGAAGGCGTAAACTGGGTCGGCCAGATGCCCAAATCTGGATCTGGAATAGCCTGCCGCAGCTCGGTGGCAAAGGCTTCAGCCGCCGCCGCTGTTTCTAGCAGGGTAAAAACGGTCGGCCCCGAACCGGACATCAGCGTTCCCAGTCCTCCCAGTCCGGCCATCGTCTCTTTGAGCTGCGCAACTTGCGGGTAGGCTGGCAGCACAATGCGCTCAAAGTCATTGCACAGTTCCTGGCCAATGGTGGCCGAGTCGCGCTGGCTGATCGCCGCTACCATGGCGCTGGAGTGGATCCGCTGCTGGCGTTCCTGACGCTTTTGCGGGTCATTGAGATAGCGATCGCCAAACTGCTGACGATAGGTTTTATAGGCCCAGGGGGTGGAAACGGCTAGGTTTTGATATTTGGCTAAGACCACATGGAGCTGATCGGAGCCGGTCAGCGCGTCTAGCTCCTCACCGCGTCCAGTGGCGATCGCGGTGCCGCCCATAATGCAAAAGGGAACATCAGACCCCAGTTTGGCACCCAAGTCCTGTAGTTCTAGCTGCGTCAGTCCGAGCTGCCACAGCAGATCGAGGCCCACCAGCACCGCAGCGGCGTTGCTAGATCCCCCCGCGAGCCCCGCCCCCACCGGAATATTTTTTTCAATCACAATCTCGACGCCGCCCAGCTTGGCAATCTGACTGGGGAACGACTCGGCCAGCAGCGCCGCCGCCTGGTAGGCCAGATTGGTTTCATCTGTGGGCACCAGCGGGTGACTGCACTGCAGACGAATTTCATCGACGCCAATGGTGCGTACCGTAATGCGATCGCTAAGGGCAACGCTTTGCATAATCATCACCAGCTCATGAAACCCATCCGGGCGATCGCCAATGATTTCTAGGTACAAATTGATTTTTGCTGCCGCCCGTAAAGAATAAAGACGCATCTGAAATTATCTTTGACTCATTAGAAGTTACGCAGTTCAGAATTCGAGACACTGTGGTAGCGATAGATTCCCCCTGTCCCAATTATTAAGGGGGGTGGCGACAGCCGGGGGAGCTCGCGAGCAGTTAACACCTCGTCAAGCGCGTCAGTTCTGCCCATAGGAGAAATATGCCGTAGGGATGGGGTCTGGTAAACACGGCCCTCCCTACCCGTCATTGCCACGCATCTCTTGAATCTTATTACTTAACCTGACCCATTGCTCAACGCTAAGATCTTCTGCCCGGGCTGTCGGCAAAACTTTTAAAGACGTCAGTAGGGATATTAGCTGTTCTCGATCGATTAAATCCTGGAGATTGTTGCGCAGCATTTTGCGGCGACTGCTAAAGCCCAGCTGGACTAGCTGCTCAAAAAGGGGAGGATTGATCGCTGCCGGCAAAAAGGGCCGAGGCCGCAGGCGGACAACGGCAGATTCGACTTTGGGCGGGGGCTGGAAGGCTTTGGCAGGTACCGGACAGATCAGCTCACAGCTAGCCAAATACTGCACTCTGACCGAAAGCGCGCCGAAGATTTTGGAGCCGGGTTGGGCATAGAGGCGATCGGCGACCTCTCGCTGAATCAGCAGCACAATCTGGTCGAAGGGTTGAGGATTGGGCTGGGCGACACGGCCCAGCAGCTTTTCTAAAATGGGCGCGGTGATGTAGTAGGGAATATTGGCCACAACTTTGTTGAGGGGCCAAAAATCGGGCTGCTGGCTCAGGGACGCTGCTAGATCGAGCTGTAGAATGTCACCTTCCAGCAGCAGAAATTGCTCAACTGCCTCAAACTGACGGCGCAGCTGCTGACAGAGATCGCGATCGATCTCGACGGCTACGACTGCGTCGGCCAGGGAGGTCAACCACCGGGTCAAAATACCCGTGCCAGGGCCAATTTCCAAAATGCGATCGCCCTTGGTCACTTCGGCAGCAGCCAAAATTCGGTTCAACACTTTTTCACTTTTAAGCCAGTGCTGACCGAATCGTTTGCGAGGCTGTGGGGGCATAGGTCGGGCGCGAATGTCGCCCTATGCTATCAGTTTTTGAGCGCTACCGTATCGGCCAGTTCCTCTAGGCCGACAGACTGTAGCAGCGATCGCCACTGCAGAGAGGTATAGTCGGGTTCGACGGCGGCTAGGGCCTCTAGGGTTTCGTACCAGACTCCAGCGCCCGCATAGATGGCAGGGCGGTCTTGGGGGCGGGCGGCGGCTAGCTGCTGGCTCAGCTCAGCTGTGGGAGCAATCCGGCGAATATTGCTTTCTACCACCAAATTTTCATCTGGCTGGGCCTGACTGCAAACTACCGAAAAGTACCAGTAATAGTCTTGCCCTACGGCTAGCGAGTGCTGACCGTCTGCCGGCAAATCAACCGCTAGGAGCTGCCCAGAACTAGCCTGTGGCTCGTAGCTTTCCTGATAAACAAGGCGGTTAGTGCCCGCTTCATAGAGCAAAAATTCCAACGTTTCACCGCGATTGGGCGGCACGTAAACATAAAAAGTAGGGGCAGCTTCAGTTGTGAGGCCCATGTTGGTGTTGGGAATCAGGGCGACTAGCTCATCGGGGCGGCTGTCAGCCGCAACTAGGCAATTATCATCACTGCGAGAAGCGCCTGCCTCACGGTTACCGGGGGCCTGCAAATCGGGAGAATTGAAACTAAGACCGGCCTGAACAGAAGACGCGAGGGCGACAACTGAGAGACTGGTTAAAAAGGATGTTGAGAGTTTGCACCAGTGAGGCATAGCAGGTTTTATGGCTTAGCAGTTGGGTTGAGGGCTAGGGAGCTAAAATCGCGATCGCCCGTATCTATGTGTCTATAGAGATAGAGACTGACTAAAGACTGATCCAGTTCATACTTCGCGCCTATCAGGCCCTATCCGTAAAAATCGGCAAAATTTTGTTTTGGGGGAGAAGGGGAGGTACAATTTCAGCCTCACGCTTGAGCAACCCCACGGAGCAGTACCGTCCAGACAGCCCACCAGTTGTCCTTAAAGTTCATCTGTGCGAATAACTGCCGATGGCACTAAGCTTGAAGTACCGCTCGGCTGCGAATCTTACTTGCAGATGGCCCCTTCTTCTCCTCTCAGTCAGCTACGGGCCTGGCTACCGCGCCGCCCCTGGCAAAAACTGCGCCCGTTTTTGCAAACGGCTTGCCTGACAAGCCTGCTACTGGGCGCTGCCGTGGCGGGTGGTCGCTCGCTAGGCTGGCTCCAGGGTCTAGAACTAGCCGCTTACGATCAGCTCATTCGCGTCCGGCCTGAGGCCGAACCCGATCCGCGCCTTTTAATTGTCGGCATCACTGAAAATGATATTCAAACCCGTCAGGAATGGCCGATTCAGGATCAGACCCTGACGGCGCTGCTGACGCGGCTGCTGGCCGATGAACCCAGAGTGATTGGCCTCGATATTTTCCGCGACGTGCCGATTGGGGCGGGGCACGAGGCGCTGCTCAGCCAGATTCGGCAAAGCGATCGCATTGTCACCGTCTGTAAGCTGAGCAGTTTCGAGGATCCGGGCATTGCACCGCCTGCCAGTGCTGCCGCTGAAACAGTTGGCTTTTCTGACATCGTGGTCGATCCAGGCGGCATCTTGCGCCGCAACCTGCTGGTGGCGGCCCCGGAACCGTTTGGAGATGTCCTGCCCCTAGAGCATCTCTGTAATGGCTCAGAGATTCTGTTTTCCTTTGGCCTGCAGCTCGCCCTCAAGTATTTGCAGGCAGAGGGAATTGAGGCCCAACTAACTGAAACTGAGGCGATTCAGCTTGATACCGTTGTGCTCGATCGCTTCCGCAGCGGCATGGGCGGCTACCAGGCCGTCGATGACAACGGCTACCAGATTCTGCTCAACTATCGTTCGGCTGAGCAGATAGCTCCCCGCGTGACCTTTGGGCAGGTGATGGCGGGCCAGGTAGATCCAGAACTGATCCGCGATCGCATCGTGCTGATCGGCCTCACTACCCCCCAGGCCAAGGATGAGTTTTATACGCCCTACAGCGGCGGCCTGCAAGATCAGCAAAAGATGCCGGGAGTCGTGGTTCATGCTCAGTCCATCAGCCAGATTCTCAGCGCGGTCCTAGACGATCGCCCCCTGATTTGGACCTGGTCAACCCGACAAGAAATTCTTTGGATTATGGGCTGGGGGCTAATGGGGGGTGTTTTGGCCTGGTTTGTGCGCCATCCTCTGGGATTTAGCTTTGGCTTGCTGCTGCTGACCGGCCTTATCTATGGTGGAGCTTGGCTACTGTTTATAGAAGGGGGCTGGATTCCGCTAGTGCCGCCCGTAGTCTCTCTGCTGGTCGCCGCCACCGGCGTTATCCTCGTGGATCGCTTCAGCCACAGTTCCTACGGTCAGGCCGTCTATCGCCAGGTGCAAAACTTGCTAAGGCTCAATATTGAAATTGATACTGCCAAGGTAGATCGTCAGGTTGCCGAAATTTCAGAAACTGAGTACTTCAGCCAGCTTCAGCAGCGGGCCAAGCAGCTACGCCAGCAGCGCCAGCTCTCTCGACCCACCCCATCGGCTTCAGAAACGCCCCCCCCGGACGCTCAGAAAGCCCCGTCCCCAGATAAAGAGGATTAGGGGCTTACCGAACACGGCCTAAACTCTGGGCTGCGGAATGGTGATGTCGATTGGCGTGACTTCATCATTGGTCAGGCTGGAGAGGGGCGGCTGAATTGCCTCGGCATTGCCCACCACTAAAATGACGAGCTGTTCAGGCTTAAGATTACTCTGCGCTGCCCGAAGCACATCTTCTACCTCGACCGCTGCCACCCCTTGCTGGTAGCGAAAGACAAAATCGGCGGGATAGCCGTAATACTCGTATCGAATCAGGCGAGACAGGGTTTGGTTCGGGCTTTGGAAATTGAACACAAAGCTGTTAAGCACTGAATCTTTGGCCTGCTGCAGCTCAGAAGCGGCGATTGGCCTCTCCCGAATGCTTTCGAGCTGAGCCAGCACCGCCTTAACAAACGGCACCGTCGTCTCGGAGCGGGTTTGACCACCGCCAAAAAAGGTGCCTGGATAGTCGTAGCGCGGCGACCAGACAGCATAGACCGAATAGGCCAGTCCCTGCTGCGATCGCACCTGATTGAACAAACGGCCACTGAAGCCGTTCAAAACTTCATTGAGCACTGACATCGAGGGATAGTCTTCGCCGTTGAGCTGTCCCCCCAAATGACCTATCTGCACCGAACTCTGGGTTAGCTGCGGCTGATTCACCAGAAAAACGCCGGTCTTGGCCTGAGTAACCGTGGGCCGGTCAAAATCGTAGGCTGTGTTGGCCTCAGCTTGCCAATCGCCAAAGAATTCAGTGATGAGCGCCTTCATAGCGGCAGGCTCAAAGTCGCCCACAATGCCCAAAATCATCTGATCAGGCTGTACCGAAGCCCGGTAAAACTCTAAAATATCCTCCCGGTCGAAGTTGTTGAGCGTGTCATACTCGATGGTGCGGGCATAGGGACTGTCGTGACCGTAGACCAGCTTGCTAAATTCCCGCTGGGCAATACTGTTGGGGCTGTCATTGCGGCGGGCAATACTGCCACGATACTGATTTTTGAGAAAATCAATCTTGTCTGGAGCAAAAGCCGGATAGCGAATAACCTCAGAAAATAGCTCAAAAATGGTAGCTGTATCGGCTGAAAGAGCATTGAAGCTAGCCGAGCCTGCTGTTGTGTCAATGCCGGTTTCAATGGCCGCTGCCCGCTGCTCTAAAAGCTGGTTGAGTTCATCCGGGCTGTGACTGCGAGTTCCCCCCAGCCGCATGGCCTCTCCCACCACTTTAGCCAGTCCGACCTGATCTTCTGGCTCATAGCGATCGCCGCTGCGAAAAGTGGCTGTGCCGCCAATTAGCGGCAGCTCATGATCTTCCATCAGATAGACAGTCAGCCCGTTTTCTAACTCATAGCGCTCGTAGGGGGGAATCTGCACCTCTCCCAGAGGCGGAAACTCCAGCTCCGTATAGTGGAGGGCTTCATTGGCAACGGCTGCAGGCTGCCAGCTAAAAAGCAGCGCCCCGATTAGGGTAATCAAGCTAAGCAGAGCCGACGGTAAAAACCGCCGCTGCCAGTGCTGTCGAGCAATCTTAGACCACTGCATTGACAAATCTTCCACGTTAGAAAATCACAAACAGACAAAAGAGACGGAAAGGGGAAAAACCCGCTCAGACTACACCTTGGCTAGGGCCGCTGACAGGTCTGCCTACTCAGCAGAAATCAGCCGTCCCACCGTACGATTCTCTGGCCGGAAAAGCTGCTGGGCGACCTGCTGCACATCGGCTGCCGTCACGGCCTCGATCGCTTCAATCTCAGTAAAAGCATTGCGCCAGCTTCCTGTTTTAGCTTCGTATTCGGCTAAACGGGCGGCCAATCCCTGATTAGAGTCTAGGGAACGCACTAGGTTGGCTCGCGCCTGCGTTTTAATCCGCTCTAGCTCTGTGGCGGCTACTGGCTCATTTTGAAGCTGTTCCAGTTCTGCCGCTAGCAGCGCCGCCAGTTCATCGACCGTATGATTAGGGGCGGTCAGGGCATAGAGCAAAAAGAGGGTGGGATATTTGTCTCCCGGCAAGCCGTTGATGCTGCCGATATCAAGGGCTACCTGGCTCTCATCAACCAGCGACTCATACAGGCGAGAGGTGCGCCCCCCTACGAGCAAGTCTTCAATGATGCCGTAGACCACATGATTGGCATCGGTCAGGGCAGGGCGGTGGTAGCCCTCTAGGTACCAGGGCTGAGACGGCAACTCTAGCGTAAATTCTTTGGGGGCCTGCTGGGGCAGCTCATTCCCCTCTACGGCAGGCGGTTCGGGGCGGCGAGAGAAGCGACCAAAATAGGTTTCAGCCATTTGCTGGACTGTCGCTAGCTCCACGTCGCCAACGATCGCCGCCACTAGGTTGCTAGGGCCGTAATAGGTATCAAAAAAGTCCTGAATATCCTGGCGGCTGACCCGGTAGAGATCAGATTCATAGCCGATCACAGGGCGTCCGTAAGGGCTAGTTTCAAAAGCTTCTTCTAAAAAGGTTTCAATCATCAGGCCGATGGGGGAGTTGTCTACCCGCATCCGGCGCTCTTCCAGAATGACCTCTTTTTCTTCGTAAAACTGGCGGAAGACAGGCTCTAAAAAGCGCTCTGACTCTAGCGACATCCACAGCTCTAGCTTATTAGAGGGCAGGCTATAAAAGTAGCGGGTGGCATCAGCGCCGGTAGTGGCGTTAAGACCCACACCACCTGCCTGCTCAATAATTTGGCCGTATTTATTTTGCACAACATAGGCGTTAGCCTGCTCGCGCAGAACGTCGAGTTCCTGCCGCAGCTTGGCAACGGCTTCGTCGGTGCCTGTCGCCTCTGCGGCTAACAGCGCCTCGAACTTGCGATCCATCTGTTCAAATAGGGCCTGCTCCGCCGGGAAGTCCTCGGTGCCAATCTGCTGAGTGCCTTTGAAAGCCAAATGCTCTAAATAGTGGGCAACGCCCGTTTTACCTTCGGGTTCATCAACGGCCCCAACATCGGCATAGAGCATAAAAGAAACCACGGGTGCCTGATGACGCTCCAGCACAATAAATTTCATGCCGTTGTCTAAGGTGAACTCATTCACCTGCTCGGCCACCCGATCCAGGTAAGGCTGGACTGAGCTATCAGCCTGAGCGATCGCCCCTAGCGGACTGCACCCCAGCAAAAGCACTAGCAGGCAGACCTGCAGGAAGCGGTAGCTAAAAGACTCTCTGGCTGAGGCTAATCTGCTGCCTGCACCCGCAAACCCAAAAGCACGCAAGTTCATAAATTAGCTTTGAACGGAGACTCCTGTTCCAGGATAAGCGCTGGCAAGAAGATTTGGGATCACTAACGCCGCAAACCGGAATAGCGGAAGGAGGTAAAGGCATCGAATAGGGTGCCGACCACGCTGGAAGCCAAGCCAATAATCACGATGCCTTCTAAGACATCGCCGCCGCCAAACGTACTCAGAAAGTGAAAAATTCGCTGCAGCATGAGCTGACTGAAATGGGTGACTAAAGCTAAGTGACCCATTGCCAAAACAATACCCACAACGCTGCCAATCAGGCCCAAGGGGATCAGAAAGCTAACAATTGCAGTCAAAATAAGAGAACGAAGTATCTGCATCCAACTTGCCATAAGCCGCGATCGCCTTTCAGATTCTCTAACGAGACGATTGGGAAAAATGTCCCTATCAACACCTTAAGGGCGATCGCCCTACAACATTGGCTACTTTTGAAGAAAGTTAAATCTTCATAAAATATCGTTTTGAAGTGCTGTAATGGTTTCTCAGAAACGGCTTGACACTGGCGGCTGCAATAGTGAAGCTAGTCAGCGACGGACTGATTGTCCTAATTGATCGCAGTTTTTATAGAAGAGAGATAACCTTGACTCAAGCTGTTCAACTGTCTGGACTTAAGCGCTGGGGGCAGCGTCTGCTCGCAGCCGTTTTGCTAACGGGCCAAGTCGTTATTCATCTCATTTCTCGCCCGATTCACCGCCGCAACACCGTTGAGCAAATGGCGGCTGTCGGCCCGGAGTCACTACTAATTGCCCTCGTGACCGCCGCTTTTGTTGGCATGGTCTTCACCATTCAGGTGACACGCGAATTTATTAATTTTGGGGCAGGAACCGCTATTGGCGGCGTCTTGGCTTTGACTTTAGCCAGAGAACTGGCCCCCGTCCTCACTGCTGTGGTTTTAGCCGGACGGGTGGGCTCGGCCTTTGCAGCTGAAATTGGCACGATGCAGGTAACCGAGCAGATTGATGCCCTGCAGATGCTGCAGACCGACCCGATTGACTACTTAGTCATTCCCCGCGTGATTGCCTGCGCCCTGATGCTGCCCATTCTCAGCGTCCTTTCCTTTATTACGGGCATGACGGGCGGCCTAGTGATTGCGACCAATCTTTACAGCATTTCTCAGACGGTCTTTTTGGAATCAGCTCAAACGTTTCTAACGGTGTGGGATCTCGCCAGCGCCCTGATCAAGGCTTTTGTCTTTGGTGTGCTGATTGCTGTTATTGGCGCTAGCTGGGGCTTGACCACTAGCGGGGGAGCCAAAGGGGTAGGGCAGTCTACCACCACGGCTGTTGTCACCGCTCTTTTAGCCATTTTTGTCAGCAATTTCTTTTTGTCCTGGCTGATGTTCCAGGGGACAGGCAGCGCTGTGATGCGGAGTTTCTAATCGCTTAAAATAGGAGTAACTGCATCGACGATCGCTATGACACCAACTTCCGCCACTACTGCTACTGAAACTCGCCTCAGCCCCAGCTACAACTTGCCAACAGCGATTATTGCCCTAGGAGCGGTTTCCCTGCTGTGGCAGCCCTGGCTGGGAATTGTTTTGGCTGTTTTTGGCCTGTTTCTGCTGGTGCAGGCGGTCAAAATTGGGCTAGCGTTCACTGAGACAGCGCTAGAGGTTTATCGGGGCGATCGCCAAATTCGCCGCTTTCCCTATCAAGATTGGCAAAACTGGGAAATCTTTTGGTCGCCTGTTCCCATTTTGTTCTATTTCAAGGAAGTCAACAGCATTCATTTTCTGCCGGTCTTATTTTCGCCCCAAGAGCTACGAGCCGCTTTAGAAACGCACCTAGCCTGGCTGGATCAATCGCCAAGCTGAATCGCGCAGTGTTACAGTTTGCCTAGTCTCAGTCCTATAGAGTGTTCATGGCTCCAGAAAACTTCTCGAATTCTGATACAGCGGCAGCGTCTGACAGCGCGGCTACCCCCAACTTAGAGCAGCAGGTGAGTCGCCTACAGGCACAAGAAGCGGATCTAAAGCGCAATATTGAAAATCTGAAAGCTACCTACAGCCGCCTATTGCAGGAACAGTCACAAACGCTGCAGGCTGACCTGAGTCGTTTAGTGCGGCAAAACCTGGCCGAACTGGAGCAGCAGCGGCAGGCGCTCAAAAAAGAAGTCGAACAGCTAGAGCGAAGACAGGAGCGAATTCGAGCGGAGATGCGCACTAGCTTTGCCGGTGTTTCCCAGGACTTAGCGATTCGAGTGCAGGGCTTTAAAGAATACTTAGTGGGCAGCCTGCAAGACTTAGCCGTCGCCGCTGAACAGCTAGAACTGGTGCCACCAGAAGCGCCGCCGGTAGCGCCTAGTCGCTCGGTGATAGAACCGCGTGAGCCAGACCCGGTTACCCCTGAAGTGGGCTTTGCGAGCCAGCGCTTTCAAGAGCAGACCGAGCGTATTCGCAGCCTCATTGATCAATATCGCCTGCGACCTGACTACTATGGCCCGGTCTGGCAGTTACGGCGGACGTTTGAGCCGATTCATGCCGAGCGCATTGGTGACTGGTTCTTTACCCAGGGCGGACGCGGTGCCATTAAAAGTACGGGCAGTCGCCTGCAAAACGTGCTGATTGCCTCAGCCGGAATTTCTATTTTGTATGCGCTTTATGGCAGTCGGCTCAGGTCGTTAGTCTTGGCCAATACCCCAGAGCGGCTAGGCGAGTGGCGGCGCGGTCTGCAGGACTGTTTGGGTATTTCTCGCACCGACTTTGGCACCAATCGAGGCGTCATGCTGTTTGAAGCGCCAGAACCGCTCGTGCAGCGGGCCGATCGCCTGGTTGAGAATGGATTGCTACCGCTGATTATCGTGGATGAATCGGAGGACAAAATTAGTTTGTCGCTGCTCCAGTTTCCGCTGTGGCTAGCATTTGCGCCTGATCCCACCAGTCCGATGGCGGAATACGACTTTTGATCCCCGCCTGTGACAAAACCCGTCAAATAACTACACGTTTGCTTCTACCCCCTCCCCTAACCTTCTAAACTGATACTGTTGATACCCACAGGAACGGTTTGTGAGCGGGATAACCATCGGTGTTTTTTTACTAGCGGCATACCTGTTGGGATCAATTCCGACAGGCTATTTGATTGCCAGAGCCGCCAAGGGGATCGATATTCGCCAGTGCGGATCGGGCGGGACGGGAGCCACCAATGTCCTGCGAACTGTGGGTAAAGGCGCGGCTTTCTTAGTCTTGGTTATTGACGTGCTCAAAGGGACTTTGGCGGTACTGCTGGCTAAGTATTTGTATCCTTTGGTGGCAGTCGGAGCCGGTGGAGGAATAAATTCAGGATTGTTGGCCTGGATTGTGACAGCTGCTAGCCTGCTGGTTTTGGTAGGGCACAGCCGCTCGGTGTGGATTAACTTTATGGGCGGCAAGTCAGCCGCTTCTGGACTGGGGGTGTTGCTGGCAATGGCTTGGCCTGTAGCCCTGGGCGCGCTGTTCGTTTTTATCGGCGTTTTAGCCGTTTCGCGGATTGTCTCTCTCAGCTCAGTGGGGGCAGCGATCGCCGCTTTTGTCTTAATGGTTGTGTCTCATCAACCGCTGCCTTATATTCTGCTCGGCCTGGCAGGTGGCCTCTACGTTATCCTGCGCCATCAGAGCAACCTGCAGCGGATCCTAGCCGGGACTGAGCCTCGACTGGGCAACAGTCGCAGCCGCAGCTCCCAAGCATAGCTTTTGGGCCTAGGGCAACAGCTTCTGCAATTTTGTTTGCACTCGCCGCATCAATAGCTTTGCCAATCGCAGACGGGTCAGAGCAGGAATATCGCTGGCCTGCGATCGCCGGTGATCGAAAAATAGGTTTAGTTCCGTCAGAATTACCTGTAGCCGCTTCAAAATATTGTCTCTGCGGTATTCCCTAAAGAATGCCTCTGGCAGTGACCTTTGCACCGATGACTGGATAACGCTGAGGATGCGCTGCACGTCATAAGCCGTCGAATAGCCGGCGATTTTGTAAGCGTTGAACCCTGGATCTAAGTAGTCCGCGATCGCGCCGTTGACGCTAGAAAAGACCTGGCAGCCACAGGCCAGCGCCTCCATCGGCGGCAGACCAAAACCTTCACTTACCCGGTGCTGCGCCCAATATTCTGCTGAGTCGTAGAGATAGACCTTGCTGCGGTTGAATAGGCCTGCAAGATCTTCGACATAGCTATCGAGCAGCGTCACCCGACAGTGGGGCTTTAAAGCTGGCACGAGCTGCTGCAGGAGATATTCAGAAGATTTGCGGCTCTGCACCAGCACGTCAATGTCACGGGATTTCCCATAATTGCGGAAGTCTTCTGAAATGTAGTTGGGCAAATAGTAAATCAGCGCATTGGGCGATCGCTGGCCCCAGTAGCTCATGGTGTTGCGGCTGACGGTGACAACCGGGATATCTGCCGGGAGGTGAAAGCCATAGCCGGCGCTGTGGGCGTGATAGATCACGTTTTGCCCTCGGAGCTGCTTCACCAGCTTGGGCACATCAAAGCCCCAACTCACCACGAAGGTACTCCCGTCTAAACGGCCTTGCCGCAGCAGGTCTGGCAGAAATAGGGTATTGGCTTCTCGCTGGCGATAGGTGACGACTGCTGCCTCGCATAGCTGCTGAACCAGCTCTAGCATTTTTAGCTCTGCCCACAGCCCGCCGCAGGCAAACTGGCCTGTGGTGCCGGGTACGAGGAAGTAAAGCGATCGCATGGCAGCTCTGTGTTTGAGGGGTCAGGTTTTAGTTTAGGGGATGGCTGTTATGCGAGGGCATCTAGGGACCGGTTTTTCCCATGCTTGCGAAAACATATCGCTTCCGCTGCA
The DNA here is from genome assembly GCF_030405905.1 of Sphaerothrix gracilis Ecp01. Lineage (NCBI taxonomy): Bacteria > Bacillati > Cyanobacteriota > Cyanophyceae > Nodosilineales > Nodosilineaceae > Sphaerothrix > Sphaerothrix gracilis. Next base: position 53,409 of record NZ_JASATW010000017.1, read on the forward strand.
AAAACCGGTCCCTGGAGATGTCGCGATCGCCTAGGTCGCTAAAATGAGAAGGCTGGTCTGACCTGAAACAGCGATGATTCTAAAGTTTGACCCAAAGCAATGCTTGCCCTCCTCGGCTGAGCTACCGGACTCAGATGATACGCCCGTGGATAATGAGTTGCAGAACTTAATTCCCAACTTGCTCGAAGCCATCTTGGCCCTGCTCTGGCCCAACCGAGAGGATTGGTTTTTCGGGGTAGACATGGGAGTCTACTTTGACCCCAGCCTGCCAGCGGTGGTGCCCGACGGGTTTTTGAGTCTGGGCGTGGAGCGCTTTGTAGGAGAAGGGGGACGGCTGAGCTATGTGCTGTGGGAAGAGGACAACATTCCCCCCATCCTGGCATTGGAAGTGGTTTCTAAGACCTACGGCGGCGAATACGAGCGCAAGAAAAAGCTGTATGCAGAGCTAGGGATTACCTATTACGCGGTGTACGTGCCCGATGGTGTTTCGCGCCGTAAGCGGCAGCCGTTGGAGGTTTATCGGCTTGTAGACGGTGAGTATCAGCAGCTAGCGGGCAACCCGGTATGGCTACCTGAAATTGGGCTAGGTTTAGGGCGCGATCGCGGTGTGTATCTGGGTCGTGAGCGAGAGTGGCTGTACTGGTATGACGAGAGCGGACAGCGGCTGAGCACGCCGGAGGAGCGGTTAGCTCAAGAGGCCGCACGAGCCGATCGCTTGGCGGATAAGCTGAGGGAGCTAGGGATTGATCCGGAGTCAGTTTAGAGCGATCGCGTCTGGCAGAACCTGAGACGGGTGATAGGTAAAGGCGCGAGCATCCAGCTCGCGCCGGGCTTCGACAATTGAGTAAACGAAAAAGTGTGAGCGTCTCGCTCACGTTGTTCAGAGAGCGGGTTATCTATACTATCCAAGAATATTCAACGTCCCCTGAGCGTAGTCGAAGGGGACACAGAGCTTAGATTTTGATGGCTTTGGTGCGTCACGCTGCGCTGACAGCACCCTACGAGGGGGAAGGTGGGCAATGCCCACCCTACCAATTGCCTACGGCAGCTCCGTATGGCCCATCAGATAGCGATCGCACTCTCGCGCCGCGCCGCGCCCTTCATTAAAGGCCCAGACCACTAGGCTCTGTCCCCGGCGGCAGTCGCCCGCCGCAAACACACCGGGAAGCGTTGTCGTGTACTGGCCTTCCTCTGCCTTGACATTGCTGCGTCTGTCTCGCTCTAGTCCTAGCGCATCTAATAGTGGCTGCTCTGGCCCTAAAAAGCCGATTGCTAGCAGCACAAGCTGAGCGGGCAGCACTTTCTCGGTACCGGGGACAGGCTGCGGCGTGAACCGACCGTTCTCGTCCCGCTGCCACTCAATCTCGACCGTGTGTACCGCTTTAATATGGCCTTGCTCATCTCCCTCAAACTTAGTCGTCGTGGTGGTATAGACGCGGGGATCGTCACCAAACATCGCCGCCGCTTCTTCTTGGCCGTAGTCCATCCGGTGTACTTTGGGCCACTCCGGCCAAGGATTGCTGCTAGCCCGTACCTGGGGTGGCTTGGGCATAATTTCAAGCTGGGTAACGCTCTTGCAGCCGTGGCGCACCGAAGTACCCACGCAGTCTGTCCCCGTGTCGCCGCCGCCGATGATCACCACGTCTTTGCTGGCGGCTGAAATATAGTCATCTGTGGGACTGCCGGACAGCACGCTCTTGGTATTGGCGGTCAGGAAGTCCATAGCAAAGTGAATGCCCTGGAGATCGCGGCCTTCCACAGTGAGGTCGCGGGGTTTGGTCGCTCCGGTGCAGAGAACGGCGGCATCGTAGTCCTGCATCAGCGTTTCGGTGGATAGATCTTTGCCCACTTCTGTATTACAGACAAAGGTGACGCCTTCAGCTTCCAGTACGTCTAGGCGGCGCTGCACTACCTCTTTTTTGTCTAGCTTCATGTTGGGGATGCCGTAGGTCAGCAGTCCGCCAGGGCGATCGGCCCGCTCGTAGACCGTGACCCAGTGCCCGGCGCTGTTGAGCTGGGCGGCAGCGGCCAGTCCGGCAGGGCCAGAACCAATGACGGCTACCTTCTTGCCGGTACGCTTTGCCGGGGGATTGGGCGTAATCCAGCCTTCCTGCCAGCCTTTTTCAGCGATCGAGTACTCAATATTTTTAATCGTTACGGGAGGGCTGGTAATGCCCAGCACGCAGGAACCTTCGCAGGGAGCCGGGCATACCCGCCCGGTAAACTCTGGAAAATTATTGGTTTTGTGCAGGCGATCGAGGGCTTCCTGCCATAGTCCCCGGTAAACCAGATCGTTCCATTCCGGAATCAGGTTATTAATTGGGCAGCCGCTAGCCATGCCGCTGATGACAGTGCCGGTATGGCAAAAGGGGGTGCCGCAGTCCATACAGCGAGCGCCCTGGGTTTGCAGCCGTTCTTCCGGCATTTCTAGGTGAAATTCATCCCAGTTGCGAATGCGATCGAGCGGGGAGATTTCGTCAGCCACCTCCCGCAGATATTCCATGAAGCCTGTAGGTTTTCCCATGTTCTCGAGTCGTTAGTTTGATGTGTGTAGAAGAGACGACGTATAACCAATCAGCTGCCGCTAATGCGGGCGGTATCGCGGGCGTTTTCTTCAAACGCGGCAGATAGGGCATCATCGCCGCTGAGACCATCTGCGATCGCCTTTTGAATGTGCTGCAAAACTCGCTTGTAGTCACGCGGCATCACTTTGACGAACTGCGCTACCCTTGCCTCCCAATCTGCGAGAACATGGACAGCTTTCTGGCTCCCCGTATAGTCAGCGTGTTTCTGAATCATTTCCCGCAGATCACGGATTTCTTCTGGTTCCTCCAGCCGCTCTAGATCCACCATCTCGGTATTGCAGCGGCTAGTAAAATCTCCCGATTCATCCAGCACGTAGGCGACACCGCCGCTCATGCCCGCCGCAAAGTTGCGTCCGGTGCGGCCCAAAACGACAACCTTACCCCCCGTCATATACTCGCAGCCGTGATCGCCAATGGCCTCCACGACGGCTTTCACGCCAGAGTTGCGCACGCAGAAGCGTTCTCCGGCCATGCCGTAGAGATATGCCTCACCGCCCGTCGCACCGTAGAAGGCGACGTTGCCCGCAATAATATTGTCTTCTGGCACAAACGTAGAAGCTTTAGAGGGATAGAGCACGATCTTGCCGCCGCTCAGTCCCTTACCCACATAGTCATTGGCATCTCCTTCTAGCTCCAAGGTGACACCCTTGGGCACAAACGCGCCGAAGCTCTGGCCGGCACTGCCCTGAAAATGCAGATGCACCGTATCCTCCGGTAGCCCTTCCCAGTGCCGCTGGGTGATTTCGTTGCCCAAGATGGTGCCCACTACCCGGTTAACGTTGCGAATCGGCAACGTGGCTTTGACCTTCTCGCCCCGGGCGATCGCGGGTTCGCACAGCTCCAGCAGCTTCGTCATATCTAGAGACTTCTCTAGGCCATGATCTTGAGGAATCTGGCAGTAGCGGCCAACGCTATCATCGACCTCTGGCTGATGCAGAATCTTCGAGAGGTCAATGCCTTTGGCTTTCCAATGATCGATCGCCTGCTTCGGCTCCAGTACGTCGGTGCGACCTACCATTTCGTTGATCGTGCGGAAGCCAAGCTGGGCCATCAGTTCCCGTACTTCCTGAGCCAGGAACTTCATAAAGTTGACCGTGTACTCCGGATCGCCCATAAAGTGCTTGCGCAGCTCTGGATCCTGAGTAGCCACACCCACCGGGCAGGTATTCTTATGGCAAACCCGCATCATAATGCAGCCCAGCGTTACCAGCGGTGCGGTCGAGAAGCCGTACTCTTCCGCCCCCAGCAGCGTTGCCATCACCACGTCGCGCCCAGTTTTCATCTGGCCGTCGGTTTCAACCGCGATGCGGCTGCGTAGATTGTTTAGCACCAGGGTTTGATGGGTTTCGGCCAGTCCTAGCTCCCAGGGCAAGCCCGCGTGCTTAATCGAAGTTTGAGGCGACGCCCCTGTACCACCGTCGAAGCCAGAAATCAGCACCACGTCGGCGTGGGCCTTAGCCACACCGGCGGCGATCGTGCCGACGCCCACCTCGGAAACCAGCTTGACGCTGACGCGGGCTTTGCGGTTGGCGTTCTTCAGGTCGTGAATTAGCTCGGCTAGGTCTTCGATGGAGTAGATATCGTGGTGGGGCGGCGGCGAAATTAGGCCGACTCCGGGGGTAGAGTGGCGCACCTTGGCAATCCAGGGGTAGACCTTGCGCCCCGGTAGCTGGCCGCCTTCACCGGGCTTGGCCCCCTGAGCCATCTTGATCTGAATTTCGCGGGCCTGAGACAGATAGAGACTGGTGACGCCAAAGCGACCGGAGGCTACCTGCTTGATGGCGCTATTTTTGGAGTCGCCGCGCTCGTTTGTCCAGGTGTAGCGCTCTGGATCTTCGCCGCCCTCGCCCGTATTTGACTTGCCGCCGATGCGGTTCATGGCGATCGCCAATGACTCATGGGCCTCTTTAGAGATCGAACCATAGCTCATGGCTCCGGTTTTGAAGCGCGACATAATCGCTTCAACTGGCTCTACCTCTGCCAGCGGAATTGGTTCCCGCGCCTTGAACTCCAGCAGATCCCGCAGCCGGAAAAACTGCTTACCATGCTCGTTAATCTGGGCCGAGTAAGTCTTGTAGAGATCGTAGTTGCCCTCTTGTACTGCCTTTTGCAGCAGGTGAATTGTTTGAGGGGCAAATAGGTGAGCCTCACCTTCTTTACGCCACTGATATTCACCGCCTGCATCCAAAACAGGATTTTGCAAAGGGCGATCGGGGAAGGCGTGCTGATGTCGCAACAGGGCCTCTTGGGTAATCACCTCTAGATCCGCGCCCTCTAACCGCGAAGCTGTCCAGGCAAAGTATTGATCCACAAACGCCTGATTGAGGCCCAGCGCCTCAAAAATCTGCGCCCCCCGATAGCTCTGAATGGTGGAAATGCCAATCTTAGAGCCGATTTTAATCACGCCCTTAGTGACGGCTTTGATGTAGTTCTGGCAGGCGGTAGCAAAATCGACGCTAGGCAGAGACTTGTCCTCGATCATGCCCGCCAGGGTTTCAAAAGCCAGGTAGGGATTGATCGCCCCACAGCCATAGCCCAGCAATACAGCAAAGTGGTGTACCTCGCGCGGTTCGCCCGACTCTAGAATCAGGCCGACACGGGTGCGAGTGCCGTTGCGAATCAGGTGGTGGTGGAGTCCGGCCACGGCCAGCAGCGCCGGAATGGCGGCTTGGTTAGCATCAATCTGGCGATCGGAAAGAACAATCAGGTTGGTGCCAGCTGCGATCGCCTCGTCTACCGTCTCAAAGATTTGCTGCAGGGCGGCTTCTAGCCCCACTACCCCCTGTTTAGCCTCAAACAAAATCGGCAGCGTGATTGACTTAAAGCCGTCCTGATCGATCTGTTTCAGCTTGGCTAGCTCTGCGTTGCTGATTACAGGCGTTTTCAGCTTGATCAAATGACAGCTTTCTGGTTCTGGCTGTAGCAGATTGCGCTCGCTGCCGATGGTGGTCGTGGCCGAGGTGATGATGGCCTCGCGGATGGAGTCAATCGGCGGATTAGTCACCTGGGCAAAAAGCTGCTGGAAGTAGTCGTAGAGCAGCTTAGGCCGGTTGGATAAAACCGATAGGGGCGTGTCAGTACCCATCGCGCCCACCGCTTCTACTCCGTTTTGAGCCATCGGGGCCAGTAACAGCCGCAGTTCCTCAAAGGTATAGCCAAAGGCCATCTGCTGCTGCCGCAGAGGACGTTGGCGAACCTCGCCTACGGTGGGAGCAGCATCAGCCAAATCAGCCAGATTGATCAGGTGTTGGTCTAACCACTGACGGTAGGGATGAGCGGTGGCAATTTGCTGCTTGATTTCCTCATCGGCCACGATCCGGCCTTCGTCCATATTGACCAAGAACATCCGACCTGGTTCGAGACGACCCTTCAGCGCCACGCGCTCCGGCTCAATCGGCAGTACGCCTGCCTCAGAAGCCATAATGACCAAGTCATCCTTAGTGACGTAGTAGCGCGAAGGCCGCAGGCCGTTGCGATCCAGCACAGCTCCCATCATGGTGCCATCAGTGAAGGCGATAGAAGCCGGGCCATCCCAAGGCTCCATCAGGCAGGCATGGTATTCATAAAACGCTTTTTTCTCTGGACTCATGGATTCGTGGGCTGACCACGGCTCCGGAATCATCATCATGACGGCATGGGGCAGCGATCGCCCGGCCAGCGTCATCAGCTCCAGCGTGTTGTCAAAGATGCCAGAGTCGCTGCCTTCTATATTGATAACGGGCTGGGCCTGCTTCAGATCGTCACCAAACAGCTCCGACTCAAACATCGACTGCCGGGCGTACATCCAGTTGATGTTGCCCCGCAGGGTATTGATTTCGCCGTTGTGAGCGATGTAGCGGTAGGGGTGTGCTCGCTCCCAACTAGGAAAGGTGTTGGTGCTGAAACGAGAGTGTACCAGCCCTATGGCGCTTTCTAACTCAGGATTACTCAAATCTAGGAAATATTTGCCGACCTGTTCTGGCATCAACATGCCTTTGTAAACCAAGGTGCGGCAAGAGAGGCTGGTGATGTACCAGAAAGTATCCACCTGGGCATGGATTCTTTGGTGAGCTAGCTTGCGAATCACATACAGCTTGCGCTCAAAAGCCAAATCATCTGCTAAATCGGGCGATCGCTGCACAAAGACCTGCTGCATAAACGGCTCAGAGGCTTTGGCCGTTTCCCCTAGAGAAGAATTATCGGTTGGGACATCGCGCCAGCCCAAAACCTTTTGGCCCATCTCAGCCGCTACGCGCTCAAAAATCTCTCGGCCCTGCTGGCGAGCAGTGACGTCCGGAGAGGCGTACATCATCCCGACCCCATACTGACCCGGTGCGGGCAGCGACAGGCCATCGGCTGCCGCCGCTTTTTGCAAAAATCTGTGGGGTATCTGCAGCAAAATGCCAGCCCCATCCCCTGTGTTAGGCTCAGCTCCGACTGCGCCGCGATGATCTAGGTTGAGAAGAATGGTCAACGCCTGCTGCACGATGTTGTGTGAGGGTTTTCCCTTCATGTGGACAATAAACCCAACGCCGCAGGCGTCATGCTCAAACCGAGGATCATAAAGGCCCTGCTTGGCAGGCGGAGTATGGCTATTCATCAAAGTCATTGGCCTAACTACTTTAGATATTTAGCTGCGTTAGCTAGAGGTTAAGTCGCTAACCGCTAGTGGATCGCATTGTCTAACCTTTTTTGAAAGTTGCCACATGTCTTAAGGAAATTGTCAGATCTACTTCGCCCGACTCTGAATATTTTTTTCAAAAGCTAGCATTTTTTACAGTTTCCTTGACTAATTTAGAAGCTGCCTCTCGAAAACTCTGAAAGCTAGCAATCGCCAGCCCTGCTCTGACATGGCAAACATCCCAAAAATGCTAGAAAAAATGGCGCATCTTTAGCCCAAAGCCCGATAAATGTAAACTTAGATACTTTTTTAGAGTTAGCAAACTCAGCGCGATCGCTGCTGTCTAAAAGTTGCCAACCAGGCGTCTCTAGACGTGTCTGAATAAGCAGGAGCCGCGTTGTTTTCAGCCGCGATCGCTAGATTTCAGCGGCTGAAAAAGTCACAGTTTACTAACCCATAAAACACCTGTCCGCTTTGTCTATGGCCGCGCATTATTAAAGAATGTAAAGAATTGGGACAATAAATGCAGCAGACTAAAGCTTTGTGAGAGGTCACGTCAATTGGGAATCGTCTTAACCCAAAATTTAAGTTAACTCTCAAACTGGCTCAGTACCTGCGCTGGCTGAACAGCACAACACCCTAGCTCTCAATCTCTAAACTGTGGCTGAGCTATCTGGGTAAAATGCCAGTTTCACAAACATTTCAAAGGAGATCAAGACAGATGGACTTACTCTCTCCACAGGCAGTTTACGAAAATCTGAAATCCCTCGACCTCGTAGATACGGTTAAAAGCGCCCTATATCGCCAGCAAGCCCAAGAAATTCTAGCCGATCCAACCGTGAGTTTGAACTGGCAGCAGGCGATCGCCGACCGCCTCAATCAGGCCAATCATCAGCTAACATTGCTCACCGTTGTCGGTGATGATAGCTACTAACCCCCTCAAAATGTCGCAATAGCAGCGCGACACAGCCAAAATTAGGGCTTTTGTAGGTTGGGGTTGAGCATAACAAAACCCGACATCGACAAGGATTCTGTTGAGCTTTCCGTTATTGGCCCAACCTACATTTTTAGGTCGGTCATTTCAATAGGCCAGAAAGGCAGTCAGCTTGCGGAACTGGCTGCCTTTTTTAGGTTGAAGTTAGGGGGAGTCAGGAAAGCTGACGGCCTCTAGCCGCGATAGGGCTAGTCGGAACGGCCAGAGTCCACCTCAGTCGGCAGGTCTACAGGTTGTTCAGGGGAAGGTGAACTGGCCGCATCTAGGGGAGGCTCTAGCGCCGAAGGAATAGGAGCAGGAGCCTCAGGGGCCACATCGGGTACAGCTAGCTTAGGTTCGATCAGGCGCTGTCGTAAGCGGCGGAATCGATTGAAAAACTGTCGGGAGTCAACTGCAGAGACATCGTCTGGTTCCATTGGCTGGGCTGGCTCCGACTCAGGTTCTGATGGCAGTCCTTCAATAATCTCGACCGGCATATCAGACGGCTCAGGAAGTTCTGGCTTGATTGAGCTTTTCGGCAGTCGCTCGGCTGCTGGAACACTCACCTCAGCTTCGTCTGTAGTAGCAGGCTGAGATTCTGAATCAACCGTTTTCTCTGGGGTCGGGACAGCCGTTTTAGACTGAGGTTGAGCTTTTGTAGGTGTTGATGGCTGCGATCGCTCAGACCGCTTTTCCTGAGGGTTGGCGGTTGGAGCCGCTGGGGGCAGGATTTCAGCTTCGGCGGCGGCAGGCTCCGGCGTCTCAGTTACAGCTTTTGCTGAGGGTTGCGAGACATCAGGCGAAGCAACCTCCGGCTCTAGAGCTGGTGCCTCACTAGCAGGCGGCTCATCAGGTACGGGCCGGAGACGGAAATCGGCTGGAGTTTCTAGGGTTTCTTCCGGTAGAGGTGCCTTGTCGGGGGCCTCTGGTGCCGGCAGCTTTTGGTCTGTCTCAGGCGATTTGGGCTGCGATTTGTCGGGCGCTGCCTGTCCACCTTCTGTCTGGGGAGATAGTTCGGGTTGAGCGGGAACCGGGGAAACTGGCTCAGCCACTTCGGGCTCGGTGGCTTCGGGTTCAGTGGCTGTCGGCGGTGTTTCTGGTACTACAGGGACTTCAGGTTCAATCGATTCAACCGGAGGCTCGGCGGGAACTGGCGGCGCTGCTGGCTCGGCTGGCGGCTCATAAGTTGGATCGATAATGCCCTTAATCGCAGCAATATCTAACTCATCGCGCACGAGCTGCGACAGGGTATCGCTGCCCCCCGGCTGATAGTCAATTACCCGCACCGTGTTGTTAAACGTATTGGCAATAGGGCTGCCCTGCTCGTCAATTAGCTCTAGCTGTACCCAGTTTTTACCCGGCTTGAATCCTTTGAGATAGATGGGCTGCCACTGGTCAAAGATAAAACTCTGGCCGTTGACGCTGCAGCGAATCCGCCAGTCAGGAATATCGTCCTCTGTATCTTCCTGGGCAATCATGTGCAGCGGCACATTATTTATATAGAAGTCCAGCATGATCGGTTCGGCCCCGTAGCTGCCTTGAGGGCGGCTGTAAGTGAGCAAGGGGCGATCGCGATCGAACTGGTAGGTTGGCGTTTTCGCATATATATGGAAGGTGAGCTGATCGTAAGCTCCCTGGTTTTTGAAGCTTTCATGCCAGGGACGGGAGGCAAACACCCGCAGCGTATGAGTTCCGGGAGACAGGTCTGTCAGCGTAACTGGCTGACTGGCATCGTAAACAGCCTGATAGGGCTGATCGTCTAAAAACAGATGCAAGTGCGGCCCCAGTTCCAGCGCCTCATCTTTAAATAGAGGCAAGTCTTGCACCTGCAGCCGCACCGAGACAGATTGGCTCTGAAACACCTGATCGGGGCGAGGCGCTGTGATTTTGACTTGGGGCTGGTAGATTTCTAAGAGCTGACCTAAAGACTGAACGGTTTCAGGCGGTGAAACTTCTGAAATCCCCCCTGCCAGGCGGTTAGGCTGCTCTGTTGGCTCACTCAGGAGCTGCTGGGGGGCAGACGGGCGATCGCTACAGCCGACTCCCCCCAAAGCGACCCCTAATATTAGCCAAAAGCTTAATAAATACCGCCATCCTTGCTGTCGCCAATTCATCCTAGCTACCTTTTTGTTCTGACTCACAAAGCCCAAACCCTATCTATAGAACATCACAAGCAGACTGCCAATTTTTCCACAGCCTGCCCAGGCTAAAGACTCTCATAGCAACCCTCTCACGGATTGGCCGCAATTTGATACCTGATAAGCGCAGCTTAAGGAAGCGATAAGTATTTATGAGATGAAATACCTGCAATCTTACGAGACTTATTGACTCTTTGTGCTCCGCAAAGAATGTTATTGAGATTTGTTAATGGAAAGCCTGTCGCCTATCAATTTCGTGCTTCCCTTAGCGTTGCAAGCCTGATGTACTCAGGATTTTCGCAGATTGAATTATTGTTAACCTGCTTAAAAAAAGGTCAGATCACCCGACTATAATGCTCAAGAGCACTCATTCCCGATGGGTCATGTCCTTCAACCGCTTTTCTAACCTGCGTTAGAAGGATGCGACTGATAAAACTCGGATTGAGATCATCTCGTTCTTGTCTAGAGAGAGGAGAGTCTCCATGACAACTACCCCGCGCGAGCGGGAGGCAAAGGCAAAGATCCTGGTTGACAAAGACCCAGTTCCTACTTCCTTTGAGAAGTGGGCCAAGCCTGGGCACTTTGACCGAACTTTAGCCCGAGGTCCCAAAACCACAACTTGGATTTGGAATCTCCATGCCGACGCTCACGATTTTGATAGTCATACCAGCGACCTAGAAGATATTTCCCGCAAGATTTTCAGCGCGCACTTTGGCCACCTGGCCATTGTGTTCGTCTGGCTGAGCGGTATGTATTTCCACGGCGCTCGTTTTTCTAACTATGAAGCTTGGTTAGCAGATCCCCTTAGTATCAAGCCCAGCGCACAGGTTGTTTGGCCGATTGTCGGCCAGGAAATCCTTAACGCAGATGTGGGCGGTGGTTTCCAAGGCATTCAGATTACGTCTGGCTTTTTCCAGCTATGGCGAGCTTCTGGTATCACCAATGAGTTCCAGCTATTTGCGACTGCCATCGGCGGTCTGGTAATGGCAGCTTTGATGCTGTTTGCTGGTTGGTTCCACTACCACAAGCGGGCACCCAAGCTGGAATGGTTCCAAAATGTTGAATCGATGTTGAACCACCACCTAGCAGGTCTGCTAGGTCTGGGCTGCCTTGGCTGGGCAGGACATCAGATTCACGTTTCCTTGCCCATTAATAAGCTTCTAGATTCTGGCGTAGCCCCTCAAGATATTCCGCTACCTCACGAATTTATTTTGGATAGAAGCCTGATGGCTGAGCTGTATCCCAGCTTCGCCCAAGGCTTGAAGCCTTTCTTCACCTTGAACTGGTCAGTTTATTCTGACTTCTTGACCTTCAAGGGCGGCCTGAACCCGGTCACGGGTGGTCTGTGGTTATCCGATACTGCTCACCATCACTTGGCTTTGGCGGTTCTATTTATTGTTGCTGGCCATATGTACCGCACCAACTGGGGTATTGGTCACAGCATTAAAGAAATGCACGCAGCCCACCGAGGCCCCTTCACAGGTGAAGGACACAAGGGACTCTATGAGATCCTGACGACTTCCTGGCATGCGCAACTGGCGGTTAACCTGGCCTTACTGGGTTCGCTGACCATCATCGTGGCCCACCACATGTACGCCATGCCGCCCTATCCATACCTGGCCACAGACTATCCGACGCAGCTATCGCTGTTTACCCACCACATGTGGATTGGCGGTTTTCTGGTTGTCGGTGCGGGCGCTCACGCTGCCATCTTTATGGTGCGCGACTATGAGCCGTCCAATAACGTCAACAACCTATTGGATCGGGTGATTCGTCACCGTGATGCCATTATTTCCCACCTGAACTGGGTTTGTATCTTCCTGGGCTTCCATAGCTTTGGTCTTTACATTCACAACGACACCATGCGTGCTCTGGGTCGTCCTCAGGACATGTTCTCTGATTCCGCCATTCAGCTACAGCCTGTCTTTGCCCAGTGGGTACAAAACCTACACGCGGCAGCCGCAGGTTCTACTGCGCCTAATGCTTTAGCTGGTGTTAGCCCAGTCTTTGGCGGTGATGTTGTCGCAGTGGGTGGCAAGGTTGCCATGATGCCGATCACCTTGGGGACGGCAGACTTCATGGTGCACCATATTCACGCTTTCACGATTCACGTCACCGTGCTGATTCTGCTCAAGGGCGTCCTGTTCGCTCGTAGCTCTCGTCTAATCCCCGACAAGGGTGAGTTAGGCTTCCGCTTCCCTTGTGATGGTCCAGGTCGGGGGGGCACCTGCCAGGTTTCTGGTTGGGACCATGTTTTCCTCGGTCTTTTCTGGATGTACAACTCCCTGTCGATTGTAATCTTCCACTTCAGTTGGAAAATGCAGTCGGATGTTTGGGGGACTGTTTCCGCTAACGGTTCGGTTTCTCACATCACGGCAGGTAACTTTGCAACCAGTGCAATCACGATTAATGGTTGGTTGCGCGACTTCCTGTGGGCTCAGGCTTCTCAGGTGATTGGTTCTTACGGTTCAGCCCTATCTGCGTACGGCTTGATGTTCCTGGGCGCTCACTTTGTTTGGGCCTTCAGCCTCATGTTCCTGTTTAGCGGTCGTGGTTACTGGCAAGAGCTAATTGAGTCAATTGTTTGGGCGCATAGCAAGCTCAAGGTTGCTCCGGCAATTCAGCCCCGCGCTCTGAGCATTACTCAAGGTCGGGCTGTTGGAGTAGCGCACTACCTCCTAGGAGGAATCGCCACTACGTGGGCGTTCTTCCTGGCTCGAATTATTGCAGTAGGATAAGAGCGCGGAGGACTCGATAAGACATATGGCAACTAAATTCCCAAAGTTTAGCCAGGATTTGGCTCAGGATCCGACAACACGTCGAATCTGGTATGGGATTGCCACTGCCCATGACTTTGAAAGTCACGATGGCATGACGGAGGAAAATCTCTATCAAAAGATTTTTGCTTCTCACTTTGGCCATCTGGCAATCATCTTCCTGTGGACCTCTGGTAATCTTTTCCACGTCGCCTGGCAAGGTAATTTCCAGCAGTGGGTCACCGATCCACTCAACGTGAAGCCCATCGCCCATGCGATTTGGGATCCTCACTTTGGTCAGCCTGCGGTGGATGCGTTCACCCAAGCTGGCGCTTCCGGCCCCGTGAATATCGCCTATTCTGGGGTCTACCACTGGTGGTACACCATCGGTATGCGCACCAACAATGATTTGTATTCCGGTGCGGTGTTCCTCTTGATTTTGTCTGCAGTTTTCCTGTTCGCAGGCTGGCTGCACCTTCAGCCCAAGTTCCGTCCGAGCCTTTCCTGGTTCAAAAACGCAGAGTCTCGCCTCAATCACCACCTAGCGGGTTTGTTTGGCGTTAGCTCTCTAGCGTGGACGGGTCACTTGGTACACGTCGCTATTCCCGAATCTCGCGGACAGCATGTGGGCTGGGATAACTTCTTGTCTACCCCGCCTCACCCCGCAGGTTTGGCTCCCTTCTTCACGGGTAACTGGGGCGTTTACGCTCAAAACCCGGATACGGCGAGCCATGTCTTTGGTACTTCCGAAGGCGCTGGAACGGCGATTCTGACCTTCTTGGGGGGGTTCCATCCTCAGACGGAGTCTCTCTGGCTGACGGATATGGCTCACCACCACCTGGCGATCGCAGTGATTTTCATCATTGCTGGCCACATGTACCGGACGAACTTCGGTATTGGTCACAGCATTAAGGAAATCCTCAAAACTCACCGCCCTCCTGAGGGAACGCCCTTCGGCGGTGCGCTAGGTAAAGGTCATGAGGGTTTGTATGATACGCTCAACAACTCTCTGCACTTCCAACTCGCGTTGGCGCTGGCCTCTCTCGGTGTAATCACTTCTCTAGTGGCGCAGCACATGTACGCGCTGCCTCCCTATGCCTTCATGGCGCAGTCTTACACCACGCAGGCGGCTCTGTATACTCACCACCAGTACATTGCTGGCTTCATCATGGTGGGGGCGTTTGCTCACGGAGCAATCTTCCTCATCCGGGACTACGATCCCAAAGCCAACGAAAACAACGTATTGGACCGGGTACTGCAGCATAAGGAAGCGATTATTTCTCACCTGAGCTGGGTTTCCCTGTTCTTGGGCTTCCATACCCTAGGTCTGTACGTCCACAACGACGTGATGCAGGCTTTTGGTACGCCTGAGAAGCAGATTCTGGTTGAACCTGTCTTTGCTCAGTGGGTTCAAGCTGCTTCTGGTAAAGCGCTTTATGGCTTCAATACGCTGCTGTCTAATCCTGACAGCGTCGCGACGGGAGCAGCCAACGGGATTTACCTTGATGGCTGGCTCGATGCAATCAACAGCGGAGCCAACTCCCTGTTCTTGACCATCGGCCCTGGCGACTTCCTGGTTCACCACGCGATCGCCCTCGGCTTGCATACCACCACCTTGATCCTGGTCAAGGGCGCGCTGGATGCTCGCGGTTCTAAGCTAATGCCGGACAAGAAAGACTTCGGCTACAGCTTCCCTTGCGATGGCCCTGGTCGTGGCGGTACTTGCGACATCTCTGCTTGGGATGCTTTCTACCTGGCAGTCTTCTGGATGCTTAACACCATTGGTTGGGTTACCTTCTACTGGCACTGGAAGCATCTGGCAATTTGGTCAGGCAACGTCGCTCAGTTCAATGAAGGGTCTAACTACCTGATGGGCTGGCTACGCGACTACCTCTGGCTGAACTCGTCTCAGTTGATCAACGGTTACAACCCGTATGGCATGAACAACCTAGCGGTTTGGTCCTGGATGTTCCTCTTTGGACACCTGGTCTGGGCAACGGGCTTCATGTTCTTGATCTCTTGGCGGGGTTACTGGCAGGAACTCATCGAAACCCTAGTTTGGGCACATGAGCGCACCCCGCTAGCTAACCTGGTTCGCTGGAAAGATAAGCCGGTGGCAATGTCGATCGTTCAAGGTCGTCTGGTTGGTTTAGCTCACTTCACTGTGGGTTACATCCTTACCTACGCCGCCTTCCTGATTGCCTCAACGTCTAGTCGATTTGGCTAGCGTAGGCGATTAACTAATCGGTTAAACCCCCTCAGGCGATCGCTTGAGGGGGTTTTCTTTTGTATTAGATTTTGAGCTGTCAGATGCGAGAACTCTCTGCGGTCATTACACCTGGGCTTTGGCAGTTGTTTGAGAGGCTAGAAACTTCTCTAGCTCGGTGAGTGCCTCGCCATCTACTTTAGTTTGCATGGGGCAGAACTTGGGGCCACACATGGAGCAGAATTCTGCGGTTTTATAGATGTCGGCAGGTAAGGTTTCATCATGGTATTCCCGCGCCCGGTCAGGATCGAGGGACAGCTCAAACTGGCGGTTCCAGTCGAAATTGTAGCGGGCTTTAGAAAGTTCATCATCGCGATCGCGGGCACCAGGACGGTGACGGGCAATATCCGCCGCATGAGCCGCAATTTTGTAGGCAATCAGACCGTTGCGAACATCCTCGGCATCGGGCAGACCCAGGTGCTCCTTCGGCGTTACGTAGCAGAGCATGGCGGTACCGTACCAGCCAGCCATCGCCGCGCCAATCGCTGAGGTGATGTGATCATAGCCGGGGGCAATATCTGTTACCAACGGCCCTAGCACATAGAAGGGCGCTTCCGAACACTCTTCCATCTGCTTGCGCACGTTAAATTCGATCTGATCCATTGGCACGTGGCCGGGGCCTTCCACCATCACCTGCACGTCATGTTCCCAGGCGCGGCGAGTCAACTGGCCCAGGGTTTTTAGCTCAGCTAGCTGAGCCTCATCTGAAGCGTCATGCTGACAGCCTGGTCGTAGCGAGTCTCCCAGGCTGAAGGAAACATCATACTTTTTGAAAATTTCGATGATGTCATCAAAGTGGGTGTAGAGCGGATTTTGCTGGTGGTGATGCAGCATCCACTGAGCTAGAATGCCACCCCCGCGCGAGACAATCCCCGTGAGGCGATGGCGCACCAAGGGCAAATGCTCAATCAAAATTCCGGCATGGATGGTCATATAGTCCACTCCCTGCTGGGCATGCTTTTCAATTATCCGCAGAAAGTCATCAGCACTGAGATTGGCTACATCCCCGTGTACGCTCTCTAATGCTTGATAAATCGGCACCGTGCCAATGGGAACCGGCGAGTCCTGAATAATGGCCGAGCGAATTTCATCGAGGTTACCGCCGCCGGTAGAGAGATCCATGACCGTATCAGCCCCATACTTAACGGCGAGCCGCAGCTTGTCTAGCTCTTGCTGAATGTCTGAGGAGTTGGGGGAAGCGCCGATATTGGCGTTGACCTTGCATTTAGAAGCAATGCCAATAGCCATTGGCTCTAAGTTGGGATGATTGATATTGGCTGGAATAATCATCCGCCCCCGCGCGACCTCGTCACGGATTAGTTCCGGCGGCAAGTTCTCGCGCTGAGCCACGTAGTTCATTTCTTCGGTAATCACTCCCTGACGGGCGTAGTGCATCTGGCTAACATTGGCCTGACCGCGACGCTTGGCAATCCATTGACTTCTCATGAATTAATTCCTCGGTTGTCAGAATGCGGAAAAATAGTTTGAAGCTGCAAAACAGTCCCCCCTCACACGGAGGCACTAGGGGCTGCTTGCTTAAAGCGATCGCCTACTTTGCAGAAAACACAGTCCTGCAGCCTCGCTCTAGACACTTATTTACAGTCCCGTAATCAGCCATAGAGAACCTGTCTTGCCAGCAGATTGCGATCGCAATTCGCTAGCAAGCTCTCTTATAGCTACGGCCAGGATCATCTGGTAAGTCTTCGACTCGCTCCAAGCGCAAATCTGCTTTATCGCGGTCAGAACGCCTCGTTCGTCGCTTCGGTGTAATACCTCAATCAACGCTTCCCTCCGCTGGTGTTAACCAGGTCAGGTTCTGAGGGTATGATCTCAGCCCGATTACTCGGACACCCCTAGCTTGCTGATGATTGTAGCACCTCCGTTAGGCGGCAGGGGATTGCGTAATGTTGATTTATGCAGCGTAAATTAAATTGTGAATAGAACCTTTTGAGTTTTTCATTTGCAAAGCAAGTCCATGATGGCGATCGCTACGCGCGAAATTACTTATAGCCCTGCCTATACTCTGGTTCCGACTTACGAATGCTTTAACCGCTGCACCTACTGTAACTTTCGCCGCGATCCGGGTCAGAGTCCGTGGCTAGCGCTGGAGCAGGCTAGCGCAATTTTGAGTCCTTTGCGATCGCAGGGCGTGATTGAAATCCTAATTCTCAGCGGTGAGATTCACCCTCAAAGCCCACGGCGGCGGGCCTGGCTGCAGCATATTTACGACCTCTGCGAGTTAGCTTTGGCGATGGGATTTCTGCCGCACAGTAACGTTGGTCCCCTTAGCTTTGCGGAAATGCAGTATCTCAAACAGGTCAATGTCTCCATGGGCCTGATGCTAGAGCAGCTCACCCCCAAGCTGCTTGAAACAGTTCATCGCTACGCTCCCAGCAAACTGCCTCAGGTGCGGCTACAGCAGCTTACCTGGGCAGGTCAGCTGAAGATTCCCTTCACCACCGGACTGCTGCTGGGCCTTGGCGAAACTGAGGCAGACTGGCAGCAGACCTTAGCGGCGATCGCCCAGACGCATCAGCAGTGGGGCCATATTCAAGAAGTAATTCTACAACCCCATCAGACCGGACAAACGCAGCTAGAAGCGAGAAGTCAAATAGAGATTGAGCGCTTGCAAAGGGCGATCGCTCTAGCCCGTGAGGTATTACCTACTGATATCACGCTGCAAATTCCGCCCAATCTGCTAGAGGGCGACGAAACCCTCTTAGCTTGCCTAGACCTTGGTATCCGCGATCTAGGCGGTATTGGCCCTAAAGACGAGGTCAATCCCGACTATCCCCACCTGCAACCGCCTCATCTTTCAAAGCTGCTAAAGGTTCAGGGCTGGCAGCTCCGCCCCCGCCTCCCCATTTACCCTCAGTATGACGATTGGCTTTCTCACAAACTACACTCTGCCGTCAAGCAGTGGCGAGGGAAACTAGCCGACTGTTAGTTTTCTTAGCTGCGCGTCTGGGTTAGGATTTGGGCCAAATTGTCCAGATTGCTGAAGGCATTGAGGCTACCGACAATGCGTTTAGTGGGGCGAGGCCAGACCCGAATTAGGGTTGGTGTGGCGGAAATATGATCGGCTTCTGCCTGGTCGGGATGCTTGTTGACATCTACCACCTTCAGCGTGTAAGGATCCTGCATAGTTTGATCCAAAAGGTGATGCAAATTTCCCAAAATGGTCGCTGTCTGAGTGTCCTGTCCCCCGATGTAAAGCCGAAAGACAAACCCTGAGGGTTTTTGAGGGGCTGTCTTAGCCGGGGGCAGTCCAGCCGGGGCTGAACCCGCCGGAGAATCTGTCAGCTTCACCTCGAAGACTAAATTATGATTTTCCCATAGAGGAGGAAACCGGGCGCGATGGCTTTCAATCACCAAGGGATTGCAGGCTTCCTCTGGTTGCAAAACAGGCTGCCAGTCTATCCATTCCAGGTTGAATAGGGCACTTAGCAGAGGCCGATATTTGAAGACGGGCAGATAGGCTTCGGCATATTGACGCGGTTGCCGGGTATGCAGATCAATCCAAACATCCAGCGTAGCCGTGTAGCAGGGAAGTAAAAAATGGGGCGGTTCGGCTAGACCCAGCAGATCCTGCAGGGTTGCGCACAGATGTAGGTGCCAGCGAGCCTGTTTTTGAGGATCAATACAATAGACAACGTCCCCCCCCGGCGTAAACAAGGCAATACCTTTAAACGCTTGAGGAGAGACGTCAGCTGGGTTACTCACAGCGCTTAAATCCGGCCCCGTAGCATTTGCGCCATTTCGTTCTGACGAGGTGACATTTCTAGGGCCACCTCTTCCGTGATCCGCCCGGCTTCATAAAGAGCATAGAGCGACTGATTCATCGTACACATGCCATCAAAAGTACACTTGGGAATCAGGGCTTCCGCTTCATCGAGTTCGCCTCGCATGATGTAGTCCTTAATGGCGTCTGTGTTGATCATGATGTCGTGGAAGGCAGCCCGCTTACCATCAGTAGTGCGGCACAGCCCCTGGGCAATCACAGCAACTAGCGATTCCGCAATTGAAACCCGCACTGGCCCTTGCTGATCCGGCTCGTAGAGGTTCAAAATCCGCTCTACGGTTTTGATAGCGCTGTTGGTGTGCAGAGTTCCCATTACCAAGTGTCCGGTTTGAGCCGCTTTCAGGGCGGTGTTGACCGTTTCTTTGTCCCGCATTTCACCAATGAGGATGATGTCGGGATCTTCCCGCAGCGAGGCCTTGAGGGCATTGTCAAACTTGAGGGTATTGATGCCGACTTCCCGCTGCTTGATCAGCGATCGCTGACTGGTATGGACAAACTCAATGGGATCCTCAATGGTGATGATATTGCGAGGCATCTCCTTGTTGATGTAGTCAATCATGGCTGCCAGGGTAGTTGACTTACCTGATCCTGTTGGCCCGGTAATCAGAATTAGCCCTTTGTGATAGTGACAGACATCTCTGAAGACGGGCGGCAGATTGAGCTGGTCAATCGTCAAGATTTTGACCGGAATCAAACGCATCACCAATGCTGGGCCATGCAGCGAATCAAAGATATTGATTCGCACCCGCGTGAAGTCGAACTGAGCGGCACCGTCAAAGTCTAGAGTCTGCTTAAACCTTTGAATCTCATCTGGCTTAAGCACTTCCTCTAGCCAGGTATAAAACGTGTTTTCGTCTGTGACCGGATAGTCAGTCATTAAAATCTGACCGCGATCGCGAAAGCGAGGAACCTCTCCTACGCCGATGTGAACGTCTGAGTAGCCTTTATCGAAAGCTTCGCGGACAATTTTGCCCAGCGTCATCCCGCTGCTGTTGACCTTAACTCCCGCCGCGGTTGAAGGCATTGGCGGCGGCGCGGCTGCTCGATGCCCAGCAGGCGGCGCCGGACGCTGATGCTGCGGTGGCGGCGCTGGTGGACGTCCTGGCGGCGGCGGGGGAGGTGACATCCGAGGAGGAGCGGGCGGACGGTTGGAATCTGTCATAGAGGTTCCCTTACAACAATCTGCTAAACGCTAAATTACTCGATTGCGATGGTTCATAGGTTGCCCAAGGCTAACAAAAAAGTGAGCGGCTCACTTCAAACTTACGCTCAATCGGCCCAAAATTCCCAGCAGGCTGCTGCCAAAACCAGCTATTTAGCCTTCTAGTCGCAGAGACATCACTGCCATCACAGCCCGCAGAGAAAAAATATCCCTGGCGGCTAAGCCTATCTCCAACAGCGTCAAGGCGCGATTCCATCTAGTTCCTCGCCAAACCGTAACTCTACTGGTCTCTGCCCAACATGTGCATTGGCAAACAGACTGGTCACCACACTGAGCCTTAGCATAGCGAACTCAAACACTTTCAGCGTCTTAAGTTTCAAGATTTTAAGGTTTTGCCCTTTGCGCTTGAGGACAACTGGCTTCTAAGTGACACCTCATCTCTTAAACATTCTTTATATGGCTGCCCATCTCTACTCTTTTAACGGCTCAAGAGGTGATTAGACAAGAGTTTTTAACGATTACTTGGCGCTGGTAACTAATAACACCAACCAAGTTTGGAGAAGTCCATTTGAACTATCTTTAAAGCGATGCGGGTAAGTATTGAAAGATACAAAGCCATTTTATTAGAGTTTACAACCATCCTAAAGATAGATTTTCATGACATGAAACTTGTCTTCACCCTAAACTGGGAAATTGCCGAACCATAATTGGGGATCGCCTATTCTGAGTAAAATACAGCCTATATAAACGGTTCAGTCGATTCTCCTTTTTAGTACAGATTATGCATTCAAAAATATCTTCTCTCGAATGTTTCAACTTGCTTAACAAGGAAGTCGCTTGTAAACTTTGGCAAACAAGATAAAGCTAATCAAGTCAGTCTCGGTATACTGTTAAAACGTTAAGAAAAGCGTATTGTTATTTTTTCTTGTCTTGGCGAACACCTATTCTCAGAAGACAAGCTGCTGTATTTAAAGCAATTAAAGGAGAGAAAGTTATGGCGATCGTAAGATCTCAAAGCTCCGATGGCTGGGCGTTATTGTCCCTTTTGAAAAGCTTCCTGGTTTGGATGCTGATTCTAGAAGTTTGCTTTTTGGTGATTGGATTTCCGGTGGTGACTCTGATTACAGCAGGGGCCGCTGTAGCCGCGATCGCTCTTTTGCCTCTGATGCCAGCTAATGCTGTCCTCTTTGTCGTCAGCGCTGTGATTGGCGCTAATCTACTGGGGGTAACTCTGCTGTCAATTGGCCTTACCCTCAAGGGTGTCTATCCTCATGAGGTAAGCTGGTTGGGCTGGCTGAATCAAGAGTCGGAAGGCAGCCAGGCTCCGGTCTATGCTGCTTGCCCACTTACTTGTGATGTCCAATCTATTGCTGTGCGATAAATTCAGATTGAAGGCGGCAACTCGCTTGCTGGGTTAGCCAGCAGACTTAACCGAATAAGTCACAGCCATATTGGCTCATAAAGCCTCTTTCTGCCGAAAGGGGCTTTTGCTGTGCGGCGCTTTAACGCTCTAAATTGAATATTTACAGGGCACAGGCAGCGCCCTATTCTTCCTAGCAGGACAAATCAGTTTTTAAGTCAGCCGTGCTACGCTAGTAAAGTTGTGAAAAATCGCACATCTGGTATTTCGGGTGTCTTAGCAAGGTGATTTAACCTTTGCACAGGAAGCAAATACCGCTTCCGCCCAAGATACAGCCAGATGGAGGATAAACCCGAAAGGAGAAAATTTATGGCTGTTGTTTCTTTGGCTCAGCTTCTGGAGTCAGGTGTTCACTTTGGGCACCAGACCCGTCGCTGGAATCCCAAAATGGATCCCTACATCTTTACGTCTCGTAATGGGGTCCACATTATTGATCTAGTTCAGACCGCTAAGTGCGTCGAAGACGCTTACAGCTATATTCGCGACGCGGCTGAAGGGGGGCAAAAGTTCCTGTTTGTTGGCACCAAGCGTCAGGCTGCGGGCATTGTGGCCCAAGAAGCTAGCCGCTGCGGTTCTTACTACATCAACCAGCGCTGGCTGGGTGGAATGCTCACCAACTGGGCCACTATCAAGACGCGGGTAGAGCGACTGAAAGAGCTAGAGCGGATGCAGGAAACTGGGGCAATTGATTTGCGACCCAAGAAGGAAGGTGCCGTCCTGCGCCGCGAGATGGAAAAGCTGCAAAAGTATCTTGGCGGTATCAAGCTGATGCGGCGAATTCCTGACGCGGTGATTGTCGTTGATCTACGCCGGGAATATAACGCTGTTCAAGAATGTCAGAAGCTTGATATTCCCATCATCGCGCTGCTAGATACAAACTGCGATCCTGACGTAGTTGACATTCCGATTCCGGCCAATGACGATGCTATTCGCTCGATTAAGCTAATTTTGGGCAAGCTGGCAGACGCTATCTACGAAGGCTCTCATGGTCAGCTCGACAGCGATGATGACTATGAAGACTACGAAGGAGCTGAGGAAGATTACGAGGACGAAGACGAAGTGCCAGCCGCTTCCGCTGATGACAGCGATGACAGTGACGACGGCAATAGCTAATTGAAACAGGCTATAGATTGATAGAGTTCTTAGAGGTTTAGCAAATAGGGCACCTATGGCGGACATATCTGCAAAACTTGTCAAAGAGCTGCGCGACAAGACAGGCGCAGGCATGATGGACTGTAAAAAGGCTCTCAAAGAAAACGACGGCGACTTGGAGAAGTCCGTTGAGTGGCTGCGGCAGAAAGGAATTACCTCTGCCGCCAAAAAAGAGGGCCGGGTAGCGGCAGAAGGTTTGGTTCACAGCTATATTCATACGGGTGGCCGAGTGGGCGTGCTGGTTGAAGTTAACTGTGAAACGGATTTTGTAGCCCGTCGCGAGGAGTTCAAGTCACTGGCGCAGGACATTGCGATGCAAATCGCAGCCTGCCCCAACGTCGAGTATGTCAGAGCAGAAGATATTCCCTCTGATATTGTCGAAAAAGAGAAGCAAATCGAGATGGGCCGGGACGATCTCTCGAAGAAACCAGAAAATATTCGAGAGAAAATTGTCCAGGGACGTATTGATAAGCGTCTCAAAGAGCTATCGCTGTTGGATCAGCCTTTCATCAAAGATCAGAGCATCACTGTGGAAGAGTTAGTCAAACAGCACGTGGCTAAGATAGGCGAAAACATTCAGGTACGCCGCTTTGCCCGGTTCATTCTGGGTGAAGGGATTGAAAAAGAAGAAACTAACTTTGCTGATGAAGTAGCCGCTCAAGCGGGTAAAAAGTAAAAACCCGCAGCGGCTTACAGCGATCTAGTAAATGCTAGGTCTTTTTTGGAGATAGCAGGTCAGCTTTGGCGTGGCCTGCTTTTTTGCACATAGAGAGCCTGCTCGAATGGCGAAGAGAATCGCTATCCTGAGAAAGGCGATGGGTCTGACTTTACTGTGGCGAGCGCATGGTGCGAGCAGTTGAACAAATTAAGCGGGAGCTGTCTGCTTTAGAGCAGGCAACTGAGCAGTTAGCAAAAGAATTCAGGGATCTTTATCAGCAGTATTTGACGGAGCTAGGGCAGGCTGCAAAGCGACAGTTGGTCTTAGCGAGCTATCATCTGTGCACACAAGCCTATCCCGATCGCTTTTTGCAGCTCTCAGTTCCTCAGCGACAGAGGCTGCAGCAGGCTTTACAGGCGCTCGGCAAGAAAGTGGGCGCTGAGCTGCTACGGCAGTTGGAACGGCTAGAAGAACCTTCTATGCCCAGCGGAGAGCGTATCATCACGCTGCAGGATCTACCCCCTCAGTTACTCTCCGAAATTGCGGCAGCGGTCAAGGGAGAACCCCTAGAAAGTTCAGACAGTTCGGATCTGGAGGTGGCGGTTGAGACGCTAGATAGCTCTGAAATTTCAGGGGCCGAGATCACAGACGATTATGAGTCTCTAGCAGAGGTCGGTTCGCCTGAGAGCGATCAGGGCTTGGAAGAGGCCGAGGCGGCAGATTTGGAGGCGGCTGAGACGGATTCTGACTCAGCCACAGAAGAGTCTCAGGCCGCTAAAGACTCTTTGGCAGAAATGGCTAAGCTGCTGAACCAGGCTGTTACGAGTGATGCGTCAGCCACCGATACTTTAACGCCTGTGGAATTAGTTAAGCGCCACATGCGGCTAGAGCATTCTATTCGCGGCGTTTTGCGCGTACTTTCGCAAGATGCTAATCAGCTCCTGAAGCAGGCCAAGATTTTGCCTGATCTACCAGAGTCAGTTTTGGCGGCGGCAGCAGAGGCAGAAGCGCTAACAGAGGTGGCCTCTAACACGCCGAACGTGCTGAACGTGCTGGTAGAGCTGAGCGATGATGAATATGACGCTGAAGACGATGACGCCGAAGACGATGGGGAAGCGGAAACAGATAATGCCGAGGCGGAAGCGCCCGATCCGGCAGCCATGACCCACCTAGTGGCCGTCAATTTAAGGCTGTCTGAGGTCGAGTTTACTGACTCGACGGTGGCTGTCTGGCGCACTAAGATTCGGGAACAGCTCGCCCGTTTAAAGGGACTAGCGCAGCAGTATCAGCAGAAGCAGCGAGAGCGGGCGATCGCTGAGGCCGAGGCCGCTTGGAGAGCGAGCTGGTTTGAAAGTTAGGGTTTGAAAGCGTGATGAGCGATCGCGATCCCTCAGATTTACCTGATTGGCTACGTTTGCAAAAGGCATTGGCCCTAGAAGCCGATCATGGCTTTAACGACCTGGTAGGAAAACAGCAGCGCTTTAGCGAGTTCCTGCGAGACAGCCTCTGCCAGCCCCCCCATAGCCTGTCTGATGCTGAGCAAACTCAGTGGCGATCGCTAGCCGCGTCCTTTCAAGCCTACAGCGAACTCAGCTTTGCCAAACGGCAGCATCTCGTGGCCGATACTCGCCGCAGCCTTTACCAGACCCGTCGCCGCCTGGAAGAGACCGCTACTCAACAGCTCTCACTGCAGGCTACCTCTTCCCAGAGTCCGCCTACCAAAACAGTCCGGGCTAAGCCTCCCAAAACCAAGGAGCTAACCGCTCCACCAACCTCAGCCGCTCGGCTCCCTGATCTCGATCAGCCACTCACCTACCTAAAGGGGATTGGCCCCAAGAACAGCGATCGCCTAGCCAAGCTCGGTCTTTATACCGTGCGGGACGTGCTGTACTACTATCCCCGCGATCATATCGACTATGCCCGTCAGGTCACTATTCGCAACTTAGAACCGGGCGAAACCGTCACCATTGTCGGGACGGTAAAGCGCTGCACCTGTTTTAACAGTCCCCGCAATGCCAAACTGACTATCTTCGAGCTGCTGATTCGCGATCGCAGCGGTCAGCTCAAAATTAGCCGTTTTTTCGCCGGTAGCCGCTACCGGCATCGCGGTTGGCAAGAGCGGCAGAAACGGCTGTATCCGCTGGGGTCTACGGTGGCGGCTTCGGGCTTAGTGAAGCAAAACAAATACGGCCTGACGCTGGATGACCCTGATATTGAACTGCTCGACAGTGCCGGGGCGATCGACTCTCTCACCGTGGGCCGCGTAGTGCCCGTCTATCCACTGACGGAGGGAGTGGCGGCAGATTTAGTCCGGCGAGCGGTAGTCGGCGCTTTGCCCGCTGCGGTGGGGCTGAAAGATCCGCTACCGGCGGCGCTGCGAGAGCAGCAGGGGCTAGTCAAACTGCCCATCGCGATCGCCCATATTCATTTTCCGCCCGATTCAGATGCCTTAGCAGCCGCGAGACGGCGTTTGGTCTTTGACGAGTTCTTTTATCTACAGTTGGGACTACTGCGGCGACGGCAAGAGCAGCGACAGGTGCAAACTGAGGTAACCCTCACCCCGACCGGACGGCTGATTGATGCTTTTTATCAGGTGCTGCCGTTCGCTCTGACGGCAGCCCAGCAGCGGGTAGTCAATGAAATTCTCAATGACCTGCAGCAGCCGACGCCGATGAACCGTTTGGTGCAGGGAGATGTGGGATCGGGGAAGACGGTGGTGGCGGTGGTGGCTATTCTAGCGGCCATTCAGGCCGGGTATCAGGCAGCGCTGATGGCTCCGACCGAAGTATTAGCCGAGCAGCACTACCGCAAGCTGGTGAGCTGGTTCAACCTGCTGCATTTACCCGTTGAGCTGCTGACCGGATCGACGCGAGCCGCCAAGCGGCGGGAGATGTTTGCCCAGCTCCAGTCGGGCGAACTGCCGCTGCTGGTCGGCACCCATGCCCTAATTGAAGACCCGGTTCAGTTTCAGGCGCTGGGGCTGGTGACCATTGACGAGCAGCACCGCTTCGGCGTACAGCAGCGGGCGCGCCTGCAGCAAAAAGGGCAAAATCCCCACGTACTGACCCTGACTGCGACTCCTATTCCCCGGACGTTAGCGCTGACGCTCCACGGTGACCTTAATGTCAGCCAGATTGACGAGCTGCCTCCCGGACGCAAAGCGATTCAAACTACGCTGCTGACCGGGCGCGATCGCAATCATGCCTATGACCTAATTCGGCGTGAGATTGCTCAAGGGCGACAGACCTATGTGGTGCTGCCGCTAGTTGAAGAGTCAGAAAAGCTGGATTTGAAGTCAGCTATTGAAGAACATCAGCGGCTGCAGGAAAGCATTTTCCCAGAGTTTCAGGTGGGGCTGCTGCACGGACGCATGACTTCGGCAGAGAAAGACCAAGCGATTACTCAGTTCCGCGATCGCCAAACCCAGATTCTAGTGTCTACAACGGTTGTCGAAGTTGGCGTCGATATTCCCAATGCCAGCGTTATGCTGATTGAACACGCCGAGCGCTTTGGTCTGTCCCAACTGCACCAGCTCCGAGGCCGGGTCGGGCGGGGGGCCGATCAGTCCTATTGCCTATTGATGAGCGCTACCAAGAACGAAACGGCAATCCAACGGCTCAAGGTTTTAGAGCAGTCTCAAGACGGCTTCTTTATCTCAGAGATGGATATGCGCTTTCGGGGGCCGGGACAGGTGCTGGGTACGCGGCAGTCAGGGCTGCCGGACTTTGCTTTAGCTAGCCTGGTAGAAGATCAAGACGTGCTGGAGCTGGCTCGTACGGCGGCAGAACAAATCATTGCCGAGGACTCGACCTTGGAGCTATGGCCGCTGATGAAAGCCGAGCTTGCCCGCCGCTATCAAAAACTCATGGGCGGCGCGATTTTGACTTAGCGGGAACTATAAACGACAAGTTTCTGCCTCAGTGATTTCCTGGAGCAGCGTTTTTTGAGTTCTCCGTGAATACGCTGGAGGTAACTCGATCAAATCCTGCCTTTTCTCGTGAGAATACTGGTTTTTCATCAAAATTCCAGATATAAAGCAAAATCTTGAGTAGCTGTAAGCGGTTGAGCTTTGAGGCAAGCTTATGGCTGAAACTTTTGCAGGCGATTTGAGTATTCTGGCTTCCCAGGCACATTCTCCATTGGCAGAGGGCTTAAATCCGCTTGTCAAGCCGGAAAGTGTGGGAGAGACTTTTTGGCAACTGGCTGATTTGGTTGAGCACAGCTCAGCTGCCGCCGAATTAGCCCCCCAGCTCTTGACCATTTCGCCCCTATTTGAGCCGCACGAGGCCGATGCCGCGATCGCTCCTGAGTCATCCGATCGCCTCACTGGTCAGCTTCATGCTCCCCTGCAACCCGATCGCTTGCTAGTAGACCAGCCTGTTCCCTCATTCAATATGTCCTTAACTCAGGCTTGGGAAACGGCTCGAACCCAGCTATCCCAGTTTTTAGCCGATCCTCGATTTGAAACCGCGATCGCTACCGCCTTTGGCAGCGAAATAGAGGCTGGACTAGCCCGACAGATAATTACGGACTGGACACAAGAGCGATCGCTGCCTGAACTAGAAATCGTGCCGTCAGCGGTATTGCAGGCCAGAGGAGCTTTCTCAGCTGCTAACCAGACTGTTTACTTGGGACAAGATCTGCTGGCGCAAAATGCTCAAAGCGCGATCGCGGCTGTTTTACTGGAGGAATTGGGGCACGCCTTAGATAGTCAGTTGAACTCAGTGGATGCGACTGGGGATGAGGGCGCCATTTTTGCCGCTTTGGTGCGGGATGAGGCGATCGCACCTACTGATTTAGCTGCGCTCAAAGCTGAAAACGATCACGCTGTTCTGCACTGGCAAGATCGGGTTTGGGCCGTAGAGCAAGCTGCCCTGGGTGAGTTTACCGTCGGCAGCAGCGGCGAGGTCGGGGTTGAATTCGTCTTTGACAGCGGAGCCTATACGGGGGAACTGGCTATCTTCAGCTTGGCAGGGATGGAAACACTGACCCCCGGCTCAACGGCCTATATCAAAGAAGCCGCGCGGCGCGCTTTGAGCCATTCACCGACGGGCTACATTGTGATTGCCGATGCCGAGCAGGGGGCGCAAATTTCCGGAGAACTGGGTGAACGGAACTGGAATCGAGGCGGCTATGGCGGATTGCAGTCCGTTGCCCTCACCCCAGGGGATACCTTTGGCCTCATGCTGGTCCCAGATGATAGCGTTCAGTCCGTTTTTGATCAGCCCGATCGCGGCGGCAAACATCGGCCCTTGTTTTCAATAGAAGCCGCTAACCCGGAAGGTTTTATCCAAATGGGGCAGCTTGCTAATGGCCTGTTTGCGATGGAAGATCTGCGGCGCGATCGCCGTTCGGACAGCGACTTCAACGACCTGATTTTCAAAATTACGGGGGCAGCCGGACAGGCCGTATCAGTCGAGGCTTTGCTACCCCGCCGTCAGGACTGGCAGAATACCTCTATTTTTGAAAAGATTCTAGCAACTGCTGGCAGCTTCCCTAGCAGTCCTCCCTCGACTCCAGCGATTGACCCTAATTCCGGCAATCCGACTGGTGCTGGCGATCCAAGCAGCAATCCGGGCGGTACGGCTAACCCTGGTGGTTCTACTGGCGGTAATCCGGGCGGCCTGCCGACAACGCTGCTCACTTCTTTTGCCGATAGCTTAGTTAAATTCGAGCCGGCTTTTTCTGAAACCGCGATCGCTGCCCTGAACGGCAGTCAGATTTCTCTGGGGGACAAAACAATTTATATCGGCACCCAGCAGGTCAGCGCCAACAATCAGAACCCGATTATCAGCCTGTTTGACAGTGCTAACCCACTCAACAACTGGACACGCACCGACTATGAAGTCACCGGCACTGACGGACGCGGCATCGGTTTGGCTTGGACAGGCAGTGACCTCTACGGCATTTTCACCGTCGATGGCACTCAGGGATCAGCCAGCGAAGATTTTCGCCGTGCCAGCCAAGATGCCCAGCAGAACTGGCTCAGAAGCTACGGGCAGGGGGGCGGTGCCAAGGTATCGGTGATCGGACGGCTAGATTTAGCCACAGGGGAACTGCTGGATGCAGCCTATCTCTCTGCCCTATTGAACAGCGGTAATAGCAATACGCTGGTCGCCAATAATATCGCTGTCAACAGTGCCGGCAATCTGATTGTGAGTGCCGATTCATTCTTTTCTCCTCGCCGACCAGACGGCAGCCAAATGCAGCAATTGACTACCTCAGATTCTCCCTTTGCCTACACTGTGGAGATCTTACCTAACCTGAAGCAGGTCGTTAGTACTCAGGCAGTCGGCTGGATTTAGCCTCGTCTAAGGTTGAGAATGCCGCTAATACTGAGAGCGCTTAAGCGAACTAGGGAAACAGGATGACGGCTCAGCTCCGTAATCACAATTAAAGTCAAGATACCGTCGCATCAGGGCTAGCAGCTTTTCCCGCTTGAAGGGTTTGTGCAACACCGCGTTGCAGCCAGCAGCTAGCATGGCAGAGCAACTCTCAGCAAAAGCAGTCGCGGTCAGCGCAACAATTACGGTTGGTGCTAGTTCCTGCTGAGCTTCAGCGGCTCGAATCCGGCGAGTGGCTTCATAGCCGTCTAGCCGAGGCATCCGTATATCCATCCAAATGAGGTCTGGACGCCACTCTTGCCAAAGCAGCAATGCTTCTTCGCCATCAGCAGCAATCTGAAAATCCATGCTTAAAGACTCCATGAATCGCTGCAGTAGCAACTGATTGACCTGATTATCTTCCACAATGAGGATGCGATAGCGGCGTTGATTACTGACGCCTCGGACAGCTCTATTTAGCTGGTCAGAGACGACATCCTGAGCAGGATAGCTGTTCTCCTCCACCTGAATTGTGAACGTTACCTGTGTCCCGTGCCCGACCTCGCTATTAATTTCAATATCCCCTCCCATCAGCTGCACGTACTGCCGACTGATTGACAATCCCAGCCCGCTTCCCTGGCCTGACTTAATGCCTGACTGGGTTTGCTGAAAGGGTTGGAAGAGAACTGACAACTCCTCCGGTGCGATGCCGGTGCCCGTATCTTCCACTGTAAAGCGCAGAGTCTTGTAGCAATGAGGCTGGCAGGCGTCTAAGCTGGCAGGTGTTGGCTGCACGGGATGGTGAGTAACTGCCGCAACGTGCAAATGCACATGGCCGGTCTGGGTGAACTTAATGCTGTTGCCGAGTAAGTTTAATAAAACCTGACGCAGCTTGCCGGGATCGGTGGAGATGCGGGTGGGCAGTTCCGGATCTTGATAGATCTGCAGGCTGAGCTTTTTATCTTGTGCTTCTAGACGTAGCATGTCCCGCAGTTCCTGCAGCAGGCAGGATAAGTCGAATATCTCAGAATCTAGCTGCATTCGACCCGCTTCAATTTTCGACAGCTCTAGAACGTTTTTGATCAGTCCTAACAGATGTTCGCCGCTAGTGTTGATAATGCTGACATATTCCTGATGCTGACTGGTCAACCCGGAATCGCAGTGCATCAGCTGGGCAAAGCCGAGAATAGCATTGAGTGGGGTACGTAGTTCGTGGCTCATATTAGCCAGAAACTCGCTTTTGGCTCGATTGGCTTTGTCTGCGACTTCTTTGGCCTGCTGGAGAGCCTGCGCTTGTTCTTGCGTTTGCTGAAAAAGTTCGGCTTGCTGAATAGCGACGCCAAGCTGATCGCTGATGCGGGTCACGATGCGAATTGCTTCAGACTGCCAGTGACGAGGATGCGTGTTCTGATGGCAGATCAGGAGTCCCCAAAGACAGCGTCTTGAAAAAATAGGTACTGTCAGGTAGGCGCGTACCTGAATGCTCTCTAGCAGGTCGATATAGCAGGCGCTAAAGTTGCGAGTGTAGATATCTTCTACGCTCAGGTAGGGAGTTCCTGGATTGTAAAGACCGCCTTGGGTTTCCTGGAGGTAGGTATCTCGAATTCTAGCCGCTTTATCTGCGAGGAGGCGAACAGTACACTTGTCTGCTTGAAGCAAGTCGGCGTTCCAGGGAGAGTCTGCTGACTGCTCATCTAGCAGCGATCGCCCCGCACCTAAGGCTTCAGCAATAATGTCGCCGCTCCAATCTGGATTAAACCGATAGACAATCACGCGATCGCAGTCGATCGCCTTTCTCAGCTCCTGGGTTGCTGCCCGAAAAATTGTTGTCAAATCCAAGCTCTGACGCATCTGCTGAATGACGCGGGCGACAGTGCGCTCTTGCTGAGCTACCTGAGTCAACTGCACGTTAGCCTGCTGCAGTTCGACTGTCCGTTCTGCAACTCGCTGTTCCATTTCGGCATAGGCTGCCCGAAGCGCTGCTTCTGCGTGCTCTCGCTGTAGTTCAGCAGACGCTTTGGCT
Organism: Sphaerothrix gracilis Ecp01; assembly: GCF_030405905.1. NCBI lineage: Bacteria > Bacillati > Cyanobacteriota > Cyanophyceae > Nodosilineales > Nodosilineaceae > Sphaerothrix > Sphaerothrix gracilis. Next base: position 85,267 of record NZ_JASATW010000017.1, read on the forward strand.
GCCAGTATGTGCATAATTGCTTCTGCCTCTGGCTGGGTGAGCAAAGGCTGATGATGAACAATGCACAGCGAACCAATGACCTTGCCTGTGGCCCCTAGCAGCGGCACCCCAAGATAGTAGTTAACATTGCCCAGGGCTGCTAAAGCGGCAGAGTGAGGAAACTGGTCTCGAACATTTTTGCTGCAATAGGCAGGCTGCCCGCTGCGAATAGTTTGCTCACAGGGATGGCCGCTGAGGGACTGGTTCCAAGGTGGCTTGTTTTCACCCTGGCTCCAAAAGGCCAGCATGTGGAGCTGATCTGGCTCAGCCTCATTCCACTCTGAAACGAGGGCATGATCAGCGCCAGTGGCTTGCGCCAGCTGTTGTACTAAGGCTGAAAAGAAGGCTTCTCCGGTAACAGAGGCAGTGGCTTCTAAGAGATTTTGCAGCGTCTCTTGAGCGTGTTTACGAGCAGCGACCTCCTGCTCCAGTTGCTGATTCAATTCTTCCAGTTCCTGGGGCGATCGTAAGGCTAAGAACTGAGGCATCCACTCAACTAGCCGGATAGCAGTGAAGCAAGAGATAAAAGCAGTGAAAGCGCGCTCTGCTCCTGCCATCCAGTAGTTGGGAAACCACAACGTCCAGATATCTAGCAAATGGCCAATGCCGCAGGCCGTAATGAATAAACTGAATAGAACAAAAACCTTGGTAAAAGGGGTGTTTTGACGCCTATGTACGAAATACACCAGTATCGCCGGAATGGAAAAGTAGGCGATCGCGATCAGCAGATCGCTGATCAAATGTAATCCGACGAGGGGCTTTTGCCAAAGATAGCAGTGACCGTGCGGGACGTAATGCAGTTCGGCGGAGAAAATGGATTGCAACCAATTATTCATCTTGCTTTTGATCCGGCAGTAACCACGCGCCTTAGGGGCGCTTTCTCAGCTTTGACTGGGGACTTAATTTTTCCAGTGTTTGTAACATACAATCTCGGCAGGCAGCTGGCGGTATGACCTTAGATGTAGCACTTCAGCGCTTGCCCTCGCCCCTAAGAATGCCAGTCTTCTCCAATTCTTCAAGGCGATTCTGGTTGGCTCCCAACACTGCGCAATTGCTGACTAAAACCTGGTAGCGTGACCATAAGTTACGTCACAAAAACAACCTTGAAAACGCGCTCGAACTATTGGCATATTATTCCCTACGTGCGGCAGCAGTGGCGTACCATTTTTTACGCCTTTCTTTCGACGCTGGTATTCACGGCTTTTTGGCCGATTTTAGCTTGGCTATCCGGCAAGATCATTTCGCTGCTAGTGCAGGGGCGAGTGGTGGCGCTGGCGCAGGTCGCTGCCTTGACAATGGTGGGCTTTCTGATTCAAAAGCTGGGGCAGTACGGGCAGGATTCGCTGATGGCGAAGGCGGCGCTGCAGATCGCTTTGGATTTGCGGATGCAGGTGTATAGCCATTTACAGCGGCTCAGCCTTGCCTATTTTGAAAAGTCCCAAACCGGAGATTTAGCCTATCGCCTGACTGAAGACATCGACCGCATTGGCGAAGTGGTCAACAAGTTTTTTCACGACTTTGTGCCCTCGGTGCTGCAGCTAGTGGTGGTGCTGGGCTACATGCTCTATCTCAACTGGCAGCTCACCCTTGCAGCTTTGGTACTGGTGCCGCTGCTGGCGATTTTGACGGGCTGGTTTGGAGAGAAGATGCTGCGATTTTCTCGCCGCAGTCAGGATTTGGTGTCTGATCTGTCCTCGCGGCTGATTGAGGTCTTCAGCGGCATTCGGCTGGTGCAGGCATTTGCGGCAGAGTCTTATGAAATCGAGCAGTTTCGCCAAGCGGCGGAGCGTAACCGGCAGGCCCGCTATTCGGCGGAGTGGCTGAAGTCGGTGCAGTATCCGGTGACGGGGTTTCTCTATGCGCTGATGGTGGCGCTGCTGCTGCTGATTGGCTCCTGGCAAATTGCCGAAGAAAACTTAACCGGCGCGGAATTTGGTAGCTACATCGCAGCGGCACTGATGCTGATTGATCCGGTGAACCATGTGATCATTAACTATGGGCAGTTCAAAGAAGGAGAAGCCTCCCTCGATCGCATTTTTGAGCTACTTGCCCTAGAACCGGGGGTGCAGGAGCGACCCGATGCGGTAAGTCTACCAGCGGTGACGGGCAAGGTTGAGTACGAAAATGTCAGCTTTGGCTATGTTGCCGGTCAGCCGGTACTCAAGGATTTGAGCTTGCAGGTGATGCCGGGAGAGGCGATCGCGCTGGTGGGGGCTTCTGGCGCCGGCAAAACTACGCTGGTGAACCTGCTGCCCCGCTTCTATGAACTGCAGGCAGGTAAGATTCTCATCGACGGTCAGGATATTCAAACGGTGACGCTGCGCAGTTTGCGGCAGCAGATCGGCATTGTGCCCCAGGAAAATATTTTGTTTACGGGGACGATCGCCCAGAATATTGCCTTTGGGCGATCGCAGTTTGACTTAGAAGCGGTGCAGGCAGCGGCGAAAGTGGCGAATGCTCACGACTTTATTCAGCAGTTTTCTCAGGGCTACCATACCTGGGTGGGGGAGCGAGGCGTGAATTTATCGGGGGGGCAGCGGCAGCGAATTGCGATCGCCCGCGCGGTACTGCTGGATCCAAAAATTCTGATTTTAGATGAGGCAACTTCGGCTCTCGATTCTGAGTCAGAGGCGCTGGTGCAGGAGGCGCTAGAAAGGCTAATGCGCGATCGCACCGTGTTTATCATCGCTCACCGCTTAGCGACGGTACGCAATGCCGATCGGATTTTGGTGCTGGAGCAGGGGCAGGTAGTGGAGCAGGGGAGCCATACGGAACTGCTGGAAAAGGGCGATCGCTATGCTCATTTTTATGCTCAGCAGTTTCAGGCTTAGTGGAGGCATGAGCGAGACGCTCACACTCTTTCCCGTATCATCAGCAAGGGTAGTGATGGGCAAAGCTTGGCGTGCCCATCACGGCCAAATTGCGTAGAAGATAGGCACGGTGTTGGTAAGTGTGGTGGATAGGCTGAGTTAAAACAGAGACATCTGTTTGCGAATTAGGGCTTATGTCAGAAGAACCGCCGCCGTATGAGCCGACAGCGATTGAGAAAGTCTTTGAACTGCTTGATAAAAAGCTAGTGACGTTAGGTGTTGAAATGGCTTTCTAGAGGGAACGGTCCTTGTCATGAAACGGCTGCTCTCCGCTTTTTTCCCAAAGGACCGTTCCCGCCTGCCCTAGCTGCATGCAGGGAATTTGAGCCGCGTTTTAAGCCTGGGCGAAATAGGGCTATGGACTTTCCTGATACAGCGGCGATCGCAGACGCTCAGCCCACTTCACTTTGGGAGCCGTTACCCGCAGCACCCAGTTCAGCAGCCAAGGCGCAAGGCGATCGCACCACAGCGCCAAACGGCCCTGCCAGCCCACCACAATCTCCGACTTATCCTGCTGCAAGCCCCGCATCAGTGCTTGGGCTACCTGCGGCGGCGTCATCGGCACCACCCCGCGAAACCAGTCAAAGTGCCGCACCATATCCGTATCCGTCAGCGACGGCAGCAACGCTACCACCTTGACGTTGTGCCCCGCCAGCTCGTGCCGCAGAGCTTGGCTAAAGCCCAAAATGGCAAACTTTGTGGCTGAATAGGTCGCCATTGTCGGCGCGGCCACCTTGCCCATCAGACTAGACACATTGACAATGCAGCCCTCCCGCTGAGTTGCCATGCGGCGGGCAATCAGGCGCGTCACCGTGTACAGGCCAATCAGATTCGTATCAATCTCAGCCTGCACCTGGGGTAGCCGCGTTTTGAGAAAAGGCGCTTGATGGGCCACCCCGGCACAGTTCACCAGCAGATGAATCGGGCCGTGGCTTTTCCAGGCTTGGGCAATGGCAATGCTAACCTCCTGGGGCCGGGTCAGGTCACAGCACAGGGGCACGACCTCTACCCCCAAAGCCGCCACTTCAGCCGCTACCTCAGCCAGCTTTTGCCGACTGCGAGCGCTCAAAATAAGCCGACGGACGCCCTGCTGGGCTAGTTCTAGCGCGATCGCTCGGCCAATGCCGCGCGAGGCTCCGGTGACCAGAGCCGTTTTTCCTTGAATATTCATATTGCAAATCTCCTAAATTGAGTGATTCACAAACTGCCTGTGGCTCCCACGAGCCGTTTGGCGATTGAGACAGTTGTGAAATGTCAAGCTGGAATTAGCGCTATGCCCACGGTTGGGCCTACCCGCTCTAACTCCTTACCCAGATGAAGCGAATGCAGTTCATAGAAAGTGCCTCCTAAAAAGGTACGTTGTTCATCGGTAGCAACTGCACTCACAAGCTAACAACCGGATCAAGAAGCTGCAACATTTATTTATAAAACTCGATTTTCTTTAGGTTGCTTAATGTTTACTTCAGGATCGCTCAGGCCGCTTACATGGGCCTAAAAATGTAAAAGATTTCCGCATAACGGGCGATTTTGAGTCCAGGACTGACTGTTTCAGCCGTTAATTTTTCTGAGAAAAGCCAAATTTGGCAGACCATGTCTCTCATGTTTTTGGCTCTAATTTTGAGCATTTTTGTCGTCAGATAGGCTATTGCAAAACAGCGTGAAAGCTACCCCTGCTCAGTGTTTTAACGGTTAGCCAAGCTGATTAAGCTACCGCCAGTGTAAAAACAGACATCTGAGAATTTGTATCGGTTCTTAACCTGTTTTACTCAACCGCCGCGATCGCGCCGCAGCGGCGAGTATCTCCTGCCCCTTCAATTCGCCCATCAGCGTGGGCCATCACGGCATGAACCCCACCAAAAAACATGTTCTGCTGCTGCCACCAAATCCACTCATCCACCGCCCAGCCGGGTAAAGCTTCTATCTGGGTGCGGTCAAATCCTGGTTCTAAATTCAACACGCCCCGCTCCCAGTGGATACGCGGCGCTTTGACTGCTGCCTCAACGGGCATGTCAAAATCCAGCAGATTAGAAATTACCTGCAAAATGGCGGTGCGGATACGGTTAGAGCCGCCTGATCCCAGAGCTAAGCAAGGACGCCCCTGCACTAGCAGCAGCGTTGGAGCCATCATTGAGGACATCCGCTGATTGATCTGCCACCGATGGAAGCCCTGTGGATTGAGATCTTCTTCTCCCAGCATGTTGTTCATCATGATGCCTGTGCCCGGAATCATGTATGACGAGCCTTCACCATTAGAGGTGGTGATGCTGGCGGCATTGCCCTCACCGTCAATCACACTGATATGGGTAGTGCTGCCCCACTTGCTGGCGGCAGCGCCGAGGTCGGCGGTGTAGCTGGCTAGATGTGCTGCTGAGAGAAAAAAGTCGTCAATATTATCGCGGTAGAGGTTAGCGTCATAGCCGTCGCGGCGGGCCTGATTGGTCAGCCGCATCACGGTGGCTAGCATTTGTAGGTGGGCTGGGCTACCGGGCCGCAAGTGACCAAAATCTATCTGCTCTAAAAGTCGCAGGGCAAAGGCAATCAGTGTACCGCCAGAGCTAGGGGGCGGATTGGTCAGCAGCGTAGCGCCACGATAGCGAATCTGCAGAGGCGATCGCTCAATCACGCCGTAATTTGTCAAATCTGCGGCTGTCAGATATCCGCCTTGCTGCTGGCAGTCCTGCACAATCTGCGCCGCGATTGCCCTGTGATAGAAGTCGTCGGGATCGTTTACTAGCTGGCCCAGCGTGGTCGCGAAGTCCGACAGATAGAAGCGATCGCCGCAGCGCAGCGGCGATCCCTGAGGCGCATAGACGGCTCTAACTGCCGGATTTGCCGTCAAAATCGGCGTCAGCAGCTCATAGCAGTAAGCCTGAAAAGCATTCACGGGCACCCCCGCTTTGGCCCAGTGAATAGCCGGTTCTGCCACCGCTGCTAGCGGCAATCGTCCCAGCCGGCGGTGTACATGAACAAGTCCTTTGAGGACGCCAGGGGTGGCGATCGCCCCCAGGCCAATATGAAACTGCTGGGTGGTAGCGCCAAAGTTGGCTTCAATGGGGTAAAAGTCCAGCGGACGGCGGCATGTTTTTTGCTGGGGCGTCTGGGTGAAAAAGTCAAACAGGGTATCGTGGCCCTGGGCTGTATGGGCCAGCAAAAAGCCCCCCCCTGCCAGAGAAGTCAGTACCGACTCGCTGACACAGGCCGTCAGGGCCGCCGCGATCGCCGCATCAAAGGCATTGCCGCCAGATGCCAGCATGGCTGCACCCGCCTCAGCCGTCACGGGATGCCCCGCCGCTACACAACCTTTGCTCTGTTTTTTACCCATATTATCCCCACCCCCCGCATTTCCTCGCTGAGAGACTAGTGGTAACGTAATCAGCCATAGTAGATGTTGCTATGAGCGCCTTTAAGCTGCAGTTCTTCTCAATTTGCTAAGCGATATTAACTTCTTAGCAGAACTGTTTCAGCCTCCAGCTAAGACACTTGTTTCCTTATAGGTGCTGCGCGCTATCTTGCTGACCGTTGGGGATTAGCCTACCATTCAAGGAGAGATGAATAATGAATCGATCAGTCTTTAGCCCAGTCACTGGCGCTGCTGTTGTAATGGCGCTCCTGGGGGGCTGTGCGACTGCTGATCAGCCTGGAGCGGAAACGTCCAGTGAACCTGGCACCTTAGCCCTCCGTGCTAACGGCGAAGATTTTGTCCGTCAGGGCTTCGTCACCAAAGACGGCTGGCAAATCAATTTTGACCATGTTTATGTCAGCCTGGCAGATGTCAAGGCTTATCAAACAAGTCCTCCCTTCGATGCTGATGCTGAGGCCGCCTTGGAAGCAGAAGCAGAAGTGCCGTTGGTCAAAGCTGAAACCGTAGATTTAGCGGCGGGCGACGCCGAAGCAGAGCCGATCCTAGTGACCCAGGTAGAAGCTCCTGCTGGTCAATACAATGCGCTTTCCTGGGAGATGGTGCCCGCCTCGGAGGGGCCAGCGGCAGGTCAGGTGCTGATGCTGGTCGGCACTGCCGAAAAAGCGGGTGAGACAGTAGACTTTACCCTCAAGTTTGATCAGCCCTACGCCTATGTCTGCGGTGACTTTGTGGGCGAAAATCGTAAGGGCATTTTGGAACCGGCAGACAGCGCTGACGTGGAAGCAACTTTCCATTTTGACCACATCTTTGGCGATGGTGAAGCGGCACCGGAGGCAGAAATTAATACGGGAGCTTTAGGCTTTGAACCAATTGCGGCTCTGGCGACAGACCAGCAGGTTGAGGCCGATTTAGCGGCACTGGAGCAACAGCTTGCCAGCGAAGACTATGCTCAGCTCCAGACAGCGCTGCAAGGGCTGGCCCACGTTGGTGAAGGACACTGTCGAGCCACAGAAGTCACTTCTTAAAATGGCTGTTAGGTGGCAGCGGATAATCCTTCGGGTTAAGTCATTTCTTAAACAGGTTAAGTGTGAAAGGCAAACTAATCGGGCCACTGGCGGCTTGCGCTTTGCTAGGGAGTCAAGCCCAGGCGATCGCCCACGGCGCTAGAATCGACTATCAGATCCAGTCAGCCGTGGAGATTCAAAGTAGTTATGACACGGGTGAGCCGATGCAGCAGGCTCAAGTAGCGGTTTATGCCCCTGATAATCCCAGTGAGCCGTGGCTGACGGGGGAGACAGACGACAGCGGCAAGTTTACCTTTACCCCTGACACCGAAATTACGGGCAACTGGGAAGTTCAGGTGCGACAGGCAGGGCACGGTGATATTGTGGCGATTTCGCTGGGCGAAGATTCCCAACTGCAAGCCGCCATTGTTAAAGGCAGCACTGGCTACAGTGCCTCCCAGCTCATTCTCATGGGTCTGATGGGAGTTTGGGGCTTTGTGGGCACGGCTTTGTTCTTCTGGCGGAGAAAGGGCTGATGCATATTCCCGACGGTGTTTTGCCAGCGCCGCTAGTTCTGGCGGGCTACGCTGGCACCGGGCTGGCGACCTGGTACTCACTGCGTCAAATCAACCGTTTCGAGAATCCCCAGGCGGCGGTGCCGAAGGCGTCTTTACTCACAGCCGCTTTCTTTGTTGCTTCTTGGATCCACATTCCGGTACCGCCCACCAGCGTTCATTTAATTTTGAATGGCCTGTTGGGGACGCTGCTGGGCTATTTTGCCTTTCCGGCGATCCTAATTGGCCTGCTGTTTCAGGCCGTCATGTTTCAACACGGCGGCCTATCTACCTTGGGGATCAATGCTCTGATGATGGGAATTCCAGCGATCGCGGCTCACTATATCTTTCGGCTGCGGTATCGGCTCAAGCTAACTCAGGCCAGAAGTCTAGCCGTTTTGGGCTTTTTTTCCGGCGCGATTGGCTTGGGGCTGGCAGTGCTGATTTTCTTTAGCCTGCTGATTATCTTTTTGCCGGCTGGATTTAATCCGCAAACGGAGCGCACCGCGATCGCCGGTTTAGCCTTAGCCCATCTGCCTGTGGTGGTGCTGGAAGGGTTCTTCACCGCTTTGCTGGTGTCATTTATCTACCGAGTCAAGCCGGAGCTTTTGCCACAGCAATGAAACTAGGGCTAGACGACTATGCGCGGTTAGCTTCGCCTATCCATCGATGGCTGCCTAAATATAAGCTGATTGGCCTGATGGCCCTGATTTTGGCTTTCTCGTTCGTCCGCAGCTTAGCCTTACTGCCGGTGATTGCCCTCAGCACGTTTATGTTTTACTACGCTGCGGGTCTGCCGCTGAGCTTTTGGCGGCAGCGCCTGCAGGTTCCCGGTGTCTTTCTGGCTATGGTGGTGGTGCTGCTGCCGTTTCTATCGGGCAGTACGGTCATTGCGACGCTGGGGCCGTTGCAGATTTATCAAGAAGGTTTGCTGGCAGTCGTTTTGGTTTCAGTTCGTTTTGTCTGCATCTTGACCTTGGGGCTAGTGCTTTTCGGCACGGCCCCTTTTTTTGAAACCATTCGGGCCATGCGATCGCTGGGCTTACCGCCAATTCTGGCTGATATGACGGTGCTGACCTACCGCTACATCTTTGAAATTGGCGACTACTTCCGCTCCATGCGAACCGCCATGCAGCTTCGCGGCTTTGACAGCCATCGCTTTAACTGGCGCACCTTTAAGAATCTAGCGGCGCTGGCCGGTAGCTTGCTGATTCGCAGCTATGAGAAATCAGAGCAGGTTTATAAAGCGATGCTGCTGCGGGGCTATGGATACGGTGACCCTATAAAAGGGCCTCAGTTTAAGCCAACTCGCCGCGATCGCCTGCTTTTAGGGCTAACGTTCACCCTTGCGGCAGGTGTTTTAATTGGCGAACTTGTAATAAATTAATAGCTCCAATTTTTTTATTTCTTTTCAAAAAGTTTAATAAACGCCGATAAACAAATTTGCGATTCTTCGGGCTTAACAAGCGGTTTTAACAAATTATTTTTAAGCTAGTAGCAGTAACATGTTGTATCGCCCCTATGCTAAATCAAGCTCAGCAGGCCATTAGCAGACTGGATTATCCTCAGGTGAAACAGTCTGGTATGGATGCTCTGAAGATCGCCAATCTTGGCTACGCTTATCCAGATTGTCCCGCCGTCCTGCAGGGAATTGATCTCAACATTGCGGTAGGTGAGCGAGTTGGGCTGATTGGGCCAAACGGTGCTGGAAAAACGACTTTATTTCTCTCCATCTGCGGCGTCCTGATACCTCAAATGGGAGAAATTCAGCTTTTTGATCAGGTCGTGCAGCCGGGAAAATTTCGGCCAGAAATTGGCTTGGTTTTTCAAAATCCTAGCGATCAGCTTTTTTCCTTGTCTGTTGAAGAAGATGTCGCCTTTGGTCCTACTAATATGGGATTTTCCGGCGAGGCGATTGAGGAACGGGTTTGCGAAGCGCTCCATCTCACCGGGGTATTTGATTTGCGCCATCGCCCGCCCCACCATCTATCGGGAGGAGAAAGACGCATGGTGGCGATCGCCAGCGTTTTAGCCATGCGGCCCCAGTTGGTAATCTACGATGAACCCAGTGCCAATCTAGACATGCGATCGCGCCGCCGCCTCATTCGCTTTTTACAGGAAGCCTCGCAAACCATTCTGGTGTCTTCTCATGATCTAGAACTCGTACTCGAAGTCTGCGATCGCGTCATTTTGCTCGATCAGGGGCGGATTGTGGCCGATGGGGTCGCCGATGAAGTGATGGCTGATGCCGCGCTAATGGAAGCCCACGGTCTAGAGCGACCCCACTCCCTGAGCCATAGGGTTGAGCGATAAGCAAAGGGTCAGGAGCTACGCAGTGCAAAACTTGAGACACTAGCGGTAGGATCCCCCCTGCCCCCTTATCAAGGGGGGCAGCGACAGCCGGGGGGATTTCGCGAGCGGTTAAAACCTCGTCAAGTGCTTAAGTCCTAAGGGTGCTGAGCTTGAAACGCTCCTCTGCGCCGTCTCTCCCCTAGGCTTAAGACTTGGGACTTTACTCTAAAAAAATCCCTGCCCGTAATTCAGGCAGGGATTGAGAAAATTTTGGCTGGCTCAAGTAAGAGCACGGCCCAGCCTACAGCTTATTACTTGATGCTAGCTTTAGCACCGGCATCTTCTAGCTGCTTCTTAGCCTCTTCAGCTTTCTCTTTAGCCACGGCTTCTTGAATCGCCTTAGGCGCAGACTCGACCATTTCCTTGGCCTCTTTCAGACCCAGGCCGGTCAGAGCCCGCACAACCTTGAGAATGGCGATCTTCTTGTCAGCCGGAACTTCTTCCAGAACGACATCGAATTCGGTCTTCTCTTCTTCCGGCTCAGCCGCAGCCGCACCGCCAGCCGCACCCGCCATCATACCTGGCATCATCATCATGCCGCCGCCTGCAGAGGCAGATGCATCGACGCCAAAAGCTTCTTCAATCTGCTTAACTAGCTCAGAAGCTTCTAGCAGAGACAGGGTTTTGAGCTGTTCTAGAATTTGATCAGTTTTTTCAGACATGAGTGAACTTCCTATAGTCAGTTAAGGTTTTAGCTAACAAACACAAAATTGGCCCTGTTAAGCAGCATCGGACTGATCTTTGTCCGCCACTGCTTTGATGGCCCGTGTCAGAGAGGCCGGAACTTCTTTGATACCGACGGCCAGCTTGGTGGGTACCGCATTGATACCAACAGCCAGCTTGGTCGTATTGGCCTTAAGCGCTCCCGCAATCCGAGCAATCAGCTCTTCCTTAGAAGGCAGCTCAGTGATGGCCTTGATATCGTCTTCAGTTAGCGCCCGCCCTTCCATGACCCCACCCCGCAGGGTGGTTTTTTTGGTGTCTTTCTGAAAGCCTTGATAGGCTTTGATTGCGCCACCCAGGTCATCTTGGACTAGGAGAAATGCAGAAGATTCCTTGAGAAACTGCTGCATAGGTTTCCACGCCTCATCCCCATCTACGGCAATCCGCATCAGGGTATTTTTCGTGACCTTACAAACAGCCCCTTTTTCTCGCAGGCGATTACGCAGATCGGTAATCTCGGCTACGCTTAGCCCCTTATAATCAATCACCAATGCTAGCTGAGCCTCACTTAGGAGATTCTGCAGCTCGGCGACGATTTCCTTCTTGTCTTCTAACGTTCTCCCCATACCGGGTTTCACCTCCTCTATTCGGGGATAACAACGAAGCTAATCTCTTCCTAACCACCAGTACATCAAAGCCTCAGTCATTCGACCGAGGCTCAGTAATCTCTCAAACTGCGGATTACGCAAGGTAAACCTAAGCTTCTTAAAGATTCCAAACCTCGGCAGGCTAATTAAGCGATCGACGCCCCTACTGTCTACGGCTGGCTATTCGGTTAGGAAATTACTGAAACGGCGTCCTCCTTTAAGACTCAGGCTTTGATGTATTCGCAAACTTTTAGGCAGCTTCGCCCAGCTTGAAATCGCGCAGGGCTGACGTATCGATCGCAATGGCAGGCCCCATCGTAGCGGAAACATAGACGCTGCGCCAGTAGCGGCCCTTAGCTCCGGAGGGGCGGTTGCGATCGATAGTCTCTTGCAAAGCTTTCAGATTAATGAGTAAATCATCGGCTGAAAAACTGGCCTTGCCAAACATAACATGAACAATCCCTGTTCTGTCAGCCCGGAACTCCAATTTACCCGCCTTAAACTCTTCAATGGCCTGAGCCAAATCGAAGGTCACGGTGCCGCCCTTGGGCGAGGGCATCAGACCGCGAGGACCGAGTAGACGACCTAGCTTTGCCACTTTCGGCATCATGTCTGGCGTTGCCACCAGCACGTCGAAATCCATCATGCCTTTTTGGATTTCGTCGATCAGTTCTTCAGACCCGGCCATGTCAGCCCCGGCTTCAGTGGCTTCTGAAACTTTTTCTCCTCTAGCCACTACGGCAACGCGAACTTCCTGTCCGGTTCCTTTGGGCAGCGCTACCGTTGTTCTGAGCTGCTGATCGGTGTATTTGGGATCGATGCCTAAGCGAATGTGGGCTTCGGCTGACTCTGGAAATTTAGCGGTTGCTGTTTCTTTAAGTAGCTGCAGGGCTTCTAGGGGCTCGTATAGACGCTCCTCTACCTTGGCCTGTAGCTCCTGCATCCGACGTGAAGTTTTTCTAGACATAGTGACTCCTTGGGGTAATCGCGAAGCCTCAGCCTCTCCCCCGAATAGTTGTTTAACTCTGGATTGATTAGCTGATGGTGATGCCCATATTGCGGGCAGTACCCTCAACAATTTTCATCGCTGCCTCAATATCATTGGCGTTGAGGTCAGGCATTTTGGTCTGAGCAATTTCCTGAAGCTGATCCCGCGTGATGGATCCTACTTTGACTCGGTTGGGTTCACCCGAACCTTTGTCTAAGCCAGCGGCCTTTTTGATTAAAACCGAGGCTGGCGGTGTCTTCAGAATAAAGGTGAAGCTTCTGTCTTCAAAAACAGAAATCTCAACCGGAACTACCAGACCTACCTGCTCTGATGTTCTGGCGTTGTATTCCTTACAAAACGCCATGATGTTAACCCCGTGCTGACCCAAAGCTGGGCCAATAGGAGGAGCTGGGTTAGCCTTACCTGCCGGAATCGCTAGCTTAATAATTGCAACAACCTTCTTCGCCATTGATTAACTCTCTTTTTGTACCTGATTAAATTCCAGCTCTACGGGCGTATCTCGACCAAAGATGGACAGGAGCGCCTTGAGCTTGCTGCGCTCTGGGCTTACCTCAATGACTTCACCTTCGAAGTCTTTGAACGGCCCGGACAGCACAACAATCTTGTCTCCCGGAGCCATGTCAACTTTGACAACCGCTTTTTGCTCTTGCGTCTGCTTGAAGATGCGCTCTACCTCAGACGGACTGAGCGGCATGGGTTTGACGTGGCCACGACCGCGACCATAGTGTCGTCGCTGCTCTGCCCCCACAAAGTTAATCACATGGGGGGTGTTTTTAACCACTGACCACGCTTCGTCATCCATGACCATCTTGACCAAGACGTAGCCTGGAAAAACTTTTTCGTCTATGTTTTGACGACTGCCGTCTTTGCGCAGCTTGACGGCGGGAGTTTGAGGAATCTCAATTTGAAAAACTCGGTTGGCGACATCTAGCGTTTTGATCCGCTGCTCCAAGTTGAGCTTGACCCGCTTCTCGCAGCCAGACGCCACCTGAACGGCATACCATCGGCCTCTGGCCTTAGACACGCCCTCTTCAGGGGAGTCAACTTCCGCCTCCATCGGCTCTTCATAACTGAAATCATCCGATGTGAAAGCCATTTAAAACACCTGTCTAGAAGCAAAACCAAAGAGCTTGTCAATGAGATAGATAAAAGTCGCTGAAAGACTCACCATCAAGATGACAGCGGCTGACTCGCTGATAAGCTGCTGGCGACTGGGCCAAACAACTTTGCCAAGCTCTTCCTGTGTCCCCTTCAAGAAGTCTGCAGCGCTAAAGCGACTTTCGGAAGTCTTGACCTCCGCTGTCTCCTTGGCTTCTGTCTTGTCGGATTTTGTGTCTTTCTTAGCCACAACTAACCTATTGATTTTTCGTCAAGCTTGCAGACGGACAAACCGCTTGCTCAAAGATGGGAACAGTTTCAGCTAGCTCTCAAGCCAACCTGCCACTGCAGAGTTGCCAGCATTACCTTGAACCACCCAAACAACAATTCTACCCGAAGTCCAGCCACTTGAGTACTTTGAATCAAATACGCCGAGTGCTTCGGGTAGTCGTTGATGGCAGTGATCCAGCGCGCCCTCGAGGACTCGAACCCCGGACATCAGGTTTTGGAGACCTGCGTTCTACCAACTGAACTAAGGACGCATGTAGCCTAGGTTAGCGCTTGGCTTTGCTAAGTCTATAGTAAAGCTAAGTTGACCCTAGGAAGCGACAACTGCAAAATTTCCCTAGACAGGGCGGTCGAACCGCTGCTTGAGTCGAGTTGCCTTACCTACGCGATCGCGTAGATAGTAGAGCTTGGCCCGGCGAGCTTTGCCTCGACGCAGCACTTTGATATTCGCTACGCGGGGGGCATGGAGCAAGAAAACCCGCTCAACGCCGACGCCTTGGAAGATTCGCCGAACCGTAATCGATTCGTTGATACCGCCATTGCGCATAGCGATTACAGTGCCTTCGTAAGGCTGAATCCGCTCTTTGCCGCCCTCTTGAATCCGGACGCCAACGCGAATAGTGTCGCCGACGTAGATTTCGGGTAGATCTTTTTTAAGATGTTCCGCTTCGATTGAGCGGATAACTGCTTCAGCGTTCATAAGGCCTTAAAAAGCACACGGTCTTTAATACTACGTCAAAAATCACCAAAAGGCTAGCCCTCAAATTTAATTTGACTGAACCCCAGAAAATCTAAGGCTAGAGTCAGTATCTGTGGCGATCGCTCCTTAGGCTTTAAACCACCCGTTGCTTTAACATAAAAGTGAATCTTGCTATCGCCAAATCCTGTTTACTGGGCGTTTGCCCTTTGCCGCTATGCAATCTGTTCAGCAACTCCTGCGCGTCTTTTGTGTCAGTCTCTGCCTGTTAATTCTGGTGGCGGCAGGGCTAGGCTTGCTTTTAGGCTGGGCAGAGGATGCAGCGGCGATCGCTATCACCCAGCAGGATCCAATTGAGGTGCAGGTGCATTTGGGCAATGAAGCCGACGCGCTCAAGTTTGAACCAGAGCAGCTAACGTTTACAGCCGGGCAGCGCTATCAGCTCGTTTTAGAGAATCCCAGTAGCCAGAAGCACTATTTCACGGCCAAGGATTTTGCTGACAACCTTTGGTCGCAGAAGGTAGAAGCTGCTGGCGTGGAGGTGAAAGGGGCTATCCATGAGCTAGAGCTGAAACCGGGAGCACAGGCAGAATGGGTATTTGTGCCGATGAAGCCGGGCACTTATGAGCTGCACTGCTCCATTGCCGGACATGCTGAAGCCGGCATGGTCGGACAGCTAATTATTTCTGATTCTTAAACCGCTAGTCGCCGGACTATTATTCACTCCCTTTCGTATGAACATCTTGACCAACCTACTTGCTAAAGCTTCGCCCCGCCTGCCAGTAATCGATCGCCCGCGTAAGCGCGTTCGGGGCGTCGAGCTAAAAAACGAAGCTGAAATTAACACCATGCGGCAGGCGGCCCGCATCGTGGCTACCGTTCTTAAGGAAATCAGTGAACAGGCTAAGCCGGGGATGACGACGGCTGACCTAGATGCCTATGCCGAGGAACGTATTCGCGCCCTAGGGGCTACGCCTAGCTTCAAGGGCTATCATGGCTTTCCCGGCTCTATTTGCGCCTGTATTAACGATGAAGTGGTACATGGTATTCCACGGCGGCGCAAGGTGATTCGCGCCGGGGACGTGTTAAAGGTCGATACTGGGGCGTACTATGACGGCTTTCACGGTGACTCCTGCATTACGATTGCTGTTGGTCAGGTCAAGCCTGCGGCCCAAAAGCTGATTCGCGCGGCTGAAGCGGCCCTCTATGCGGGGATTGACCAGGCTAAACCGGGCAATACGCTGCTGGATATTGCCGGGGCGATTGAAGACTCGGTGCAGGCAAATGGCTTCAGCGTGGTGGAAGAGTTTACCGGACATGGTGTGGGCCGCAATCTGCACGAACCCCCTTCCGTGTTTAATTTTCGGACTCGCCAACTGCCCAACCTGAAGCTACAGCCGGGAATGACATTGGCGATTGAGCCGATCTTAAATGCGGGGTCTAAGCATACTAAAACCCTTAGCGATCGCTGGACGGTTGTGACCGTGGATCGTTCCCTCTCGGCCCAGTTTGAGCATACGGTCTTGATTACGGCGTCTGGCTACGAGATTTTGACCGATCGGACACTGGTTTAGCGGGCGGCTGTCTCTGCTGAGTCAGGGGGCTGAAAGCAGCGATCGCGATCGTACTCAACTGTGACTTGGTAAAGATAGGCTTGCGGCGAGTTTTCAGGGTCGAAGGGCTGCTCTTTGACTAAGGCGATCGCTTTCTCGTTCAGACCTTCATAGCCCGTGCTTTGCAGCAGTACCGGATCGGCGGCGAGGCTGCCGCTGGTGGTTACAACTGCCCCTACGTTAGCCGTTTGCGGCACCTGTTCTAAACACACCTTCAGCGGATAGGCCAGCGCCACCTCTGACTCAATCGGCTGGGTCATATCAGCCGGAATCGCCGATGCCATGTCGTTCAGCCACTGGTTCAGATTCTGGGTAGCTTCTGCAGCAGTGGTGTCAGCTGGATTGTAGGCATAGGCCCGCCGCAGATAGTTGATGTAGCTGACTAGGGCATCTGAGGCAATCATCGGTTTAGCCGCTAGGGTTTTGGCATAGGCTAGCAGCGTGGTGAGTCCCTGAGCTTTGTCTGGGGCCGCTGGTTCAGAGGGCTGAGGCGATCGCGGCTGCTCAGCGGGACTGGTCACAGCGGTGGTGCTATCGGGAGGGAGAGCCGCAATTTCTGCTGCAGCCGAGCGGCGGCTGTCTGTCTCGTTGGCGGTTTGACGACGACTGGGCTGGCGAGCGGAGGATGAACCGGAGCGATTCGTCTGCGCTGAGGAACGAACAGAGCGGGAGCTGGCCTGAGGCGGGCGCTGAGGGGTAAGTGCTGGTCGGGGCTGAGCAGATCGCACTGACGCAGATTGAGGACCGGAGGCTGGCTCTTCAGTCTGAGACTCTTCAGCCTTGAGGGGCACGCGGGAAATGCTGATGGTTTCTTGCTCAGCCGGATCCGGTACGGGCACCTCTTCTGAGGACGAGAGCGGCATAAACAGCACCAGAGCATGAAGTCCCAGGGCCATCAAGAAACCAAGAGGAATCCAACCTATGAGCGATCGCGTTGGCAGCGGCCTATTTACAGGGGACATGGTTCTTCGTGGACACTCTTTCGGGAACTAGGAACTTGCTGGATAACGGGCAATATTCGCCCCATAACTGCCGTTGATGATTCAAGATCAAAACTGACTACTACGACTGACGCGGATCTGTCTGCCAGACTAAAACCGCTGTACCGCCTCTCAGATCTACCAGAGATACATAGGCAGCCGGGGTGCCATCGGCATTGCTCAGGGTATAAAACCGCTGACCGCCATACAGCTCGTACTGGGCCTGCTCAAATCCTAGCCCAGCCGCTGCCGCTGTTTGTCGCAGGTCTTCTTTTGCCACTAAATCCACGTTGCGGGTGATGTATTTAAAGACGCTGACGTCAGCGACGGGTTGCCGGTTGCTGTCAAAAAACAGACTTTGCTGCTCTGGCGTTAGGTAATTCTCTATCAGCGGTGAATATAAAGAATCCCACTTGTCAGTCTGATCGAAGTTGCCATAGTCCACCTGATCAAAGCTGCCAAAAAATTGGCCTTGAGCTTCGTAGTCAAATGTGGCTGATGAATCTTCCTCCAAGGATTGATTAAAATCCTGTTCGTCAGCGCCGCTCTCGTCAGTGTCCGTATCGGACTGCAAATCCTGTCGCTCCTCGTCCGTCAGAGACTCTTGGAGCTGGGCTAGCTTTTCAGCCGCTGGTGGCGCTGGCGCTCTGGCCGGAGTCGAGGGAGGCTGGGTTGGCTTCGCCGCTGGGGGTGGAGGCGTGACCGGGGGCGGGGCTAGATTGAGGATATCTACCGGAACAATCTCTGCTTCCGGCTCAGGCAGTTCCTCTACTTCAGATACTTCAGCTTCAGGATCTAAGGCTGAAGGCACTGGCACTACCAGCAGCAGGCCATGCAAGACAATGGAGACTATCACCAGCGGATGATACAGCCAGTGCCAGAGGGGAGAGCGCGATCGCCGCAAATTTGAAAAATCGCTCATCAGTCACGCGATAAAGGCGCAGCTGCGACGGCAAATCCCAGGACTCACCGCAGGGCTGCCCCAGGACTCACCGCACTGCCGCTTTTACAGCACATAGCCCCAGATAGCACCAGATAGCACCAGGGCTAGCAGGCTAGCTTGGCTTATTCGCTCTCGCCGTCTTCCTCAAAAGCGGAGTTGAGGAGAGCGATGACGCTGCTGTCAGCCGGGGCACCGCTGAAGACGGAACCCGTAATTTCCTGGGCGACGAGGGCCTGCCCCAGCAGGTAGGCGTCATCAGAAAGCGGCACATAGCCGACATCGGAAATTAGATAGCGGTTGTCTTCACTGAGATAAAAATCAACAAAACTCTCTACCTCAGGCCGATCTAAGGCATCTTTGCGAACGTAGATAAAGATTGGCCGGGAGAGAGGCGTGTAGGTGCCGTTGTTCACCGTCTCAGCGCTGGGAACAACCGGGCCACTGCCGCTGTCAATCGCCACAGCCTGTAGCTGATCTCTATTCTCTTCATAGTAGGCCAAACCGAAATAACCCAGGCTACCGGGGGTGCCCGCTGTTCCTAGAACGATGACGTTATCGTCTTCGCTGGCGGTGTAGTCGGCCCGGCTGTCACCATCAATGATGACTTCGCTGAAGTAGTCAAACGTCCCAGAGTCGGTACCAGGGCCAAAGAGAGTTAGAGCCTGATCTGGGAAACTGGGACGAATTTGGTTCCAGTTGGTAACGGTACCTTCAGCCGTTGCTTCCCACATGGTCTTGAGTTCATCTACGGTGAGAGAATCAGCCCAGGTATTGCTGTTCGGCACAACCACGGTAATGGCATCGTAGGCAACCGGAACTTCGATATACTCAACCCCATTTTCGGCGCAGGCTTCAATTTCTTCATCCTTGATCGGACGAGAGGCCCCTGAAATGACGGTTTCACCGGCACAAAACTTTTTGAAACCGCCTCCGGTTCCCGAAATACCAACAACTACGCTAACTTCGGGGTTTTGAGCAATAAACTCCTCGGCCATTGCCTCACTGATGGGGCCGACGGTGCTAGAACCATCGAGTAAAACTTCTGTTCTATCTTGAGCTGATGTATTCGCGGTTAAAAGTCCTAGCGTCGCAGCTAGAGCAGCCGCTCCTAAGAAAATACGACGATTCAGCATACAAACACTCCGCAGCGATAAGTTTTTTTGCGTCAAAAGCAAGCCAAAACTCAGGCTACGGGGTGGAGATTAAGGGTAAACCCCTAGATAGTTTATAGAAACTTTGTGTTTGGGTTAAGGAATTGTGAGGCGATCGCTCGTCGGCCTAAATTTCTGCCACTGCCCGTTCAATCAAACGCCGCGCCAGGGTTTGTATACCGGTGTGTTCGTAGTAGTTGGTGCTGATGTCGAGAAAAGCGCCGAAATAGTCCAGCTTGTCGTCTGCGATATCGACGAATTTTTGAAAATTCTGGGTGATTTTCTCTGGGGTTAGTCCCTTCTGCGCCACAAAACTGCCCATCCAGTCCTTAGTTGAGTTAAAGCTGGCTTCCATAAAACCGAGCTGCTGGGCCGTATTGCTGCCGGGAATCAGGTCGCGAATCCGCTTGAAAGCCCCATTTTCCTCTAGCTCTTTGGGGCCAAGGCGGCTGAGCACTAGCTGGGCCTGTTGGATGAAGTTAGGCCCCAGGGGAATCAGGCCGTCAAAGGAAACCAAAGCCGCCATGCGAATGAGGGATTCGCCGCTGTAGTCACCTAAAGCGCGCACAAAGTCACCAATGCTGTCGCCAGGTATGCCGTTGATTTGGCAAAAGGCCACCACTTCTGTCACCAGCTTGAGGCTAAGATCGATGGTTTGCGCTTTTTCGGCTTTGGGCGTCAGTTTATTGAGAAAGCCCAGCAGGGAGACCTTTTCGCCGACCTTATTTGCCAGAGCGGCAGTACCCAGTGCTCCCCCAGTTTTGTCGATTGTCTGGTAAAGCCACAGCGCCCGCTGGTAGCCCTGGGACTTGTCGTTGAAAAGCTGAATGGCCCGCTCGCCAATTTGCTGAATCAGGGCCTCGTTGGTTTCCCCTGTGACTTGGCGAATCGTGTTTTCAAAGCCGACGACGTTGTCCCACTCGCCGGGCAGAGCAAAGTCGAGCGATCGCAGGGCATACACCGTCAGATTGCGCTCTGGCAGTTGGTCAACAAGTTCGTAAATAGGCTGGCTCATGGTGTTTTGCTCTGAATTACTTTACTAAGCTTTCTAGTCCGGCTAAATCAAACTTTTCAATCCAGGCTTCCCGGTCGGCGGCGGTAAAAGTGCTGTCTCTAGAGAGGACTTTTACCTGCAGGCGATCGCCCACCAAAATGCTGGTCGTCGTATCCCCCAGCGTCACAGCCGGATAGCCCGCAATCGTGCGATCGCTATTTTCATACTTCGCTACTGCCGGTGGATTGCTGGCCGTATCCGACACCGCCAGCATCGCTAGCTCAGCGCCGTCTCGCTTTAGCTTGGCTTCAGCAAAACCCGACTTTTCCTGCACGTAGACCCGCTGGTAGCCGTCTGCCTCCGGCGGAAAATACTGATTGAACTGGCTGCCCGGCAGCACGTCGGCCTGGGTGGCGGCAGGGGGAGCTGACTGGGCCTCTTCCCAGCGAGATTCAGTCTGAGGGGCGCTGCAGGCCGTTAGCAAGAGAACAACTGCTAAGAACAGCGGTGCCATAGATCGAACTGATAATCGAACCGATTGACGCAACATAGCTTTTTGGCGCATGGCTTTCCCTCAAGAATCTGATCGACTGCTGAATACAGGTGACTCTAGAATATTTTCTTCCGTCGTTTTAGCAAAGCTGATAGGGGCAGAAAAGCGGCTGTGAGACAGAATTTACGTCTCCGTTCTCGATTCGGTGAAATTTTTGAGTCAGCTCAGCCCATAATGGGGACTGTGAAATTCAACGCCAGCGAATATGCCAAGAACACCCAGCGAATACGTTATTCACATGCTGATGGAAGGCGGACACCACGAAGAAGTTCGCTTTGCCACCGTTCAGGAATTTCAGAAATGGTACAGCGGTGAGCTGATGCCCAAAGCCAGCTCGGATGATTTCATCAGCGTACCCGTGCCCAAAATTAACCCGGGGGAATATATGGTAGTGCGTCCCTCAAAAATTATTGGTATCCGGGTGGAACCTGTCTTCAGCTCTAGCGTCGAGCGCTATTAGAACCAGACGAGACGAGAGAATTGCGCTATCTAAGGCAGATTGTTTGTTTCCTGATGGGCCTAGGCTTGGTCATCGCTGTAGCAGGTGGCCGGGGCCTAGCGACAGCGCCCTTGCAGCCCGTTGCCTTTACGGTGGCTGAGACTGAAGCGATCGCCCCTTTGGGCTACGACGAACAGCTTTGGGGGAGTGAGGCGGAGCCAGGAGACTGGCGATCGCTGCTGCAGGCCATTGACCACAGCCTCGGCTACCTAGAGACACCCCAAGCCGCTGCCGCTTACGCTGACTATCCGGTGGCCGGTATTACCCGCGATCGGGTGCGCCGCAGCCTCAGACGTTTCCGGCAGCTAGTGCGCACTAGCCCCACTCCTGCAGCCCTGCAGGCCGCTGTTGAGCGGGAGTTTGTCCTATATCAGTCTGTGGGACACGATGGCGCTGGCACAGTTGACTTTACCGGCTATTTTGAACCCACCTATACCGCCAGCCGGGTGCCGACTGCGGAATACCGCTACCCGCTCTATCGCCGTCCCCCCACCTTGGAAACCTGGACGCTACCCCATCCGGCGCGAGCAGCGCTAGAGGGCCGCGACGGCCTGCAGGGATCCCAGGGGCCACTGCGGGGACTAGAACTGGTGTGGCTGCGCGATCGCCTAGAAGCGTTTCTAATTCAGGTGCAGGGGTCAGCGCGGCTGGAGCTGACAGATGGCACCCAGATGACCGTGGGCTATGCTGGCCGAACTGAATATGAATACACCAGCATTGGCCGCGCTCTGATAGAGACAGGCAAGGTGCGAGAAGAAGACCTCACTTTGCCCGTTTTGATTGACTATTTTCGCCAGTTTCCGGCTGAACTCGATACCTATTTGCCCCGCAACCAGCGCTTCGTCTTCTTCCGCGAAACCTACGGCTCACCCCCCATCGGCACCCTATCGGTACCCGTCAGTGCTGGCCGCTCCATCGCCACCGACAAGTCTCTCATGCCCCCCGGCGCGCTGGCGCTAATCAACGTAGCTCTGCCCTGCCGCCAAGCAGACGGCACTTGGGGAGCCGCAGTCACTAGCCGCTACGTTTTAGATCAAGATACCGGCGGCGCGATTCGCGGTGCTGGCCGGGTTGACCTGTTTGTCGGCACAGGCCCTGATGCGGGCGATCGCGCTGGCCTGATCAATACGCCAGGACAGCTCTACTATCTGCTGCTCAAAGACGATTAGCCGATGTTCGCTAGGCCAGGCGCGACAAGGCGCACCCTCTGGGAAACGAAACTCGGATGGTATACTAGCAAAACTGTCTTGTGGAGTGACCTGCTGAGAAACACCCCCGTTGCCATCTGAATTAGACGCGTTAACCTGGTGAGAGAGGCGCTACTGCCTTCGTCAAAGAACCAAGCAATCTTGGCAAAACTAGCTTCGGGGTTTGGGTGCGCGAATCGAGCTGGGCCAACCGGATTCCGAATGGAAACCGTGGCTGTCACCTGCTGAGACGTCTATGGATACCCCCTTTGAGATTACGCTTCAAATCGTTCTGACCGTCCTAGCCGGGATTAGCGCTCAGGTAGTGGCAGAACGGCTGAAGGTGCCTAGCATTATTTTTCTGCTCGCTTTCGGTATTCTACTGGGACGGGATGGTTTCGGGATTATTCATCCTGAATTTTTAGGCATTGGGCTAGAGGTGATTGTGGCTCTCAGCGTTGCCCTGGTTTTGTTTGAGGGGGGGCTGAGCCTAGAGCTGAAGGACTTAGGCCGCGTTTCTGGCAGTCTGCGAAATTTAGTCACCTTTGGCATTTTTATCACCCTGGTAGGCGGCGGCATGGCGGCCCACTGGCTGAGCGAATTTCCCTGGCCGATTGCCTTTCTCTACGCCTCGCTGGTAGTCGTCACCGGGCCAACCGTGATTAACCCGCTGCTGCGACAGGTACCCGTCGATCGCCAAGTAGCAACACTTTTAGAAGGGGAAGGGGTCCTCATCGATCCGGTGGGGGCGATTTTAGCCGTTGTTGTTCTAGACATTATTCTCAACGGCGATGCTGACCCGTTGGCGGTTGTCAGCGGCCTGCTAGCGCGCTTGGGGATTGGCGCGCTGATTGGCGCCCTGGGCGGTTCACTGATTGGGATTTTTCTGAAGCGGGCCAGCTTTTTAACTGAAGAATTGCGGAACCTGGTGGTTTTAGCCGGACTCTGGGGCTTGTTTGGCCTCGCCCAGTCCATTCGCGATGAGTCGGGGTTGATGGCAACGGTTGTCGCCGGCATTGTCGTCCGGGCCTTGTCTGTACCCGACGAGCGGCTGCTGCGGCGGTTTAAGGGGCAGCTCACCATTTTGGCCGTATCGGTTTTGTTTGTGCTGCTGGCGGCTGATTTGTCGATCGCCAGTGTCTTTGCCCTAGGACAGGGAGCCGTATTGACGGTGCTGGCGCTGATGGTGATTGTGCGACCGCTGAATATTGCTCTGTGTACCTGGAATAGCGGCCTCAATCTGCGGCAAAAAGTCTTTTTAAGCTGGGTCGCCCCGCGCGGTATCGTTTCTGCTTCGGTAGCTTCCCTATTTGCCATTCTGCTGACCGAACGGGGCATCAACGGCGGCGATGCGATCAAAGCGCTGGTGTTTCTCACTATCTTGATGACGGTGCTGGTGCAGGGGGTCACGGCGGGCTGGTTTGCCCGGCTGCTGCGGATTACCTCTACCCAGGCCCAGGGAGCAGTTCTGGTGGGCTGCAACTCCCTTAGCCTGCTGGTGGCCCGGCTTTTCCGCGATTATGGCGAATCGGTGGTTTTAATTGACACCGATATTGAAGCCTGTGAGCGGGCCAGACAAGCAGGCTTTACGGTCTTTAGCAGCAGTGCTCTCGATGCCGATGTGCTAGAAGAAGCAGGATTAGACTCGGCTGGCACCTTTGCGGCAATGACCAACAATGGCGAAGTCAACGCGGTAGTGGCGCTGCGGGCCATGGAAGAGTTCCAGCCGCCGCGCGTGATGGCAGTTTTTCCTAGCATCAACAAGGCACAGGAGGACAATGGAGCCACCGCTAAAATCAAGCACGCTCTAGTATCTGAACTGCCGATTAAAGCCTGGAACACCTATCTCAAAGACGGGGCAGTCAAGCTGGGAGAAACGCTGCTGCGGCAGGAGGGCTTTCTGTTTCAGCAGGCCCATCTTAAGGCACTGGTGCGCAGCGGTGAGCTGGTGCCGCTGCTAATTATCCGTGAGGAGAAGCTGCGGCTAGTAGCGGCTAGTGATGACTGGCAGCCGGGCGATCGCATTATCTATCTGCTCCACGATCCCAAACCCAAATTGCTTAAGCGCCTTTCTGGCGGTATCAGCCAGGAATTAACCATTGAGCGCCTGCCGGCAGTAGAAGAGGTGCCCATGCCCCAGCCAACTGTGGAACCGCCGCCGCCGCCACCACCGGGAGAGTCTGCCGAGACTGCTAGCAATAATGGCACGGGCCGTCAGCCTGCTACCAAACCCCAGCCAGAATCAGCCCCAGGCTCAATCTAAGCCACCTCGGCCATACTCATGCGGCTGAGGAAAGCGCGTAGGCGATCGCTTTGAGGATGACTCAGCACCTCGCGGGCGTTGCCCTCTTCTTCCACCTGGCCTTTGTTGAGAAACAGCACCCGGTTGGCGACCCCTTTAGCAAACTGCATTTCGTGGGTGACGACTACCATCGTCATCCCTTCTTCGGCAAGCTGCTTCATCACCAGCAGCACTTCCCCTACCAGTTCTGGATCGAGGGCGCTGGTGGGTTCATCGAACAGCATAATTTCTGGCTGCATACAAAGCGAGCGGGCGATCGCTACTCGCTGCTTTTGGCCGCCTGAAAGCTGGTCAGGATAGGCGCTGGCTTTTTCAGACAGCCCCACTTTATCTAAGTAAAATTCGGCGGTTTGGCGGCTTTCCTTTTTAGACTTGCCCAGCACCTTGCGCGGTGCTAAAGAAAGGTTATCCACCACGCTCATGTGCGGGAACAGGTTGAACTGCTGAAACACCATGCCCACTTTAGCCCTCAGCTCTAGCAGATATTTGCGGCTGAGATCTGGTTTAGAGAGATCAATGCCGTTGACCACGAGCTGGCCGCCGTTGATCTGCTCTAGGCGGTTGAAGCAGCGCAGCAGCGTACTCTTGCCGCAGCCAGAAGACCCAATGATTGCCACCACTTCCCCCGGATGAATCTGGCCGCTGATACCCCGCAGCACCTGCAAAGCGCCATAATTCTTCTCTAAATTTCTAAATAGAATGGCGGGCATATCGTGAGGCATGGCGTTACTCTCCTGAGAGAATCGGGCTGACGCCCAGAGGCTGGCAGCTAGCATAGCACCCCGGCTGATCTCAGACCGTATTTGGGTTAACGACTGTGATGTTCTGTATGCTAGCTGGCTGTGGCAGATCAAAAGAATGCGCTAGGACATTAGAGGCGATCGCGTCTAAAATGCTTAGTTAACCAAAACTTAATGTGAGGAGAACGGGTCAGAAATCATGTTGCATATCAGCCGATCTCGCTTAATCAAAGGCTTGGCGCTGGGACTTAGCGCCACTCTAGTGCTAGCAGCCTGTGGCGGTGGCGAGAGCGAACCTACAGCCACGGAAGAACCGGGGGCAGCTCCTAGCGAAAGTGCAGGCGGTACCCTAAGCGTGGCAACGGAGCCAGCCTTTCCGCCATTTGAGTCTCAGTCAGAGTCTGGCGAGTTAGAGGGTTTCGACATTGACCTGATGGAGGCTATTGGCGAGGAAGCTGGCCTAGAAGTTGAGTTTGAGAGTCTGCCCTTTGACGGCATCATCCCGGCGCTGCAGGCGGGTACAGTAGACGCGGCCATCAGCGCTATGACTATCACCGAGGAGCGGGAGGAAACCGTCGATTTCTCGCAGCCTTACTTTAAGGCCGGTTTGGCGATCGCGGTGCGCGATGAGGCGGCTGAGGAGATCACTTCCTTAGAAGATTTAGAAGACAAGAGGATTGCTGTCCAAATTGGCACGACCGGAGCCGAAAAAGCGGCGGAAATTCCCGGCGCTGAGCTGACTACGTTTGATTCAGCACCGCTGGCTTTACAAGAATTGTCTAACGGCAACGTGGATGCGGTGATCAACGACGCGCCTGTGACCTTAGACGCGATCGCCTCTGGCAATCTTGACGGCCTCACGGTCGTGGGTGAGCTGCTGACGGAGGAGTACTATGGCATTGCCTTGCCTAGTGAGTCTGAGAACGTAGAAGCCGTCAATGAGGCCCTAAATACGCTGATTGAGAACGGCACCTATGCCGAAATCTATCGCAAGTGGTTCGACGCCGAGCCACCGGAGCTACCGGAATCAGCACTCTAATTCTCGCTGGGTGCTTCATTAGCTTAGGTGAGGCACCCTTTATTATGGCGTTTTTGGCTATAGATAGGCAGTTTGAACGTAGCTGAAGGCTGCCCAAAGTATATTGCGCGCCAGGGATGAACAAAGCCAGGGACGACGTTGATGGGTTACTAGGGTGAAAAAGTAAGTGCCTCCAGCAAGGGTATGGCGGCGGTAGTTGGTCACGATGAAGGGAGAACAGGCGTTGAAGCAAATGTTCCCGGTGGAAGAAATGATGCGTCATGACTACAAGATCGGCGATCGCCCTGAAGAGGTAGCCCAATCTTAAATGTAGTGCCCTCACCCGGTTTTGACTCACAGGTCAGCCGACCGCTGTGCTTTTCCACAACAATTTGATAACTAATGGCTAGCCCCAATCCAGTACCTTTACCAACGGGTTTAGTCGTAAAAAATGGATTAAACAGCTTGGCAACGATCTCATCATCAATGCCAGGGCCATTATCTGTGATGGCAACAGTAGCCCAGTTATCATCAGTAACGCGGGTACGAATCTTTATGACACTGGGATTATCTTTAATTTCCTCGAATGAGCGGCTGATATCTTTATCGTCCAATGCATCAATTGCATTGGTCAGGAGATTCATAATCACCTGATTGACTTGGCTAGGATAGCAATCTACTAGCGGTAATTGTCCGTATTCTCGAATGATTTGAATTTTAGGACGCTCAGCAGTTGCCTTTAATCGATTATTTAAAATTACCAACGTACTCTCAATCCCCTCATGGATATCCACGACTTTCTTCTCCGCCTCATCAAGGCGAGAAAAATTGCGCAGGGAGAGCACCAGATTCCGAATTCGAGTAGAACCCATCTTTAGGGAATCTAATAAGCTGATCAGGTCTATTCGCAAAAAATCAAGGTCAATCTCATCAATGTAATCCTGGATTTCAGAGGTCGGTTTTGGATAATTTTTTCGGTATAGATCTACCAGACTCGTCAAATTCTGGATATAGTCTTTGGCATGTTCGAGATTGCCATGAATGAAATTGACAGGGTTGTTGATTTCGTGGGCTACGCCTGCCACCATTTGTCCTAGAGATGACATCTTCTCGCTTTGCACAAGTTGCACCTGGGCCTGATTGAGCCGTTCTTGGTTGGCTTTGGATTCGGCAACCGCTTTCAGCGTTTTTTCTAGCGTAATCGCCAAATCTTGAAAGTTGATTGGTTTGGTGAGAAAGTCAAAGGCTCCATTATTCATTGCTGCCCGAATTTTATCCATATCGCCATAGGCAGAAACGACCACTGTTTTAGGCGGTTGCGCCAGGGTATTGAGCTGGGAAAGTAGCGCCAATCCATCCATCACTGGCATATTAATATCGGTCAGCAACATATCGATGTCAGATCTTTCAGTGACCTGCTGATAAGCCTCTAAACCATCGTGAGCAAAGGTAAATCGGTACTGCTCATGGCGGATTTCGCGCCGAAATTTTTGAGTAATCAACGCTTCAATATCAGGCTCATCATCGACAACTAAAATATGAGGGGTCATGATCTTGACTGCTGGATGGATTGACTAGCTAGAAACAGATTGATGATGGGCAAGGTTAAAAATATCTTGCTTGAGCTGACTAAAATCAACAGGCTTGTTCAGAAAACCGTGAGCACCATACTTTTGAGCCGTTTGCTGGCTTTGGTCATCGCCGTAAGCAGTGACCATGAAGACAATGAGTTTAGGGTATTTTTCTTTAATTACTCGCAGTAGCTCAAGGCCGTTCATCCCAGGCATATTGATATCTGAAAGAATCAGTGTAATCTCTGCCTGTGCAATGGGGGATTCTAAATAGGCCAATGCCTCGTTGGCCGATAGAGCAAAATGAAAATCAATTTTTTGAGCTTTAATTTCTCGACGAAACTTTTGTCGAAACAGCATTTCAGCATCTATTTCATCATCGACAACCAGAATATGAATTTTGGTCATGGCAGTTTCTGAGTTCTGTACTAGAGGATCGGTGCCGGAATGTTCGCGAGGCTGCTTTGCTTCGGCAGCGTAATAATAAACTCTGCATAAAGACCTGGCTCAGACACCACATTAAGAGTGCCGTTGTGCTGTTCGACAATAATGCTGTAACTAAGCGACAGTCCTAGCCCCGTACCTTCACCCGCTGGTTTGGTAGTAAAGAATTGGTTAAAAATCTTATCTCGCACCTCCGAGGTCATGCCAACCCCGTTATCTCGGATGCAAATCTCGACACGATCTGCCCAATTGCGGGTACGGATTTTGAGCAATGGGGTAAATTCGCTTCCCTCATCAAGTTGGCGCTGGTAGATGGCGTAGCAAGCATTGCTGGCAATATTTAGAAATACCCGATTGAGAGCTTGAGAGTAAGCACCAATAGTCCCAATACTGTCATCGTAGTCATTGTCAAAATGCAGGTTGAAATCTGACTGTTTGGCCCGCATGCCGTGATAGGCAAGATTAACAGCCTCTGAAACAAGGTCGTTAATATCTACATCGGCCCACTCACCCCCACCCCCTCGAGAGTGCATCAGCATATTGGCCACAATTTTGTCAGCCCGCTTGCCGTGGTGTTCGATTTTACTGACATTGAATTTAAGGGTTTCGACGATATCAGTAATCTCTTCCACAAAATTGGGGTCAAACTCTGCTTGACGGGCTTCCAATTCTTCAGTCAATTCTTCCGTCAGTTCAGTTGAGAGTTCGGCAAAATTGTTAACAAAGTTCAGCGGATTTTTGATTTCGTGGGCAATCCCTGCGGTTAGAGATCCTAAAGATGCTAATTTCTCCTGGGCGAGCATTTGTCGTTGCGTTGAGACGAGTTGCTGATTGATCTTTTCCAACTCTTCTGCTCGTACCCTTTGATCTGACATCAGATCGTTTACGCGCTGAATCATCAGGTTGAACGCCGTTGCCACAGTACCAACCTCATCGTCCCCTGTAACATCAGCTCGCAGGTCAAAGTTACCGTTTTGAGTGATTTGTAGAGCCGTTCCCTTTATTGCCTGGAGGGGATTGTTGATTGAACGGCTAATTGCATAGGCTAACAGGGCTGCAAGACTGGATGAGAGCAGCATACTCAACCCAACAATCCAATGACGTAACCGCCAGGCGATCTCAGCATCTTGCTGTGCCTCAACCAGTTCATTATTGAACGCTTGAATCAGGTCTGATAGATCGTCTGAAATACCGTCGAACCTGATAGCTACGTCGCTGTTTGTAAACTCTAGAAGCTTTTGTTGCGTCTGCGCCAGTTCTGCTGACGTGTTGACACTATCAATATCAATGGATGTAACTAGCTGATCTAGTTCCTGCAGATAGGTGTGGGGAACGCCCTCATATAGGTCTAGAAACTCTACGAGATCTGCCGTGTGTCCATATCCACTGCCTGATACGTCTTCGCAGAAAGCAACTAATGCTTGTAGTGACGACCGAATGCTTGCAGAATGCTTAAGAATGTGGCTATATTCATCTTTGAAATCTTCAGGAAATTCGCTGAGGGGTATGAGCTGCTGTTGATGGGTACGAGTCTGCAAAACTCCTATCTGTAGCTGGGAGAGTACGGTAGCTTCTTCTCTGATGTGATCTTCTATCCTAAGTGCCTTATTTTGGTAGTAGTTACCAGCAAAAAACCCTGCGCCCGTACCTAAAATAGCCACGCCTAGAGCTGCGGAAAATCCCAGGGTAATACGCTGTTTGACATTAAAATGGTTCAAAAATGACTGCTGCATAGACTCTTGTTACATCGAAGAAGAAGATAAGATGTTCGCTTGCTGAGCAATGCCTATTTTTTGTAGTTTGCATGAATGACAAGTTTTGCCCAAAAGAGGCAAGACATTAGCCAGTACTTGGTCTCTTTACGGCCTAACGCAAGTACCTCAGCTCACTAATTTACTGTCATCGTGTCAATCTCCTGCAACCTTAGTTTCAGGGCTTTTGATTGGCTTAAATCCGTAGCCTGGCACCCTGTAGATAGTCGGTTGACATGAGGATTCAGGAATTTCAAGGCAACAGCTATACGGCTCGATAAACCTACCATTCCCATACCTCTCTAGGTTCTATCAAAGATTGAAGAAGCCGTCTGACGGGTTTGAAAGACTTTTGTTAAATAAGCGATCGCGACAAAATCACATTAAGATTTTCTAAGATGCGGCGTGGCATATCTATTCAAGCATCCCAAAATCCTGCGGGCGTTTTCGGCTCTACTTCTCCACCCCAATCCAACGGATAAACGCCATCCTTAACAAACCGATGAAAGCTGGAATATGTCCACGCACTCGGCCTTTTGCACAGTCTGTGTCGTACTGGATTGTGATGAATGTAATCGCAATGCCGCCAATAATCGGCTTCGTCTCGAATCCAATGCTCCCAAAATCGTCGTTGCCAAAGATTCCCTTCTTGGCGTTTCTGCCGAGACTCACTTAATCTGCCATCGTGATTGAGTTGCCGTCCAGCCTGTTTGGTGACATGAGATTTAATCAACCGCCAGCGGGTTGCGTAATTGCTGTCTCCGTCCGGCAATGTCCAAATGTAGTGAAGATGATCGGGCAGCAATACCATTGCATCAATCGTAAATGGATAGGCAGTTTTGACATGAATGAAAGCCGCCCGGAGCGTATTGCGCCCCAAGGGTGAACAAAGCCAGGGGTGACGCTGATGGGTTACTAGGGTGAAAAAGTAGGTGCCTCCAGCAAGAGTATGGCGGCGGTAGTTGGTCATGGTGAAGGGAAAGCAAGCGTTGAAGCGAGTGTTCCCGGTAGAAGAAATGATGCGTCACGACGCATCCTACAAGTTGCTAAAACGGTGTGCTACGTAGGGTGCCGTTAGCGAAGCGTAACGCACCGGATTAAAAAAATGCGTCGCGACGCATCCTACAAAATCGGCGATCGCGCTACAAGATTAGCTCTCTCTCTTCAAAGATAAATTCATAGAAATTATCTTTATATTTGCTTACCTTTTGAATATTCTATTATGAGCAATGTTTACCTGAAGAGAAGTAGACGATGAACTACTTATGCTGCAGCCAAAACAGGTAATACACAATCGTTTTTGCCTAGAACGTAAATTAAACCACGTAGTAGGACGCCAGACTTGGTTAGCCACCGACCTAGTCGATAAACATTTACCTTCTGTAATTATTAAGCTATCAGAATTTGTTGATCAAGGTGGGTGGCGCTTATTAGACTTACTTGAGAGAGAGGCTCAAATCCTTAAAAAAGTCAACCATTCAAGAATTCCTAAATATTTAGACTATTTTTCAGTTGACGACAATGTTTTTTGGTTTGGACTAGTTCAGCAGTACGTTCCCGGCTTGACTTTGAAAGAACTATTAGATCAAGGGGAAGTTTTTCCTGAGCAGCGAATAAGACAGATTGCGCACGAAGTTTTAGAAATTTTGATATATCTGCATGAGCTAAGTCCGCCTATTTTGCACCGAGACATAAAGCCTAGCAATTTAATCTTTGGTGAGAATAATTCTATCTATTTGATAGATTTTGGTGCAGCCCAAAATCGTGCCACAAGAGAGGAAGCTACATTCACTGTCGTTGGTACGTATGGATATACCGCAATAGAACAGTTTGGAGGGCGAGCAATTCCATCTTCAGATCTCTATAGCTTAGGAGCTACGCTAGTTCATCTAGTTACAGGCGTTTCACCTGCTGACTTACCCCAGCAAAATCTTAGAATTCAGTTTGCTGAGCGAGTCAGTTTGAATCCCACACTGATTGATTTTTTAGAAAAATTAGTTAACCCTGATCCTGATGGACGATTTCGAACTGCTCGTCAAGCACTTAGTGCTCTTAAAACAGGCAACAGCATTATTGAGGTTAGAAAGGATAACGACGTAGCCAGAAAAATTAGTAGTTACAAAATTAGCTCTTTAGAAATTAGAGATAATAGCGATAAGCTTCCTGCATATAGCCGGTTAAAAGTCATTAAAACCATAGATGAGTTTATTATTCAAGTTCCTGTCAGATTTCTATGGATTAAGTACTTTAACTGTATTTATTTTGACCGAAATAGCTTCATAGACAAACCAGTTTACCTAAAGAAATTTCAACCGCGGGCTGAGCTTAATATTTTTGAATTAAATCATCCAAGATATCGAAGAGATTATAACAAGAAAACTTCTCGACTATCGCGCTTTCTTTTCAATGCTTTTCGATCTTTAATTGAAGATGCTATTGAAGATAGTAAAGCCTCAGAAAGAAAAACTTCGCTTATAGAGAATGTCTGTTTAGATTTTGAACTTTCAGATGCTGAATCGACAGTTTATAGAAGATATAAACTTATCATCTGTATGAAAAATCATGAAAAAATTGAATTTTTGCTTGGGCTAAGCCGTAAAGAATACGTCTGGTTAGTAGATGAAATAAGGGATTGGTTAGGAATTGAAAACGATTCATGATTGTCACTGAGTTGACGCGATCGCTTAAATACGGTAATGTCTCTAGCTAATGCAGAAACGCGCATTTTTCGTAGCTTCTGCATGGCTCGTCCAAAAACTAGCTGCGCGGCCCGAAGTTGGTAGCAACAACTCCGAACCGCTAACCCACCAGACTGATTAGGCCAGTCGGCAGGCTGAGAGGCATTTTAGCAGTTTCCTTAGCCGCCCTGACTCGCTCTGCGCTGGTTTGGGGCGGCTTGTTTTTGGGTTTGTTGGCTCGCTGTGGTGCTCTAGACGGGGTTATCTCCGTTTGAGCGATCGCAGCGGGCAATTTTCGCCCATCCCAAAAACAGGAAAAACCAATGTTGCAACACTCTAACGGCGTTCAAACTGCTCTCACCGAGCCAGCCCTAGCTATCAGCAACGAACCCCAGCCCATTCGCCATATCCTCATCGGCCCGCCGCCTCTAGTGAAGCGCACTATTCACCAGCTCCACCAGGCTCGCTATGCCGAAACCTTTCGCTGGACGCACCCAATTGACATTCCCGACAACCGCGCCATCCTCACTACCGATCCCGATGAAGTAATGTGCTTGCTGGTCAAGCTGGTGCGGCTGGAATAGACCGGTAGGGGCGATCGCAGCAGTTAGGACATATCGCCCGCTGCCGCACCGTCAAAGTAGGGCGGGCAATGCCCGCCTACCCGTGTCTAGCCCTGTAGCTTCACAGCCGTTCCCGTCGCTGTAATCAGCATCAGCACTCCCGTCTCATCCATATTGATAGTGTCCGTCGTCACCCGCACGCCAATGACCGCATCGGCTCCCAGACGAGCGGCCCGCTGCTCAATTTCCTCTAGCGCTTCCCGCTGGCCCCGCTCAAAAACGCGCTCGTAGGCTCCGGTGCGGCCACCAATAATGTCGCGAATGCCCGCAAAGAAATCTCGCAGCGCGTTGCTGCCATAAACCACTTCTGCCGTCACTACGCCCCGATAATCGCTGATAACTTTTCCTTGGAGAACATCGGTTGTTGTTACAATCATTTATTGATCCCCAGACATAACTTAATAAAACTTGGCGAAGAAGCCTTTTGCGGCTAACTTTCGTCCCTCATCCCTGTTGAACCTTCGGAGGATAACCCGTGTATAGGCGTATTCTAATTGCCGCGACTCTGCTAGAGATTAGCTGTTTCCCCCTTGTTGCTCAGGCTGTTGATTTCCAGCCGCGTAGAACTGCACTAAATGAAGCGGTTCCAGAACTGCTGGCCCAAAATAGCTCTAACGATGAGCGGGTAGGCGAACTCTTGCGGCAGGGACGCGATCGCCTAGACAAGCGGGACTATGCTGGCGCTATCTCATCCTATCAGCAGGCAGCGCAGCTAGAGCGCGATAATCCCCGGATTTATTCCGGAATTGGCTACATATATGTGCAGCAGGGCAATTATTCAGCCGCGGCTGAAGCTTACCGTCAGGCCATTAATTTAGACGGCAATAACAAGGCGTTTCGCTATGGTTTGGCCTATAGCCTGGTCAATGCTGAAGAACTCGAAGCTGCCGTTACTGCCTACAACGAAATCATTCGCTTAGATCCCAATGAAGTCGATGCCTACCTCGGTTTGGGCGGCGTTTTAATTCGCCTAGAAGACTATGACAGGGCCGCCGATGCCTATCGACGGCTGACAGGCATTTCGCCTAACAATGCGCAGGCCCTGGAAGCTTTAGGCAATCTCTACCTGCAACAGGAGCAGTACCGCGAAGCCCGGCAGGTTTTTCAGCAGGTACAGCAGCTCTACCCTGACCGCAGCAGCCTGCACCTCAGTCTGGCGAATCTCTGGCTGATAGAAGACAATCAGGAGCAGGCACTCCAGTCACTCAGACGAGCCGTGCAGCTTGACCCCAACAATGCTGAAGCTCAAGTCCAGCTAGCCGAGATTTTGAGCGATCGCGGTCAAGCTGAAGAAGCTTTTAGTCACTACCTGAGGGCGGCTGATGCTGATCCCGATATTGCCGTGGCCCAGGCGATGCTCGGTGAAACTTACCTGGCGAGGGAGCAGTATTTTCAGGCAGTGCTCGCTTATCGGCGTTTAGTCAGACTGCTACCCGCCGATCCGGGGGCTCACTACAACCTGGGTTTAGCCCTCTGGGGACAAGGCTTTGAACAGGAAGCCATTTCCTATGTGCGACAGGCCCAGTCGCTCTACCGCCAGCAAGACGATACCGCCAGCGTAGAGCGTACCGAGCAGCTCCTAGAAGTATGGGGAGTTGATAGCTAGAGCACTACGGCGGCTTCCAGCCGCTCTCCGGTGAGGCTAAAGGCTCGCGCTTCGGTAATGCGAACCGTGACGATTTGGCCCTTGAGAGCGGCAATATCTCCCGCAAAGAAAGCTAAGCGATTGCCTCGTGTCCGCCCCATCACCTGAGTCGGATCTTTAGGATTGGCCTCTTCTACCAGCACTTCTTCCAATCGGCCCGCGTACCGCTGCGATCGCTCGGCAGCTTTGATTGAAACCAGGTGATTGAGACGCTGCAGGCGATCGCTTTTCACCTCCTCGCTGAGCTGATTTTCCCAGACGGCGGCAGGTGTTCCAGGTCGGGGGGAATAGGCGGCAGTATTGAGCTGATCAAAGCCAATGTCCTCTACCAGCTTCAGCGTATTTTCAAACTGGGCTTCGGTTTCGCCGGGGAAGCCGACAATGGCATCGGCGCTAATAGCAGCGTCGGGCATGTAGCGGCGCACCGTATCGATAATGCGGCGATACTTTTCATGGGTGTAGCCCCGGCTCATAGCCTTCAGTACATCATTGTCCCCTGACTGGAAGGGAATATGGAAGTGTTCGCAAACCTTGGGCAGTTCTGCACAGGCGCGAATCAGCCGCTCAGTGAAGTAGCGAGGATGGCTAGTGGCAAAGCGCAGCCGCTCAATTCCCGGCACGTCATGGACAAAGTACAGCAGGTCAGTCAGGGTATGTTGATGCCGTCCCTCTGGGGTAGTACCGGGTAGGTCCCGTCCGTAAGCATCAATGTTTTGCCCTAGCAGCGTCACTTCCTTAAAGCCCTGCTGGCCCAACTGCTCCATCTCTGCCCGAATCGCCTCTGGCGTGCGCGACTGCTCCACCCCGCGCACGTTGGGCACCACGCAGTAGGTACAGCGCTCATTGCAGCCGTAAATCACATTTACCCAGGCCGTCACCCGGCTGTCGCGGCGGGGCTTGGTGATGTCTTCCATGATGTGAACTGGCTCTGTCGCCACCACCTGATTGCCGTTAAACACCTGCTCTAGTAAATCCTGCAAACGATTGGCGTGCTGCGGTCCCATTACCAGATCTAGCTCCGGTACTCGTCGCAGCAGGGACTCGCCCTCCTGCTGGGCTACACACCCGGCCACAATTAGGGTCAGGTCGGGCTGCTGGTGCTTGCGCTTGGCCTGCCGTCCCAGGTAGGAATAGACCTTTTGCTCAGCGTTGTCACGAATGGTGCAGGTGTTGTAGAGCACTACATCCGCCGTGTGCGGATCTTCTACCCATTCAAAGCCCATGTCATCTAAGATGCCAGCCATGCGCTCAGAGTCGGCTTTATTCATCTGACAGCCGAAGGTAGTGATGTGGTAGCGACGGGGAGAAACAGCCATAGACCTAGTGACAAACAGCTAAACCACTATTTTGCCACTTGTGCGCAGGCTTGAGGAGGCATCAGGTTCAGACCGGAGGCAAAAAAACACAAATACCTCCGCCTAAATAGGGAGTCAATCAGCTTCTTGGGCATGAAAAAACTGCAGGCAGAATCTATCTTTCAGCAAATATCCTTTAATCCTTGTGTTTCAGTAGATTTGAGAGGTCAACCTATTTGCTAGATCTTAGGGTCTAGAACCCGAAACAGTCATGAAAGAAAAAGTTAAATCTAATCCCGAATCAGCCTCTACTCAGGATGCCAAAGCGGTGGCCGAAGCGATGGTGGCCGATGCCAAAAATGCGCCTGCCGTTGACTTTGATTCGGACTATGAGATGGCTCAGAAAATGTCTAGAAGCGAAACTGACGCCGCAGAGCAGGATTCTGCCTCGACCGCAGCATCAGATTCCTAGCCATTAATCTACACATCGAAAAAGCCTCGTTCAGGTCAACGAGGCTGATATTTCTCAGCGTAACCAAAAACTCAAAGTATTTAGGACACCCGTCATGAATAGCGAACCGGAACCCTCATCGCCTCCTGCTGTTCCAGAAGAACCCGCTTTGCCGCCGCAAGAGCCACCCACGACGCCTGCTTTTCCGGAAAAACCAGACATGCCGCCAGAGGAGCCGCCCACTATTATCCCGTCTCCAGAAGAACCTACTTTTCCGCCAGCCCCCCAGGAGGTTCCCCCTATTGCGACTGTCCCTTGAACATTCGTTTGCTATTTCAGATTTCTACCGTGTTCTAATCTCTTGGCCCTGGCAGAACAATATTGAGCAACAGAGCGCAGAGGCCACCTGTGGAAATGCCAGAGGAGAAAATACTCTTGACCAATGGTGGTGTAGCTTCTAGTAGTTCTGGGGAGAAGGTAACGCCCAATCCCAGTCCCAAGGAAGTCGCCAGAATGATAGCCGATCGCTTGGTGAAGTTGACCGTTGACAGAATTTTGATGCCCGCTGCGGCTACGGTGCCAAACATGATCAAGGTAGCGCCGCCTAATACAGGCTGCGGAATTGCTTGTAGAACTGAGCCAACAACCGGGAAGAGTCCTAGAATCACGAAGATGCCGGCAATGAAGTAGCCTACATAGCGGCTGCCAATCCCCGTGAGCTGGATGACGCCGTTATTTTGGCTAAAAGTTGTATTTGGGAAGGTGTTGAAACAGGCGGCAATAAAGGAATTGATCCCATCTGCCAAAACGCCTCCCTGAATGCGCTTGAAGTATTTCTCCCCTTTGATTGGTTCACCTGTAATCGAGGAAGTCGCTGTCAAGTCGCCAATGGATTCGATGGTGGTGATCAGGTAGAGGAAGGCGAAAGGAATAAAACTGGCAAGCTGAAAGCCGAAGCCAAAGCGGAAGGGAATTGGCAGCGCAAAGACAGGGCCGTTGCCCAACAGGTTGCCAAAGCTAATTAGCCCCGTAAAAACGGCGACAATGTAGCCTACCAGCAGGCCAATGGCGATCGAGGACATCCGTAAAAAGGAGTTGTTGACGCTATTGAGGGCAACGATAATCACCAATACGAGAGCCGCTAGCCCCAAGTTTTGGGGGCTGCCAAAAGTGCCTGCCTCGATCGCTGGAAAGCCACCTCCCACAGCGGTAATGCCGACATTGATCAGCGTCAGACCGATAAGGGTGACAACAGTGCCAGTCACCAAGGGCGTAATCACGCGGCTGGCGAGATGTAGGAAGCGACTAAAGATCATCTCAATGAACGAACCGACCAGGCACATGCCAAAAATGAGACCCAGCGCCTCTGTGGGTTCTGCCCCTGCCGCCACCGCGCCGCCGCCTACGGCCAGGATGGGGCCGATAAAGGCAAAGCTAGTACCCTGAATGCTCAGCAAGCCCGACCCGACCGGGCCAATGCGCTTAGCCTGAATAAAGGTAGCAATGCCGGAAACAAACAGCGACATGCTGACCAGATAGGCCGCCGCCTCTGGCTCTAGCCCCAGGGCGCCGCCAATAATCAAGGAAGGCGTGATGATGCCAATGAAGCTAGCAAGCACATGCTGAAAAGCCGCAAAGATGGCCTCACGCACAGGCGGTCTAGCCTCTAGCCCATAGATTAGGTCAGAGGGCATGACGACGCCTTCTTCTAGTTCTGCTTGCTCTTGCTCAATTTGTGAGTTTTCTAAATGAACTCTTTCACCACTAGACATTGCTATATCTTTGCCTCTGATTCACTACAGGATTGAGCGATCGCTCTGGATTTTAAATTTCAAAAATCTATTAACTTGATCTAGCTAAAATTATTGCCGGTTTAAGATTTTGCCTTGCTAAAACTGACATCAATACTGGCCACAGAAACTCTAGAGACTTGTCTAAAGAAACTCAGATATCTGCAGACGGATAGCCTAAAAAGCACTTAGCATGATTGTGATTAGGCTGTAGGAAAATCCTCTGCCAGCAAAACGCAATACCCGCGCAACAAAAATTTTTACATCCTGATGATTGAATAAATCTTTGCTATTTTGAGGTAGCTTATCAGCTTCTCAGAAATTTTCAATACTGGATTAAGGACATCTTAAGTATTACGTAGTTAGCCACTTGAATTGTTGCCTCTGATACTTTTGAGGGCAGCTTATCTTGATAGTTTCTAAGCCTCTCTATTGTGGTGTGAGGATTAGGATGTTTATCAATAAAGCGATTGGGCAGTTCCTGCGTCTGCCTGACTCTTCGCGCTGGCTGCTGGTCTGGACTCTTGGTTTGTGGTTGGGTGCTTTCTCCCAGGGCGCGATCGCCTCTGATGACCTCTCTGCTGAGGGACTGGCTGCTGAAGAAATCGCTGCAGAAGTTCCTAGCGAGCCGATTGCAGACGAAGTAATAGAAGAAATAGCGGTTACAACAGAAGCGGCGATCGCTGGCGAAACAGCCGCTAATTCAAGTCAAGAAATCCAGACAATTTCGCTAGATGTTACAGATAGTAACTTCGGCTTTGAGGACGAAGCTGTTAGCAATGCAGCTAGCGATTTGGCGGGCGTCACGTTTGATGGCACCCTAGCGCAGGTCACTAGCGTTTCTGAACTAGCCGATGTCTCTCCAGGCGACTGGGCTTATGAAGCGCTCCGCCGTTTAGTGGAAGAGTATCGCTGCATAGAGGGCTATCCAGACTCGACTTTTCGGGGGAATCGCGCCCTAAGTCGCTATGAATTTGCCGCGGGCCTGAATGCCTGCCTGGACAATATTGTGCAGCTCATTTCTACCGGCGATGATCCTGAACTTTTAGGCACCGTTCAGCGCCTGCAGGAGCAGTTCGGCACCGAGCTAGCCAACGTCCGTGCCCAGGTAGACGATTTAGAAGATCGCACCGCCTTCTTAGAATCCACTCAGTTTTCTACCACCACTAAGCTCCGAGGCGTCGTTTTTGCCCACGTCAATGCCGCCTTTGCTGATGGTGATATCAAAGCCGAAGGGATCAACGTCTTTGCCCCGGCTCGTGATCCAGTAACGGGAGATCCTCGTATCCGTACCATTGCAGACGATCCGGCCACAACCTTCAGCTATTTGGCCTGGATTAACTTAGATACCTCTTTCAC
Organism: Sphaerothrix gracilis Ecp01; assembly: GCF_030405905.1. Classification (NCBI taxonomy): domain Bacteria; kingdom Bacillati; phylum Cyanobacteriota; class Cyanophyceae; order Nodosilineales; family Nodosilineaceae; genus Sphaerothrix; species Sphaerothrix gracilis. The sequence goes on from NZ_JASATW010000017.1 coordinate 125,436, forward strand.
TGGCGCTGATTTGCTGACGCTGCAGATGGCCGTTGGGACAGGCAACGCCCCGGCCAATACCTTCGGTTCCGCCGGACTGTTTAATACGTTTGGCGTTCCTTTCACCCTGCAGCGAGGCGGGGTAGAAAATAACGCGCCGGTGTTAAGGGAGCTGTCCTATGCTTTTCCGGTAGGGGATAGCCTACAGCTCGTGATTGGCCCCCGGATTAACTGGTACCGCTATTTTGACAACAACCGCTTTACCTTCTTGATTACCGGCGCTAACAGCTTCAACTCCAGCGGTGGCACTCAGGTTAACGCGGTAGACCGGGGCGCGGGAGCCGTCGCCGTTTGGGATATTGCCGACTGGGCCGATCTGCGGCTGGCCTATATGAATGAAAGCACCGAGTTTCTGCCGACGCAGCCCCCGGCCAGCGACCCCGATCGCGGTCTATTTGGCGGCACTAACACGCTGACGGCACAGCTTGGCGTCACGCCTTTTGATCGGCTCAATCTGCGCTTCCTCTATACCCGCACCAGCTATCAGCCTAATGCCAACGGCTTCGTCGGCGGCGCTCTCAGCGAGCCGATCTACGGCTTTGCCGATGACGGTCAGGGCGGGCCGCTCAACGCAGCGGCTGCCGATACCTTTTTGTTTAACTTTGACTGGCTGGTGACGGACTGGCTGGGGCTATTTGGCCGCTATAGCTACGGTAGCACCGATGTCTATCCGGCAGCGGCGGCTCTTGATCGAGGCGAAATCAACGCTCAGTCAGTTCAGGTGGGGGTTGCTTTCCCCAACCTGTTTAAGGAAGGTGCTTTAGCCACAATTTCCTATCTGAAACCTTTCTCCGTTCTAGACGGACGGGATTTTCTCATATCGGGTGGTGGCAACGGCGGCGTACAGGAGGAGCTAGAAATCACCTATCGCTATCCGGTGAATAACTATATGGCGATTGTGCCGTCCTTTTACTGGATTGGGAATGCCAATAACTTTAGCGACAACCCGGATATCTACGTGCTGAACCTGCAAACCCAGTTCTTTTTCTAGTTCATGACCGCAAGTAGGGTGGGGCTTCCCACCCTGCGGCTTTGGCCGCTCCAGCAAAATAGTCTAGACAGGGCGACAGATTAGGGGCAGCGTCGCTTTTTTAGGCAACTGGATCTATTGCTAACAGTTGCCACCAGTCGGGAGACTTAGAATATCTCACAAAGCGCTGAACAGGCTCAGTCAAAGATCTATGGAAAATCTAAAAGCGATTGTCATCGGAGCAGGTATGGGCGGCCTCACTGCTGCGATCGCCCTGCGGCAGGCAGGTTACACAGTTGAAATTTACGATCGCGTCCGCGAGCTGCGCCCCGCCGGAGCCGGTATCTCTCTGTGGTCAAACGGGGTCAAAGTGCTGAATCGGCTGGGATTAGGGGATAAAATTGCCCAGATTGGCGGTCAGATGGATCGGATGGCCTATATTTCTAAGACGGGTGAAACGCTGACAGATTTTAGCCTAGCCTCAATTGTGGAGCAGGTAGGCCAGCGGCCCTATCCGGTATCCCGGACTGACCTGCAGCAGATGCTGCTAGATACCTACGGCGCTGACCAAGTGCAGCTCAACTCCAAGTGCGTAGCGGTGGAGCAGGATGAAGACAGCGCTACGGCCATTTTTGCCGATGGCCGACGGGCAACGGGGGACGTGGTAGTGGGGGCGGATGGTACCCACTCGATTATTCGCACTTATGTGCTGGGGCAGAAAGTTGAGCGCCGCTATGTGGGTTATGTCAACTGGAACGGGCTGGTGCCTGCCAGTGAAGACTTAGCGCCGAAAAATAGCTGGGTGATTTATGTCGGTAACGGCCAGCGGGCCTCAATGATGCCAGTGGGGGGCGATCGCTTCTACTTTTTCCTCGATGTGCCACTGCCAAAGGATACGCCGAGCGAGGCCGAGAGCTACCGGGAGGAACTATTTGGCTACTTTCAAGGCTGGGCTGACCCCGTCCAGCGACTGATTCAGCGGCTGGATCCCGCCAAGACGAACCGGGTAGAAATTCACGATATTGAACCGCTACAAACGCTAGCCAAAGGCCGGGTAGTGCTGCTGGGAGACGCGGGCCACAGCACTGCCCCTGACCTGGGACAGGGCGGCTGTCAGGCAATGGAGGATGCCTGGGTGCTGAGCAACTTGCTGCTGACCACTAATATCAGCGTCGCCGACGCGCTACAGCGCTATGAGCTGGCCCGCAAAGACCGCGTTGCTGAAATTATTCTGAAAGCGCGTGAGCGGGCCGCTATGATCCACGGCAAAGTACCCGATCAAACTCAAAGCTGGTACGATTCTTTGGCCCAGGAAGATGGCATTAGCATCAAAGGGGCGATCGCCAAAACGATTCTCAAAGGGCCGCTGCACTGATGGCCTACTCGATCGCAGCCTTAAACCACATGAGCCAGCCTGAGTTTGTGGCGGCTTTGGGGGCAGTATTTGAAGATACCCCGGCGATCGCGGCTCAGGCCTGGCAATATCGACCGTTTGCGAGTAGGGCAGATTTGCACCAAAAAATGGCCGCCATTGTGGCGGCTCTGTCCCCCGACCAGCAACTGGCCCTGATTCGAGTCCATCCTGACCTGGGCAGCAAAGCGCAGATGGCAGCGGCGTCAGTGCAGGAGCAGGCAGGAGTGGGGCTAGATCGGCTTTCGGCAGACGAATTCGAGCGGTTTCATCGGCTTAATCAGGCTTATAAAGCTAAATTTGGCTTTCCGTTCATCGTGGCGGTCAAAAACCACACTAAAGACAGTATTCTGCAGGCTTTTGAACAGCGACTGCCCAATAGCTTAGAAGGAGAGAGAGAGAAGGCGATCGCGGAAATTAGTCAGATTGCCTATTTTCGACTATCGGCACTGGTGCAGGACGTTTCTGGGATGGCGATGGACTGACCCGGCTGGTAGCAGGCCAGATAGCAAAGATACCCCATCACACCTTATTCAACCGATAGAAAAAGCCCAGCGATCGCCCACAGGCCCAGCCGCCAAAGGACAAAATCTGCTTGGCGGCTAGGTCAGTTTTAACTCAGCAGATCGCCCGTTTCCTGCAGTGAGTGCAGGCGGTGATAGAGTCCGCCCTGCTGCAGCAGTTCAGCATGGCTGCCCACTTCCAAAATGCGGCCTTGATCAAGCACAACAATCTTGTCGGCTTCGCGGACGGTACTCAGGCGGTGAGCAATAATCAGCGTCGTGCGGGTACCCAGGATATTGCGCATAGCCAGCTGGATTGAGCGCTCTGATTCATAGTCCAGGCTAGAGGTGGCTTCGTCGAACACCAGCACGTCCGGGTTGACCAGCAGCGCTCTGGCAATGCCAAGCCGCTGCCTTTGGCCGCCAGAGAGCCGCACTCCCCGCTCCCCGACTACCGTGTGATAGCTCTGGGGCAAGAGATGAATAAACTCATCGACGCGGGCGATATTGCAGGCGGCCTCGATTTCGCTAAAGCTAGCGTTGGGATTGCCGTAGGTGAGGTTGTCTAGCAGCGTGCCGTTGAAGACATCTACTTCCTGATGCACAATCGCCAGTCGCCGCCGATAGCCCGTCACATCCAGCCGCCGAATATCTTCGCCATCCATCAGGATGCGGCCCTGCTGCGGCTCAAAATAGCGGAACAGCAGCTTCACCAGCGTTGACTTACCCGACCCCGATCGCCCGACTAAGGCCACGGTTTGATACGGCTCAATTAGCAGGTCGATATCCTGCAGTACCGGGCGCTGCGGCTCGTAGCCAAAGGTAACTCCTTCAAAATGTAGCTTGCCGGTGAACTGATAGCTGGGGGCAGCTTCCGGCAGGGCCAGCACGTTGCCGCCTTCTTGACTGCTGGGCATCTCCATGAACTCGTGCAGGCGCAGCATGGAGGCATAGCGCCGGGTAAAGATTTCTGCTAGGTTGCTGATCGGCTCTAGCTCAGCGTAAGCCATGCTCGATACCGTCAGCGTAGTGACGAAATAGCCCAGAGAAATTTGGCCGGTGAGGGTCGCCCATAGGGTCAGCCCCAAGACGCCAAACACGCAGCTTTGAATTACCATTTCCTGCCAGGTCATCAGCTTGACGTAGGCCCGGTGAATGCTGTAATCCACGACGGTAAACTCTCGCTGCAGCCGCTGCTGCTGGCGTTTGAGTTCGCGGGCTTCGGTGGCAAAGGCTTTGACCGTCTTGATATTGGTAATTAGCTCTGAGGTATGGCTTTCAGTGTTCTCCATATAGCGATCGAGGGCCTGCTCCTTGCGGTTAATTCTCAGCAGATCCTTGAGGCTGTAGGCCAGGATGGCGATAAAAGAGAGCAGGAACAGCAGCGCAATCGGCCAGGCGATGAAGGCGATGACGCAGAAGATGCCCACGACCCGCACCAGCTTGGGGATAAGCTGTCCGGCGATTTCAGGGTACGTCCAGGTGTGGTTCGACAGTCCCCGCGCCACCCGTCCGGCAATCCGACCGGGGTTGTTCTCGTCATAGAACTCTAGGGGCAGGGTCAAGATTTTGCCCACGACTTTGGCCGCATGGTCGCGCCGCGATCGCAGGGCAATATCCCAGTGGAACCAGACTCCTAACCAGGGTTCAATCGGGGCACGGCCTACGGTGACTAGAAAAATCAGGCCCAGGAGTAGGCCCAGCGCCAAAGGGCGATCGCTCGGCAGGCCAGTGAGCCTGGCAGTTGAGTCGATTAGCCACTGGCTCAGCTTGTCCGTGGGCTGGTTGGAAACCACGTTTAGAATTTGACCAATGGCGTAGGGTACCACCAGATCTAGAATTTGAAACAGGCTGCTAGCGGCAATGCTGAGGTAGGCGATCGCCCTGTAGCGCCTGTAGTATTGAATAACATCTTTGAACTTAGCCATTACAATCTGCGGTTAAACCGCTGCTATAGTCGGTAGGCACGGCGAACTGGCCCTATGCCACGGCATAAGGCAAAGGCGCATCCGTTTGCGCCTCAAATTTAGACAAAAAAGCTAATTAGACTCAGCCACCGCTGAGTCTGCAGGGACAATTCGTTAAGCATCCATGTTGGATGTGATCCCAGTATATACTACAAAAAATACTTTGTAGTACGATGCGGACAAAAACCTGAATTTTCTCAGCCAGACCATTTTTCCAGCAGCGTAAATAGCTGCTCCATATCGACTGGCTTGCGCATGTAGTCATCCATGCCCGCCTGCAGGCACTTTTCGCGATCGCCCACCATCGCGTGAGCCGTCAGCCCAATCACAATCGTGTGCTGCGAATCGGCTTCTCGCTGGCGCAGCCTACGAGTGGTTTCGTAGCCGTCTATCTCTGGGAGCTGGCAGTCCATCAGGACAATGTCATAGGTTTGCACTGCTAGGCGATCGAGTGCGTCTTGGCCGTTGTCCACCCAGTCTGTCTGACAGCCCAGTTCCTCCAGCATAATTAGCAAAAACTCGCGGTTGTCTGGGTAGTCTTCTACGACCAAGATGCGGCGCTGCTGCAGAGGACTGTTTGCCGCCGTCGCTGTTTTTTCAAGTTTCAAGGTCGAGCTAGAAGTTCCTGCGGGAACCTGGAAGGGTACCGCAAACCAAAACGTAGTTCCCTCTCCTAGAGTACTCTCAACCCCAATCTCACCGTCCATCAGTTCCACCAGCCGCCGACAGATTGTTAGCCCTAGTCCCGTGCCGCCATATTGCCGGGTTGTTGAAGTATCTGCCTGAATAAAGGGCTGAAATAGTCGCTCCCGATCTTCGGATTTAATGCCAATGCCTGTATCCTGCACTTCAAAGCGCAGATAGATCGTGTCGGGACTTGATAGCTGACTGGCTAGCGCTGAAACGGCATAGTCAGCTGACACCCTAATCTGACCGATCTGAGTAAATTTGATGGCATTGCTAACTAGATTGTTGAGAACCTGCTGCAGGCGAAAGTCATCACCAATGAGGGTGTCGGGTAGATCGGGCGATCGCTCTAAGCTGAAAGATAGCCCTTTAGCAGCGGCCTGATGTTCAAAAGAGGCCGCTAGATTTTGCATGACAACATCGAGGAAGAAGGGTTGAACATCTAGCTCAATTTGGCGGGCCTCCAGCTTGGACAAGTCGAGAATATCGTCGATTAAAGACAGGAGCTTTTGGTTATTAGCTGCAATTTTTTCTAAAAAGTTCTGCTGCTGTTGGCTTAGCTGGGTCCGACCCAAAAGCTGACTGTAGCCCAGAATGGCGTTCATGGGGGTACGGATTTCGTGGCTCATGTTGGCGAGAAATTCGCTTTTGGCTTCATTGGCTGAGTCGGCGGCTTGGGCAATGGCGATCGCTTCCTCTAGGACATGGTTTTGCTGAATCAGCGTTTTTTCAATTTGCTTGCGCTCGGTGATATCGACCACGGTGCCGTACAGCCGTATCACCTGGTCATTTTCATCACAAAGCGCCCGGCCAATCACGCTGAGATACCGGAGCTGTCCATCAGGTTGGCGGTAGGCCACGTCAAGACTGTAGGCAGTGCAGTTTGCCATAAGCTGCTCTAGTGCCTGTCGCAGCCGTTGGCGATCCTCTTCAGGATGATGTTGCAGCAGTTGCGCGAGGGTAGGCATAGGCTGCTTTGGATCAAACCCGTAGATCCGAAATAGTTCCTCTGACCAATCAGCTCTAGCCGATTCCAGATCAAAGGTAGGGCCAACCGTAATCTCCCAGTTCCCCACATTGGTCAGCCGCTGAGCTTCCAAAAGCTGAGACTGGCTATAGAGCAGCGCCTCTTCTGCCTGAAGCTGATCGGTAATTTCCACCACCACTGCGCCGACGCCGCGCCTGCCGTTGAGCAGATCGACCGGGTAGTAGCTAGCTGTCCAAGTCCGTTCCGTGTTGGGATCTAAGGGCGTCGTGCCCTCAATTTTGATGTCGTAAACAGCCTCACCCGTCTGAATCACCTGCCGCAGGATGGGTTCGAGATGGTCGGCCAAATCAGGCAGAACTTCTTGCGTCGTCTTGCCCAAATGAGCCTCAATCGGTAAGCCGTTTGTATTGGCCATCGCTCGATTAACCTTGACGAATCTCAGTTCCTGATCGAGAAGGCAAAGACCTACCGGGCTGGCTGTGTAGAGGTTTTCTAGGGTCTCGCTGGCCTGATGTAGCTCTTCTTGATAACGCTTCAACTCATCAATGTTGACGAAGGTCACGACGACGCCGTCGCTTTGACCTTTATCTTTTAGATAGGGATTCACTCGCATCAGCAAATATTCGCCAGTTTGAGTCACCTGTACCTCATGTTCGGAGGGCTGTCCTGTTTCCACCACCTGTTGCAGAGCGGAGAGAAAATCGGGCAGGTCAATATTGTTGGTTAAATCGGCCAGCGGCCGCCCCTGATCTTTGGGCTTGATGTTGATTGCCCGCGTAGCCGCAGGCGTAAATTTGCGAATATTCAAATCCGCATCTAAAAAAACGACGCCAATGTCGGTGCTGCGCAGCAGATTATCAATGTCGTTGTTGAGCTGAGTCAGCTCCTGAATTTTGTTTTGGTATTCAGCGTTGACGGTATACAACTCTTCGTTGACCGACTGCAGTTCTTCATTGGTGCTCTGCAGCTCCTCGTTAGAGGCTAGCAGTTCTTCGTTGGTGGCCTGCTGCTCCTCGTTCGTGGTTTCCAGTTCCTCAATCGTGACCTGTAGGTTTTCGCGGGTCTGCTGCAGCTCATACTCTAGTTCGGTGATCTGCTGAGCTGCCTCCTTGTCCACGTCAAAACGCAGAGAAGCCTCTGCAGGAGCAGGGCGCGTCTCCACTTCCAAGACTGCAATCAGGTAGTCCTCGACTTTGGGATTGCTCTGGTCAGGGCCAACGCGCACGCTGACGCTCAGTTCTTCCCCCTCTTTTTCAATCTTGATGCCCGTGTAGAGCACTGGCTCCTGGTCGCGCTTGGTGCGGTGCAGGGCCGTACTCAAGGGCAGCCTCAGCGCCGGATGCACAATCTCAGTCACATCTAAGATGGCTTCTCCCACCGGAAATTCCAGCAGATTGGCCGCATTGTAGAAGACCCGCAGGAGCTGATTTTCCTGATTGACTAATAGACAGGTAATGGGGCGATCGACTAGGCAATATCTAAAGACCTCACCAAACAGGCGATCGATTTGATTTTGTCGCGCCTTGGAACGACTACCGGGGCGTATGGGGGTAATTACTGCCTGCCGGGTGATCGGCATCAGGGAGAGGTGGGCATCCCGCCGCTTACGGAAAATCTTCCATTTGGGATTGAGGGCAGAAAACTCTTCGCCCACGTCTCCCAGAGTTTCGGAGCTGCCTAAAAACAGGACGCCCTGAGGCGCTAGGGCAAAGTGCAGTAGCCGTAATACCTGCTGCTGGAGCTGAGGCTGCATATAAATCAGCACGTTGCGACAGCTCACCAGGTTCATCTTTGAAAAACCGGCGTTTTTAGTCAGATTGTGGGGCGCAATGATCAGCATCTCCCGCAGCAGTCGATTGACGTGAAAATGACCGCCATCGTAGCTAAAATAGCGCTCTAGCCTTTCGGCAGAGACATCATTGGCAATGCTTTCAGGGTAAGTGCCTCTAGCGACAACTTCTAAGGCGCTAGTGTCTAAGTCAGTCGCAAAGATTTTGACCTGCACTGGCTTGCCAGCCGCCGCGATTGCCTCATCAATCAAAATTGCCATTGAATAGGCTTCTTCGCCAGTGGCGCAGGCCGAAACCCAGACTCGCAGCTGTTCCTGCGGCTGCAGATTGGCAATGAGCTGGGGCAGCACTTCAGACTCTAAAAACTCCCAGGCAGGCCGATCTCGGAAAAAGCAGGTAGCGCCAATCAGCAGATCCTGCCGCAGCAGCTTTTGTTCTTCTTCCGACTCTTCTAGCAGAGCAATATAGGCGTCTAGATTGGTCTTATTGGTCAGGGCACAGCGATGGCTGATGCGACGACTGAGGGTACTGATTTTGTAGTGAGAAAAGTCGATATCTTCGCGATCGGCCAGCACTTCTAAAACCTGCTGGAGCTGGTCGGGGCTGATCAGTCCCGACTCCTGCGCTGGTAGCGCTGAAAAGTTGCTGGAAAAGCGAATCAGTTCAAAGACCGTCTGGGCTAAATCCTGCGGCGACAGGATTTCATCGACGGTGCCAGAGGGAATGGCACTGGAGGGCATACTGGTAAACTGGGCTGTCTCCGGCGATTGCACTAAGGCAATACCGCCAGCGCGGCTAATTTCTTCCAGTCCTTCGGTGCCATCATTGCCGGTACCTGATAGTAAAATAGCGATCGTGCGCTCTCCCCAGTTCTGAGCTAGGGATTTGAAGAAGCGATTGATCGGATAGCTGAGTGAATCTGACTGATCCTGTAGGTGAAAGTGTTGCTCATCAACCACCAGAGTTTTGCGGGGCGGTAGCACGTAAACTTGTCCCGGCTCAATTAGCAAATCGTCTTCTAGCTCCCGCACTGACATCACGGTCTGCCGCTGCAGGATCTGACTCATCATGCTTTTGTGATCGGGCGAGAGGTGCTGCACCACCACAAATGCAGCACTTGGATCATCGGGTAGGTGATTGAAGAAAGCCTCCAGTGCCTGAACTCCACCCGCAGAAGCGCCAATGCCGACGATAAAAAAATCTCTAGCTTGTGAGTCTGAGTCAGTCATCTGAGTCAGTCATAGGACATAAAAGGGCAAAGTCTATCCGCAGGGTAGCAAAGTGACTGCAAATTAACGGCTCACCTGAGACAGAGAAAAGGAAATAACTCCTGATTAGATGTTCATTCTACATACAGTACCCTACAGTTAAATCGCTGACTGTTTGGGGAGTAGAGCCTCAGTGAAAGTTTTTTTGCTTATTTTCGGTCTGCTGTTGCTGAGCAGCCTGCTGTTAGAAATAGGATTGCGACTGCTGGCCGGACTAGGAGATCCCCCTCTCTACATAGCTGATTCACTGATGGGGTATCGGTTGGCACCCAATCAAAGAGTGCGGCGCTTCGGCAATCGGATTCAAATCAATCAGTATTCTATGCGCGGCGATCCGATTACGCCGCAGCCGGCTGCGGCTACCCTGCGGGTGCTGCTGTTGGGCGACTCCATCGCCAATGGTGGCTGGTGGACAGATCAGCCCCAGATTCTCTCGGCCCAGATTGAACACCAGCTTCAGGAAAAGCTCGCTGCTCCCTATCAGCAGGCAGAAGTCCTCAATGCCTCAGCCAACTCTTGGGGGCCGCGCAATGAGCTGGCCTATTTGATCCGCTTTGGCCTGTTTGAGGCTCAGGTTGTGGTTTTGCTGCTCAACACAGATGATTTGTTTGCTATTGCGCCCAATTCGGTGCAGGTGGGGCGCGATCGCAGCTATCCCAGCCGGAAGCCGCTAACCGCTACGGCTGAACTACTGCAGCGGGTTTTGCGCAAGCCGAAACCGCTGCCTGAACTCCAAAAGCTGCAGGATGAACCGGGCGATCGCGTCGGCGCTAACCTAGAAGCCATCCGTCAAATCCAGCAGCGGGTGCAGGCTGCGGCCAGTCAGCTCATTGTGGCGATGACGCCGCTGCTGCGAGAAGTGGAGCCGCCGGGGCCAAGGGACTATGAGCAAACGGCTAGAGCGCGGGTAGAAGCCTTCATGCGACGAGAGCAGGTCGCCTACCTGGACTTTCTGGCCGACTTTCAGGCCGCTGACATCCCGGCCGCCCTCTACCGCGACCACATCCATCTCAGTCCTTCAGGTAATGAGTATGTCAGCCAGGCGATCGCGGCGGCCATTCAAGCTCAGCTCCAAGACTCCAACGCGCTCAAGCTAGAGAAAGCACCAGAAGCGATCGATGACGACCTCTGGTAGCCCTACAGCCTGCATTCCGCAGGTTGACAATGAATAAGAAAGGTGGTGTGCCGTAGAGTAGAAGCAGCCCTCAAGAGAATGGATGCATCGGTTGAAGATAGAGAATCTGGATCACCTAGGCTTGGTTGCTGGGATGGTGGACGAGTTGGGACTGGTGGAACTGACCAACGCACAATTAGGCCAGCATA
>NZ_JASATW010000018.1:0-112841 GCF_030405905.1 Sphaerothrix gracilis Ecp01
GACCCCTCAGAATTCTGCCTTAATTGGGCGGCTTCAGCGGAACCTGGCCGATATCGAACAAGTTGTCGATCGAACGGATGCACTTCTGCAGAAATATCTGACAACTCAAGATGAAGATTACTTGGGTACAATCGCTCTGAACCTGCATGGCTTTTATACGGGCACAGAGCGCGTGTTTGAGGAAGTTGCCCGCAGTCTGGATGAGTCTTTGCCCGCTGGCTCGGATTGGCACCGACCTTTATTGCAGCAGATGTCGGCTGACTTGCCTGAAATTAGGCCCGCTGTTATTCAGCCTGCAACCAGACACCTGCTTGATGACTACCGAGCATTTCGGCACGTTGTTCGCAATATCTATACGTTTGATTTGCGGGGTGACAGAATTCAAGCTCTGGCCGCAGGCTTACGAACCTGCTACCAGGAGGTAAGACAAGACACTGATCGGTTCTGCGCTTTTTTGCGGCAGCTATAGCAAAAGCACGCTCAAGGAAGCCAGGCCCCTTGAGCGTGCGAATGCCGACTACTCTAGACGCACCAGCTTGACTAGCAAGCTCATGACGTGACCTGCATCCGGGGTGATGATGATCCGATCGCCGGGGATGCTGATGGCGTTTGTCCAGCGGGCGAACTCGGCATAGTGCAGGGTGTGCAGGTGCAGCTTGGTGCGCTCGACTAGGGGCGGCGGGCCGATGAGAATATGGCGGATGGGCTGGCGATCGCCGTCGCTAGGAACTGTCAGCTCAGCCGGGAGAGGCTGAGCCGGATCTGGGCCATGTTGAAACATGGGGATTCTCCGTTTTTTTGGGTTTACAGGTTCCCTGTGTCCCAGGTGCGATCGCCGTTAGCGGGTTTTCACACCTGGGCTGAGTGTCAGGGAAGGAAACCCAAAAATTTACCGCCCCGTTTGCCAGAGTGTTGCAAGTCGGAGCGGCTAGAGTAAAATACCCCAAGCCCATGCTTCCGGACTGGTCTGTTCAGTCTGGCTGGGTTAGAGGCCCGTTGTTGTTACAGCAACTTCGGGTCTCGCGCGGACAAATTTTTGGGAATAACGCAGGCGCAGGGAAGAATTTTGCAGACCTCCGTTAAGCCCACACATTAGCGTGTCTGGGAATTGGAGTCAATATTTTTGAGTCAGGGACAACGAGGGGCGATCGCCTCCTGCCCTTAAAATCCAATACTTTTTGCTTAGCCCTCTTCTAATAACTGCTGAAATCGCTCATCATCTCGAATTGCATCAAAGTCTGAATCTGTTTTAGCCATTTCTCGATATTTAGAATCAAGCTCAATGGCGCGACTGAGAAATTCAATGGCTAACTCAGTTTCTTTTTGCAACCCATAGCAACAAGCCTTGTTATAGAGCGCTTCGTGCAAGTCTGGCTTGGTGCTCAGCGCCTGCTCATAGCAGGCGATCGCTTCTTCTTTGCGGCCTAAAGCAGATAACGCTACCCCTTTGTTGTTGAGCGCTTCATAATAGTCTGGCTTGATGCTCAGCGCCTGTTCATAGCAGGCGATCGCTTCTTCTTTGCGGCCTAAATCATCTAACGCTACCCCTTTGTTGTAGAGCGCTTCGTGCTTGTCTGGCTTGATGCTCAGCGCCTGCTCATAGACGGCGATCGCTTCTTCTTTGCGGCCTAAAGCAGCTAGCGCTAACCCTTTGTTGTTGAGCGCTTCGTGATAGTCTGGTTTGATGCTTAGCGCCTGCTCGTATGCGGCGATCGCTTCTTCTTTGCGGCCTAAAGCAAATAACGCATTCCCTTTGTTGCAGAGCGCTTCGTGATCGTCTGGCTTGATGCTCAGCGCCTGCTCATAGGCAGCGATCGCTTCCTCTTTGCGGCCTAAATCATCTAACGCTACCCCTTTGTTGGTGAGCGCTGCGTGATCGTCTGGCTTGATGCTCAGCGCCTGCTCATAGGCAGCGATCGCTTCCTCTTTGCGGCCTAAATCATCTAACGCTACCCCTTTGTTGTAGAGCGCTTCGTGCTTGTCTGGCTTGATGCTCAGCGCCTGCTCATAGGCAGCGATCGCTTCCTCTTTGCGGCCTAAAGCAAATAACGCATTCCCTTTGTTGTAGAGCGCTTCGTGCTTGTCTGGCTTGACGCTCAGCGCCTGCTCGTAGGCAGCGATCGCTTCCTCATAGCGGCCTAAAGCATCTAACGCTACCCCTTTGTTGTAGAGCGCTTCGTGCAAGTCTGGCTTGATGCTCAGCGCCTGCTCATAGAAGGCGATCGCTTCTTCTTTGCGGCCTAAAGCAGATAACGCTACCCCTTTGTTGTAGAGCGCTTCGTGCTTGTCTGGCTTGACGCTCAGCGCCTGCTCGTAGGCAGCGATCGCTTCCTCATAGCGGCCTAAAGCATCTAACGCTACCCCTTTGTTGTAGAGCGCTTCGTGCAAGTCTGGCTTGATACTCAGCGCCTGCTCATAGAAGGCGATCGCTTCTTCTTTGTGGCCTAAATCAGCTAACGCTAACCCTTTGTTGGTGAGCGCTGCGTGATCGTCTGGCTTGATGCTCAGCACCTGCTCATAGAAGGCGATCGCTTCTTCTTTGCGGCCTAAATCAGCTAACGCATTCCCTTTGTTGGTGAGCGCTTTGTGATCGTCTGGCTGGATGCTCAGCGCCTGCTCGTAGGCGGCGATCGCTTCTTCTTTGCGGCCCAAGAAATACAAAGCATTTCCCTTAAAGAACCAAACAGTATCATCTTTGGGTTCGTACTCTAAAACTTGGGCAAAGAGGGTAACGGCTAACTCGTACTTCTCCAACTGATGAATAAACAGACTAAAATCTCTCAAAGATGACAGACAGGTTGCTGGATCTTGTTCGGTCAGCCGCTGCAAAATTTTGATTAGCTTGGGTAAATACTGACCAATATTGAGCGGAGCTGCGCTTCTGGCCTCAAGTTGCCCATCCGCTGGAGTCAAAATGCCTTCAAAGTGAATGAGATAGTCTAACGCGGCCCGAAGCTGCCAGATTCGCCAGATATCTAACCTCAGCCTGTGTGTCAGCAACATGCGGGCCGTTGCTAGCACAATTGGCTTTTTCAGTTCTACATTCACCTGCCGCAGCAGATCAACCGCATTATAGAGATACTTTGCCACCGGATATTGCTTGACTACGGTTCGATAGCTTTCTATCCAGGTACCCTTTAGCGTTTCTTCAAACGTCGCTAAACTCAGCTTATATTTGCGGTTGTGGGCTTGCTTGAGCTGTTTCACAATATTGCGATAGTTGCGATCGCTCTTGCGAGCCATTTGAGGAATGTCTGCTGTTTCAATTGAGATGTTGGCAGTTTGGGTGCGATTGCTTAGCACCGCTGCAATATCGTCTACATCTGGCTTCAACAGCTCGTAGTGTGAAAAGTAATCTCGAAACTGAGGGAACTGATTGAAATTCAAGATCTCCGCTGGACTCAGTACGCTAGGGACATCCGGTTCTGTCTCATTTCGAGCCGTAGCAATCACCCGTACCCGTCCCGAACACGCTGTCTGATAGAACCGCAGCGTTTCCACTAGCCGCTCTTGAAACGGCACCTTCAGCGGATCAGCAATCGACGCATCTTCCGCTATCGGCGCTGACTGCCTACCCAGAAAAATTGCCTGAGTTAGGTCATCTAGAAGAAATAGCAAAGAAGGCTGAGAACCCAGACGATTAGCATCAAAGTGGGTCGGCACATTTAGCCACTCGTGATTTTTGAGCTTGAGAATCGTCCAGCCCTCGTGATTAAGCTGTCCTGCTAGCTGAATCGCTTCCCGCGTTTTACCTCGCCCCGACGGCCCTAAAATCAAAACGCTCCGTTTTCCAACCCTGAGCAAAGTTTCCAACTCCGCCTGCACATCTCGCCCTTCCTGCGTCGGCTGATAGGGAATATTGACATCTGCAAGCACATCATTTTGATCTTGCTGATTCGGCCAAAGCGCTGCCATCACATTTGGGGTCTTGGGAGCAATCACCTCAAATGGAAACGAGTCTATTTTAGGTAGCGGCTTAGGCTGAGAGCGTCGTCTGAGCGATCGCCAAATTTTAGGAATTCTTGTTGCCAGCCACCATAGAAAGCCTAAGATTCCACTGGCAATGGCAACGGCTATTTCTTGGTTGTCTAACGACCACTGCCAGAGATCGGTTAAAAGCTGCCAGAGGGTAGTGAGCAAAAGATACTAAGGCTCAAAAGACTTGCCCCCAATTCTAACCAGTGTTGACTGCGTTGGGTTTCGCTATGCTCAACGCCAACCTACAAAAGCCCTAATTCTAGCTGTGTCATGAAATATTGTACTGACAACGAAACTTAAGAAAATCATCTTGAAGGCGGGCAGTGCCCGCCCTACCGTGATAACCGTCCCCAGATGGCCTTTAGACGGCAACCCCCCTTAGAAACAGCGTGAACACCGATCCCTGCGATCGCTCCTGGCTGCCTACAATGCAGACATATCATGTTGACTCAAAATCATTGCTAGCCGGGGAGAGCGTGTATGCAACCAACCAACCCCAATCAGTTCACCGAAAAAGCCTGGAGCGCGATCGCCCGGACCCCGGAGATCGCCAAGCAGTCTGGGCACCAGCAAATTGAAAGCGAACATTTGATGGCAGCCCTGCTAGAGCAAGAGGGCTTGGCTATCAGCATTTTGAATAAGCTGGAAGTGCCCGTACAGCAGCTCCGCGATCGCACCGACGCCTTTGTCAAAAAGCAGCCCAAAGTTTCAGGCAGTGCCTCTTCTGTATATTTAGGGCGATCGCTTGATGCCCTGCTCGATCGCGCTGAGAACTACCGCAAAGAATACAGCGACGACTTTATTTCGATTGAGCATCTCATTCTGGGCTATCTCAAAGACGATCGCTTTGGTAAAAGCATTTTTCAAGAGTTTGGCATCAGCGAAAATCGGCTACGAGATGCCATCACTCAGATTCGAGGCAATCAAAAAGTGACCGATCAAAATCCTGAAGGCAAATACGAATCCTTAGAAAAATATGGCCGCGACCTGACCCAGCTGGCTCGTCAAGGCAAGCTTGATCCGGTGATTGGCCGGGATGACGAAATTCGCCGCACCGTGCAGATTCTCTCCCGCCGCACCAAAAACAATCCGGTGCTGATTGGCGAACCCGGCGTCGGTAAAACCGCGATCGCCGAAGGGCTGGCCCAGCGGATTGTCAAAGGCGACGTGCCAGAATCCCTGCGCGATCGCAAGCTGGTAGCCCTCGATATGGGAGCGCTGATTGCCGGGGCTAAGTATCGCGGTGAGTTTGAAGAACGGCTCAAGGCGGTGCTCAAAGAAGTAACAGACTCCAGCGGCCAGATTATTCTCTTTATCGACGAAATTCACACCGTTGTGGGCGCAGGGGCGACCCAGGGCGCGATGGACGCGGGTAACCTGCTGAAGCCGATGCTGGCGCGGGGCGAGCTGCGCTGCATTGGGGCCACGACCCTAGACGAGTACCGCAAATACATTGAAAAAGACGCGGCTCTAGAGCGGCGTTTCCAGCAGGTGTTTGTCGATCAGCCCAGCGTGGAAGATACCATTTCCATCCTGCGGGGTCTGCGAGAGCGCTATGAGGTACACCACGGGGTGAAAATCTCCGACAACGCTCTAGTGGCTGCTGCGACGCTTTCGACTCGCTATATCAGCGATCGCTTCCTGCCCGACAAAGCCATTGACCTGGTAGACGAAGCCGCCGCTAAGCTGAAGATGGAAATCACTTCCAAGCCAGAGGAGCTAGACGAGGTAGACCGTAAGATTCTGCAACTGGAAATGGAGCGGCTGTCTTTGCAAAAAGAAACCGACCCGGCTTCTTTAGAGCGGTTGGATCGCTTAGAAAAAGAGATTGCTGACCTGAAAGAAGACCAGCGCACTCTCAACGCCCAGTGGCAGGCGGAAAAGGGCAGCATTGACCATATCCAGTCCCTGAAAGAAGAGATCGATCAGGTCAATATCGAAATTCAGCAGGCCGAGCGGGACTATGACCTCAACAAAGCCGCCGAGCTGAAGTACGGCAAGCTGACTGACCTGCAGCGGGAGCTAGAGCAGGCGGAAACCCAACTGGCTGAGGCCCAAACCAGCGGCGCGTCCCTGCTGCGGGAAGAAGTCACCGAAGAAGATATTGCCGAAATCATCTCCAAGTGGACGGGCATTCCGGTGAGCAAGCTAGTGGAGTCAGAAATGCAAAAGCTGCTCAACCTGGAAGAGGAACTGCATCAGCGGGTAATCGGCCAGGAAGAAGCTGTAACCGCCGTAGCCGATGCAATTCAGCGATCGCGGGCCGGACTGGCTGACCCCAACCGTCCCACCGCTAGCTTCATCTTCCTTGGCCCCACGGGCGTCGGCAAAACGGAACTGGGCAAGGCCCTAGCGGCCTACCTCTTCGACACCGAAGACGCGATGGTGCGCATCGACATGTCAGAGTACATGGAGAAACATTCCGTCTCCCGCCTGATCGGTGCCCCTCCGGGCTACGTCGGCTATGACGAAGGTGGTCAGCTCACGGAGGCGATTCGGCGACGGCCCTATTCCGTCATCCTGTTCGACGAGATTGAAAAAGCTCACCCCGACGTGTTCAACGTCATGCTGCAAATCCTCGATGATGGCCGCGTCACCGATGCTCAAGGGCACACGGTTGATTTCAAAAACAGCATCATCATCATGACCTCCAACATCGGCTCCCAGTACATCCTGGATGTGGCCGGAGACGATGAGCAGTACGACGAAATGCGATCGCGGGTGCTAGATTCCCTGCGCTCCAACTTCCGGCCTGAGTTTCTCAACCGGATTGACGAAATCATCATCTTCCACGCCCTGCGCAAGGAGCAGCTGCGGGAAATCGTCAAGCTGCAGGTGCAGCAGCTTTCTAAGCGTCTTGATGATAAGAAGATGGCCTTACGCCTGTCGGAGGCAGCCTTAGACTTCCTAGCCGAAGTGGGCTACGACCCCGTCTATGGGGCCCGGCCTCTAAAGCGAGCTATTCAGCGCGAACTGGAAACCCAAATTGCCAAGGCCATTCTGCGCAGCGAGTTCACGGGCGGCGATACCATCTATGTCGATGTCGAGAATGAGCGTCTGTCCTTCAAGCGCTTACCGGCAGAGCTGCTGACCACATAGCCCACAGCGACTGATCTTGTCTGGATTGGGTACGAGGCGGCGATCGCACTTACCCAATCCGCCCTTTTCTCGTGCTTTTCTATGAAAAAAGGTGATCTTTGGCGGATCTACCATCGAAACAAGCGAAGTTAACAAAATAAGCTGTGTGATCTTAGTTGTTAAAACGGATCCATAGTTTATAGAATAGTGTTCTAGGACTGGGTGCTTGTTGCTCTAGTAAAAATCCGCAAAGACATCATTAAAATTTCGACAAAAAAGTCTTTGCTATTACATCTTAAGTCCGTAAACTCTAGCAAAAATCAGGTTTACAAGACTCTAGGCAGTAAAGAAGATTTGGGTTGGTACGTGGCTACAGTTAGCAGTCGATGATCGAGCGACGGCTTGATTAGCGTTCCAACAAGCAGCAGATAGCGCTTGACTATCAGGGATCGTGCATCGTTTACCCCATGCTGTTAGTGCGAGTTGTAATACATGACCGTGGTTCCCACAGCCCCGAAACGGGAATACATCAACGTGATGGAGGTCTTAGTTGCGGAAGAAGTTGTCCAGCAGCTAAAGAAACTCCCCCCGCGCGTTTTGAAATACGTTAAGCGTGCAGAAGTTGAAACCTATGCTCTGAATCGACTGCCAGCTCTCTATGCCTCTAGCGAGAAGGGCTGGGAGCATCAGGTTGAGAAGGCTCAGGGAGAGCTGCACAGCAAGATTGTGCACGCGGTGCGTCAGGCTTTTGCAGCCGTTCAGGTTGATCCAATTCGCCTATCCCAGCCGCTCAATTTACAAGCAGAGGCGGATTCGCAAGCGATTTTACAGGCTTTTCGCGAACTGCTGAAGCAGCCTGACCTTTCCTGGGAAGAAGTGCTCAAGCGCATCAAGCAGATAATCCGTACCAAGTCCTCAGCGCCACCGCCACCGCCACCCCCGCCACCCGGTCAGCATGGAACTTCTTGGCGTCCGGGAACTTACGGCGGCGAACTCTCCTGGCGACACCGACAGCCGCGATCGCCCCAACCTCCTCGTCCCCCCCGTCCCTCGCAGTCTTCACAGGGAAGGACCTCTTCCTACGGCTGGGATGACCCCCACTACCGCACCTAGACGTTAAGAACTAGATACGGTCATCTGCTTGAGTCCCTGCTTCAGGCGCGTCGCCGTCGCCGGATCGGTTTTTTCGTAAATTGCAATGGCCTGCTGGAATGCTTGCTGGCTCTCCGGCAGCTTGCCCAGCTTAAACAAAGCCACGCCCAGATTTTGATGGGCCTCCGCGTAATTTGGCTGTAGCGCGATCGCCTGTCGGTAAGCACCTATAGCCGATTCTAAATAGCTATAGCCTCGTACTCGGTAAGCTAGGCCCAAATTGTAATGGGCGATCGCTAAGCTAGCATCAACCGCAATTGCTTTTTGGAAGCAGTCAATTGCTAGCTCTGGCTGCTGCTGGGCCAGGTAGACAGCGCCTAGGTTGAGGATGGCCCCTAGCTTCAGCTTGGCCAAAATGGGCTGGGCGATCGCCTGCTCATAGTGCGCCGCTGCGCCGCTTAGATCTTGCAGGTGGCGATGAGCTAGCCCTAAATGATAGTGCAGCTCGTACAGCGTCAGCGCCTCTGTTGCGGCTGCCGGAGCCTGAGCGGCTGCGAGTCCTCGATTTAGCAGCTCTATTCCCTGCTGCCAATCTCCCGCCTGACCGTAGAGCGCGCCCAGCTTGTTGTAGGCATAGGCATCCTGGGGCTGCGCCGCCAAGTAGCCCGCTAGAATCTCTCTGGCCCGGTTAAACTTGTCTGCAGCCGCGATCGCCTCAGCGGTGTAGCCTTCATGCCAAATGGCAGCTTGGGGCCAGTCAGCGACCTGCCAGTGAGTCTCCTGGGCCAAAATGGCCTGAACGCTGTGGTCTATGGTTTCGTGATAGGGGCGATCGAAGCGGATATCGGCCCGATTGCGAAACAACCGCGAAACCAGCGTATAAGGTGACTGGCTCGCCCCTACCTCTCGGCGCAGCAGGTTAAGAACGAGGACAGGCTCTAACGAGAAGCCGTTAAGGGTTTGGCCTTGTAGTAGACGTTTGATCTGAGCCGCCGCCTGAGGCATTAGGGCTTCATCGCCGTCAAGGACAAGCACCCAGTCCTGCGTTGCTTTGGCGAGAGAAAAATTGCGCGCGGCGGCAAAGTCATTCTGCCAGCTAAAAGAGTAGACCTGCGCCCCTAAACTTTCAGCGACCTGGACAGTCTCATCCGTCGAACCTGTATCCACCACAATGATTTCATCAGCCAGTTGCTCAACGCTGCTGAGGCAGCGGCCAATCCGGGCAGCCTCGTTTTTGACAATCATGCAGAGGGACAAAGCCATAGGTAGAAATGACGGGCGATCGCCGCAATAACGTCTCAGCCAGAAAAGCAGCCCTATTAGCCCGCTAATCCGGATGCCAACTTTTCCCGATCCAGTGTATACCCCAGCTCGTCAAATCAGGCTGTCTATCAAAAGTGATGGCCAAACCAGCCGTGGTTGATACCGACCTGCTGCTTTGGACTGAGCGAGAGCAAAAACCGCCTCTGACAGATATTCCTATGGACAGAGAATATTAGCCACCCCATTTACTTTCCTTAATATTCTCGTTAAGATTATTAATATATATGAAGCCACTCTCATGCACTCCTCACCTATGTCTATTACCTCTTTAGCAACTCGTGTCTTTAAGCCCAACGTCAGCCCCAACTTCTGGAACCAAACGACTTGGGCCATCCTACGGGTCGTCATCGGCGTTGTCATGGTTCACAACGGTCAGGACAAACTGGCCAATATCGAAAGCTTCGCTCAGGCTTATGTGGCCTATCTCGGCCTGCCGTTTCCCATCTTTCTCAGCTACGTTGCCGCCTTCACTGAGCTCATTGGCGCACCTTTAGTTGCGTTTGGTTTCCTCACTCGCCCAGCGGCTTTGGGACTCTTCTCTACCATGTGCGTGGCGATGTACCACCACGTCTCAGTAGCGGGCCTCAGCTTGCCCTATCTGGAACTCTCTGCCATCTACGCAGCTTCCTTTCTGTTCTTCTTTGTCAACGGCGCAGGTCTGTTCTCAGTTGATGCGCTGCTAGCCAACTGGTTAGACACCTCGGCCCTCTCCGCCCGCGCGAAGCAGATCATGCGTTTAGAGAGCGCTTATCAGGCCAGCACCGAACCAGAGACTGCCGATACGGCTGCTTAGTAAAGCGCATTTACGTTCGATTCTGAGTAGTTTCAGGCTTGAGCCTGCTCAGCTAAAACCGGTTGAGGACGGTGTTCGTAGCACCGTCCTCATCCTGTCAGGAGGTGAGGCGGCGGGAGCCGCGTCTTTCGACTAAATCAGTGCCTAGTTTGTCTAACCAGGCTCATGACTGCATTTTAGCCGCTGCCGCTGCGATCGCCTGCCGCACCTGCTCGAAGCCAGTGCCGCCATAGCTATTGCGAGCCGCGACAACCTGATGGGGCGCGATCGCCTCGTAGATATCCGCCTCAAAAGCCGGATGGAGGGTCTGCCACTCTTCCAGGGTCAGATCTTTCAAAAGCTTGCCAGCCGCCAGCGACGTTTTCACCACTTTGCCCACCAGGTTGTAAGCCTCGCGGAAAGGAACGCCTTTGCCCGCTAGATAGTCAGCCACGTCTGTTGCATTAGAAAAGTCTTCAGCAACGGCCTGGGTCAGCCGCTGGGGCCGAAACTCCAGTCCTTCCTGCAGCAGAATCGTCATAGCACGCAGACAAGTTTGCGTCGTCTTGACGGTATCAAACAGAGCTTCCTTATCTTCCTGCAGGTCTTTGTTATAGGCCAAAGGGAGTCCCTTCATCATCACCAGCAGTCCCTGCAGATGCCCAAAAACCCGCCCGGCTTTACCCCGCACCAGCTCCGGTACATCAGGGTTTTTCTTCTGGGGCATGATGCTGGACCCTGTAGAGCAGCTATCTTTGAGGGTGACAAAGCGAAACTCTTCTGAGGCCCAAAGAATAATTTCTTCAGATAGGCGAGTCAGGTGCAGCACAATCAGGCTGGCACCGCAGGCAAACTCGATGGCAAAGTCGCGATCGCTGACGCCATCGAGACTATTGCTGTAGGGGCGATCGAAGCCTAAAAGCTCAGCCGTGTAGTGGCGATCGATGGGAAAGGTGGTGCCGGCTAAAGCGCCACAGCCCAGGGGGGAAATATTCACCCGCTTTAAAATATCGCCTAGGCGCTCCCAGTCCCGCTGAGCCATTTCAAAATAGGCTAGCAGGTGATGGGCCAAGCTCAACGGCTGTGCCCGCTGCAGGTGGGTGTAGCCCGGAATTAAGGTTTCAACATGCTGCTGAGCCTGCTGTAGCAGAGCTTGCTGAAACTCTCTCAGGAGGGTACGAATTGTCTGAATTTGCGATCGCAGGTATAGCCGCGTGTCGGTGCCCACCTGATCGTTGCGGGAGCGGGCCGTATGCAGCTTTTTGCCCACATCTCCCACGATCTGGGTTAGCCGATGCTCTACCGCAAAATGGACATCTTCATCGTCAACGCCTGGCTGTAGCTGCCCCTGACGATATTCCTCTAAGACCTGAGCCAGCCCTTGTACAAGCTGCTGACCCTCCGCAGCGGAAATAATGCCCGTTTTAGCCAGCATTTTGGCATGGGCCTGGGAGCCAGCAATATCGTACTCAATCAGGTTGATGTCAAAGCCAATGCTGGCATTGAACTCAGCAATCTCAGGATGTAAAGCCGACTCAAATCGCTGGCTCCAAGTTGAGGAAGAAGGGGATGTACTCAAGGTCTCTAGATTCCTAAGCGGTTAACCACCTCACAGAATATAGCAGCCCTGTTTACTTAGTTATAGGTTGTCATGCCGCGAATTAAATATCCGATGACAATACCGATGATCAAAGCCCAAATCTGGCCTGACTGGTAGAAAGTGCTAAAAGCGTTGCCAAAGTCACCTAAGACATCTTGATCAAACTGTTGGGCAATGACCGCTGACTCAGGCCGGAAAGAGAGGTCACTAGCCATAGGAGTAGGCTGGATAAAGGCGATCGCCGGAACTTCAGAATTCCAACCATCGCTGACGGCGGGGAGGGGGCTGAGCTGTGAGGGGACAGCCGCAGCACTTTCACGCAGAACTAACTGTTTCAGCATAGACAGGTCTCCAGCAGCATAGAAGGGATACAACCCCAAACTATACAGCAGAAATTTCGAGATGATCCGGGTTTGACTCGGGGCTAGCGCAAATAGGTATTCACATATTGCAAAATACCGTCAGCAATTCCCTGGGCCATCCGCTCGCGCCAGCCGGGATCTGCCAGTAGAGGAGCATCTTGGGCACCCGTAACAAAGCCAACTTCTAGCAGGACAGCAGGCATGGAGGTATTGCGAATCACGTAGAAACGGGCTTGTCGCACCCCCCGATCATTGAGGCCCCCCGCTGCCAGCATACTGGTGTGCATGATCCGGGCTAAACGCAGCCCAGCATCAGAATAATAATAGGTTTCGGTGCCGTTTACCTCCGGGCGGCTGAGGCTGATGGCATTGGCGTGAATGCTGACAAACAAGTCCGCATCAGCCCGCTCTGCAATTTGCACCCTGGGTTCTAGATCGAGGGTGACATCCTGTTCGCGGGTCATCACTACGCTGACGCCGTTTTGCTCCAAAATTTCCCGCACTCTCAGCGAAATCGGAAAGATCACCATCTTTTCTTGCAAACCGCCGCGGCCCACCGCCCCTGGATCGCGGCCTCCATGTCCTGGATCAAGGGTGATAACAACGCGCCCCTGCTGGGCGGGTAGGGGGCTGACAACGGGCGGTGTCACCGTCGGTGGAATGGCAGGCGGGTTGGGGCGAGGGGGAATAACAGGTGCCTGGGGTGCCGGCGGCACGGGGATGGGTTCAGTTTGAGTGCTGGCAGTCGATGAAGGGTTAGAAGCGCCGGGGCGATCGCCAATTGAGTTAATCGAAACCCCAGCAGGCGGCACGATAATAATGCCGCCCAGATTAGTCGTGTTAATTTGCCAGTCGGGGCTGCCAGCAGCTAAATCTAAGGTGATCTGAGCACTCGGCGGCGAGGTCTGCTGCTGGGTAATCTGCCAGCTACGGATACTGTAGCGATTGTTGGGCAGGTCTTGAGCCGAGAGACTGGCGGCGATCGCCGTATTGGGCAGGTCAATCGTAATTTGACGGTCATCGCGCCGTCCGCTGCGCTGCACCTGAATATCCGGTACCTGTCCGCGGGTCCGCACGAAGAAGCCATCCGGAGTTGCAGTCACCGATTCTAGTCGGGTCGCCGCTCCAGCTGCTGGCTGACCGCTGACGGTATTGGGCGAAGGCCCAGCCGCAGTCGCTGGCGGCGGTGACGCCTGCGCGGCAACTCGCTCCGGCGTCGGTAGCTGCACCACCCACTGATTGGCCCGCTGTCCCCGCACCTGTACCTGCTGCGGATCGACCGTATAGCCTGCATCCAGCTCAATCACCAGGCGGGCGGTTTGCTCGTTGAACTGTCCGGCCCGGACTTCGCGGATAGCCCCGCCGACCGGCTGGCGAGACGTGGGACTGCCTAAAACCGTATTGGGCAAGTCGATTACTATCCGGGTGGGATTAAAAATGAGCTGGGCACGCGGTTGAACACCAACGTCGGTTGTAAAGACTAGCTGATTCTCGCGGGCATCAAAGCGCCAGTACTGTAACCGAGCTGCCTCAGCGGGAAGGGTAACGACGAGTGCGCTAGCAGCTCCTAGAGCGCTCGGTATTAGCCAATTAAATCGCAAACTGCCTCTCTCTCCTCAATTGCTAGACGCAACTGCAATGACGGTGTGACCGTTAAATCGGTGCCAGGGGATACGCAAATTTGGCCAGTCAGGCTAGTGTCGCACTTCATTGAAACCTGTGCAATGCCTCGCTACTTGATTCAGGGCTGGCTCTCCCAATTCAGGAGAAACTGGGCAATTATGCTTGCCCATTGTGCCCTGACTGAGCTAAATTCGCCTATCCCCCCCGACGGGACTAATCCCACAGCCGCCGCCACCAGGGTTCTGGAGCGATCGCAGTGGCTTCAGGCAGTTTGGCCCGAATCTCGCTGATGTCCCATCCCGTCAGCCGCGCTAGAGTTTGCGCTTCCTGCTCAAAACGCTCCGGCAGCGATCGCTGATAGGCTTCCCCAGCCGGGCAGTCCATCTCGCCCGTATAGGGATGACGCAGGATGTAGCGTCCTTGGAAAAACTGCTGGTTTGAGGTGGACTGAAAGATCAGATCTTCGGGAAACTTGTCGCGGGTGTAGCGAACATGCAGTCGGGTCACAAAAGCGCGGCTCGTAGGGCCAGGGCGAAAGCGATCGCTCGGCTGGCTCAGCCAAAAAACACCCGCTTGACGCAGTTCCTCCGGGGACAGCGGATCTGCCGCACAGGGATCACAGCCCGCCATGTTCCAGGCATATTCTAGAAACGCTACGTTGCGGCCCTCTCGCTCATAGGCCGTCTGAAACATGGCCTGATAAAAGTCGCCAAACTCTTCTTTAACAAACACCGGAATTTCGGCATCAGAAGGTACATTCACAGTGCGATAGTTGGTCAGTTCCGCCTGCCCCTCCGGCGTGATGATATAAACCACTAAGTCCTGCGCGGCCTGAGCGTTAATCATGCCTAAGCGAATTGGCAACATGAAGCGGGGCGACTCGTACGCCATTTGCAGCGGGCGCAGCGACTGAAAGCCAGCGCGATCGAACTCTTCCAAGTTCACCTTAGCTACAAAAAACTTCATCCCCTGGCGAATATAGGGCCGCAGCAGCTCGCTGGCACCGGGGGGAATGCGATAGTTGTTTTGACGCAGCCAGGTTTCTAGCCCGTCCGACTCGCGGGCGCTGAGAATCACGATGTCGTACTCACCGACCGTAAAGCTCGACTCAACCGTCACCCCTAGCACCTCATCCTCTGCCTGCTCTGCGACAGCATTGTTGGCTCGCTGCAGCAGGGCATCCGCAGCAGGCGCATAAACCAGCGGCGGGCGGCAGGGGTCGGGGTCAAAATACTCCACTAGGCGCGGGGCGCTGAAGGCGTCTAATCGCTCCACAATTGCTGGCTCACCCACGTTTACCTGTTCTTCTGCCAATACGGTGGGGACAGGAACCACCATGGCAAAATCAGTTACCTCTCCCTGATAGTCATTCGCCATCGTCAGTACCGTGCGATCGCCATCGCGGGCAATAATCACCTGTGAGGCTTGGTTATAGAGGCTAGTGTCGGCTTTGGCAACGTAAAAGCCGCAAAAGGCCCAGGCACTCGGCGCCAACCCCAGAAAAAAAGCGATCGCCGCTAAGCTTAGAAAAAGAGAACGCCAGCGATTCATAACTCCAACTCCCACTGCAAAACTTCCTACTTACTTGCAACCTGCTACTCGTCTTAATTTCCCTCCAGCAGGGCGGCTGATCGTGTCCCTGCCTGCCATTCAAACCGCTGAGCGCTCCACAGACGATCCAGCAGCAACGTACCAGGAGAAACAATAAACAAGGCCCAGAAAACGGCGTCCGGCTGATAGAAATAATTACGTAGAACAAAAGTAAGCACAGCGATCGCACTGGCCCACAGCAGCCGCGCCGCTCTGGCATTAGGAATTGAGCGCGGATCGGTCACCATGAACAGCGCAAACAGCAGCAGGGAGCCGCTCATCAGTCGGTGGGCCAAGACATCCCAAGTCCAGCCCAAATAGACGTTGCGCAGCGCTTCCAGCAGCGTGTAGCTGCCCAAAAAAGCCACCGTTGTATCCCAGCGACCTACCCGCTTCAGCACTAAACCGCCTGCCCCTAAAAAGATCAGGCCGTACCACATATCTTCGCCCCACTGCCCCGGCGAAACCCAGGCATCCTGGGTCAGCAGCAGCACTGCAATAATGCCAAAGTTGGCCGGATTGAAAAAATGCTTATCCTCGGTTTTAAGCAAAAACTTGCTGGCGATCGCTAAGCTGCTAGCTAAAGCCATCGTGCTGAGGTGATCGACTCGCAGTAGTAAACTCAGGCCCAGAGCAGTAATCAGGGGGCTGCGCCAGTTGAGCTGAAGATGAGATGCTTTGGGCTGAGCCGATTGCTCGTTGAGACTGCTGGGCTGCAGCCAGCGACTCTGCAGCAGTGACAGCAGCCCCTGCGTGCTCAAACAGGTCACGGCGGCGATCGCCACCATCTCTGGTCGCAGAGTCCAGTCTCGTAGGGCTATCCCCAAGACTAAGAAGAGACTCAAAAACAAAATTTGGTAATCACGGGCATCGCGTAGCAAGGGTTTACCTCCTTTGCCAGCTAACGTTGCCCCTAGTATGGCTATTCAATTGGGAAAATAGGTCAGAGTTTCAGGTTCTGTAACGAAGCCGAGATGCATCAGAATGACCACTACCATAGACGCTGTTGACGCTCGCTCTAGGTCAACGCCGAGGTAGGTAACTGCCAGCAGGGAGAGGGGACGCTAGCGGGCATCTCTTGCAAAAGCCACTGGGTGGGTTCCCAACCGGAAGCAATCCAGCAAGAACCATCAAAGACAGAAGCTTCCCCGCCGCGATCATTGAAGCTAAAAAAGGCCCCTGAAGCGGTATTAGTGCCTAAAAATAAAACTTTGGGTGAGTCCAGATGAAACTGACCAAAACCTTGATTGAAGTGAAGCTGTATTTGATTAGCCCGGTCTAGGTAAACCGCCTCAACCGCGTGGAGGTTAAAGGCTAAATTCGGCAAGTTGCACAGCACTTCACCCCTGACCGTCCCCTGAACAAGCTGCCTTGGCCCAAACCGATAAAAAAACTTGAAATTAGCCATTCGCAAACGCTTCCGAGAGCGATCGCGTTTAAACCAGCCTTGATTCTGCACTAAATTGAGCTTGTTTACCTGCATGGTATTCATTAACTGAAGCGAAAAATTTTAGAGTCGCTTTTAGGCCAAATTGCCTAACTTTTGCGCAATTTGAGACTTGCCCTTGTCAGCCGGTAAAACTACGGCTTTTGCCCCTAAGCCTGATTCTTCAAAAGATTTGCAGATACAGCCCGTAGTCATATATACGGATATGTCTCTAATCAGCGTAAGAGATCTAAATAGTGGATCTGGGTGTAAACCCAGAATCTTTATCAGTCCTTTGCAAATATTTAGAAATTATCTCTGAGATCGCGACTGTCTTGTCACTCTGTTAACCCTCGCAGCCACCGCTCTATCAGACCAATCATGACCGCCGGGACTTCTAGCTGCGGCGTTAGCCCAACTCCCGCCAAGATTTCCAAAGATTGAAAAGCCTGCGGATTGAGTGCCATCAAACGCTCTCCGATTGCGGGCGGCGTAAACTGGGCGGCGCTCCCCCAGATTAGAGCGGTGGGCGTCGATAACTGCTCAATCCCTTCAGCGACATCAAAGCAAAGATCGCCTCTGACGAAGGCTAAAGCTGCCGCTGCCGCGTTGGGCTGCTGGGCCGATTGTAAATAGGCGGTGACAATCTCAGCCGAGATGCGCTTAGCCTCAGCGAACTGTCTTTGTTCCAAAAAACTGCGAATTCCCACTTCTGTAGCGATCGCGCCGCTGTACAGAAGCTGCTCTACAACCGGGAGACTGACTAGCTGCGAGAAGAAGTTGCCGTAGTTTTCGCCAAAATCAGACAGTCCTGCCGGAGCCACCAAAATTAAAGCCTGAAATAGCTGAGGCTGAGCGATCGCCAGCCGAATTGTCATAGCAGCGGTCAGAGAGGAAGCAACAGCAATCACGGGCTTGGAGCTGACCTGCCCTAGAAAGTCTGCCAGCGTCTCTAAATAGTCTTCTAGCTGATAGCGCCGTTCAGGATGGTCAGATCGGCCCCAGCCCAGTAAATCAGGAGCCAGTATCCGGTAGCGCTCAGCAAAAGCCGGATACACCTTTGACCATTCATAGGCAGAGGACCCCCCGCCAAAACCGTGCAGGAAGATCAGTGCTGTCTTATCCGGCTCGGATGATTGACTAGACCTGTAGTAGACTAGAGTGCCCAGCCGGGTCACAACAGAGTTGGATTCAAAGCCAGGCGGGATCAGCATTATTCTGGAGATTTTTGATAAGGAACTGATGAAGTTGGCGGGGCGTCTTTTAAAGTTGTTATGCCATGATAATGATAGGGCAGAGACTGTGAGAAACGTGCAAGCACAAATCGATCTACGCCAAAACACGTATATTTACGGTTTCAACCCATATTTTTTTGAGCAATCGTGCAAAATATGGGTGAAGGCATCTACTAGATTGTGCGGATTCTTGTTTGATTGACTAGAAAGCAGTCTTAGCGTCTTTTTACCCAGTTTTTTTATGGTTCCTCAACAATCCCGGCAACCGCTTTCATCACAACCCTTTGCAGATGCGCAGTACGATTGGGACAGTATTGCAGTAGAGGCGATTCCCCAGCTTTTAGAGATTGAAGCAGCGACAGAAGCGCCACTAGCGCCTCGTTCGATCACTGAAACCTGCTTGAACTGGGACAGTCTTTCGACCTTCACCTTGCTCAGCGACCAGTTCCAGGATTTAGGCGTTGTTTTTGACAATGCCGTGGTGGTGGAGCCTTCTAATCCGGCTTATCCTACCTACTCTGGCGATCGCCTTGTCACGGGTTCGCCCAAGTCAGGCTGGATCACGGCCTCCTTTATTCGGCCGGTCAAGTCAGTGAGCGGGCGTATCACCTGTTCCCAGCCCATGCTGCTCATTGCCTTTGATCCGCAGCAGCGCATTGTGGCTCAAGAAGAAATTACCGACGCCAATTTGGCTACCTCGGAAACTGGCCTCGACCCCAATCAGCTCTTGCAGGTCAAAGCAGAAGATATTCAAAGCGTTAAGTTTCACTGCTTAGGCGGACAGCTCACCATTGCCGAATTTTCTTTTTACTAAAAGCAGGCCAGATTTCACTATTAACTGCTCTCTCTATTAAAAAACTGGGCAAGGAAAAATCAAAGACTTAGCTAGCAGCCTATTAAGGCAGCTACACAGTTAGACTCATTTATCTATCAGAACGCTTTTTAGCTGTCGGTGTTTCAATTCCTAGCGATCGCCGCTTCTAATGATTGCGAATATTTAATATTTTATTCAATCCCGCAAATCGCTTTAAGATTACGACTTTTAGCTGAAACTCCACTAACGCTACTGTGGCAAATACTTAGAAACCGTTTCATTAGTCAGTAAAAACTACTAAGCCAAGTTTAAACATCCCCTTTCTTCGGCCTTTAGAATCACAGAATATGCTGAGAAAGCGGCAAAGTTATTGCGGTATTACCTCTACGCACGCAGAGGATTGCTAGACCCCTCAGGGGTAACGCCCCCCTTGAGAGGTTGAGATTAGCGCGGATATGTTTGAATAGCGAGCGTTAATCCACTTACTGTCCTGACAAAATCTCAATGTCTGCATTTGAACCAAGCATTTTGTTTCTAACGCGGTCTTTTTTTAGAGACTGATGAAATATTTACGCTTAGTTCGTTGCTTAAAAGAAATAGATAGTCAGCCATTTACACAGCCGCTTTAGTCATTCGCCACGTTCCCTGTTTTTAGTAGCTATTTATCTATGTGCTTTTCTATATTCACACTTTCAGAAATAGATTTATTATTCGAGTTTTTTTCTGACTGCAATCCCATTTGCTGACGATAAATTAACTCATTGCGACTCCTCGGAGGTCATCTACAAAAATGGTACGAGATGCTTTAGTGGTTGGTGTGAGCCACTATCAAAAACTGCCGCGCTTGCAGTCGCCTAGTTATGATGCAGAGGCGATCGCTAGTTGCTTACAAAATCACGGTGAATTTCGGGTTCACCGCATGCCAGAGATCATTGAATCCAGCACGCCCAAGGTTGGTCAGCACACCGCTGTCACGACCCGGCAGCTGGAAAATGCGCTGATTCAGCTTTTCAAACCAGCTGGTAAACACGTTCCGCAAACCGCTGTTTTCTACTTTTCCGGTCACGGGTTTCAGCGCGAGGCAGGCATTCGTGAGGGCTATTTAGCCACTAGTGAAACCGATCCGGAAATGGGCATTTATGGTCTTTCTCTATTTTGGCTGCGGCGACTGCTGCAAGAAAGCCCGGTGCCGCAAAAAGTGATTTGGCTAGACTGTTGCCACAGCGGCGAGTTACTAAACTTTTTAGAAGCCGATCCGGGCGCACATCAGGGCAGCGATCGCCTGTTTATGGCGGCCTCCCGCGAATTTGAGTCAGCCTACCAGTCGTTAGGCTCAAACTACAGCGTCTTTACAGAAGCGCTACTCGCTGGACTCAAGCCTGAAAAATCTGAAACCGGCATTGTCACAAATCACAGCCTGCTACGCTCAGTCAGCCAGCAGCTCAAGGGGGAAATTCAGCAGCCCCTGTTTGAGACATCCGGCAGCGAAATTATGCTGACTCGCTCTTCAGGCCGTACGGCAACGCTCTCAACCTCTCCTGTCCCAACGCTCGATCGCCTCAAGCAGTTTGCGCTCAAATTTTGTCCCTATCAGGGACTGTCTGCCTTCACCGAGCGCCACGGCGACTTTTTCTTTGGCCGGGAAGAAGCGACCGCCCAGCTACTACAAAGCATCGAGCGCCAGCGCTTTTGCGCTGTTATCGGGGCTTCCAGCAGCGGCAAAACATCTCTCTTGCGAGCGGGGCTAATCCATCAGCTTCAGCAGAACAAACTGCCGGGTAGTCGTCAGTGGCAGATTAGATATATAACGCCGACTGACTCACCCCTGACGAGTCTAGCAGCGGCCTTCATCGATCCCAATGCCTCAGGGCTGGTACGGGCAGAGCAGCTACGTCAAGCCATGAGCTTTTTGCAGGCAGGCGGTCAGGGTCTCAATCAGCTTGTCCAGACCAGCTTTGCCCCCCAGCAGGCCGCCACGCAAACTTTTATTCAGCAGCAGACACAGTTACAAACCGCAGCTAAACCCCAGCTATTGCTGGTGATTGACCAGCTAGAAGAACTCTTCAGCCACTGCCAAGAGGAGTTTCAGCGACAGCAGTTTTTAGACTGCATTCTGCAGGCTCTACAAGAACCGGAAACCCGCCTGCGGGTCGTGGTCGCCCTGCGGGGTGACTATCAAGATGCGCTCAATCGCTATCCCACCTTGTCGGTTTTGATGCGTCAAAATCTATTAGTGGTGCCTCCCCTCAGCTATGAAAAGATTAAGTCTACGATTACGGAGCCAGCTAAAAAACTCAAAATTCAGTACGACCCAAATTTGCTCTACAGCATTTTGTTAGATATCGTCGGTGCGCCGGGGGAACTGCCCCTGTTGCAGCTGACACTAGCAGAGCTATGGCAGCGACAAATCGCCAATGCCTGCGACGCTTCCACCGAGCTTACCCTGGAAGCCTATGCTGAACTAGGCGGTGTCCGTCAAATTCTTAGCCAGCGAGCCACCGCAGTTTATGAAAGCCTAACAGAGGCTGAACAGCAGGCCGCCCGGCGTATTTTTCTCTGTCTCTGTGAGCTGGGAGAGGGAGCTGAAGACAGCCGCCGCCGGATTCAGAAAGCTGAGCTGATCAATCACGAATTCTCAGCTGAGCTGATTGAGCAAACCTTAGAGAAGTTGGTAACGGCCAAGTTAGTAATCGTAAATTCTGCTCAGCGCTCTGACCAGACGCAGCCCAGAGGACAGTGGCCGAAACCGGCTCCGAGGGATAGATTAGCTCCGGTCACAAGGGATACGGTTGATATTGTGCACGAGTCTCTGATTCGCAACTGGTCACTTCTGCGCGAATGGCTGCAAGACAAGCGAGAAATTTTGAGGCAGCAGCGACGGCTAGAAGCAGCCGCTCAGGAATGGCAGCAGCAGGGACAACCGCTCGCCTTAGACTATCTGCTCTCTAAAAACCGGCTGAGCGAAGCTGAGCTTTTTTGGCAGCGTCATCCTTCGGAGCCATCGGCTCTGGCCCAGCAGTATCTGAAGCAGAGCCGCCAGGTGCGGCGGCGAACTTACTTGCAGGTAGGTATTTTGGGATTTCTGTTGCCCTGCATGGTTTCCACCGGGCTGGTTTGGCTATTAAGCAGTCGTCAAGGCGCCCAAGAAGCCCTCTCTTCGGCTCAGAGGGGAGAAATTGCAGAAATGCGATCGCGTTCTGGCCTTGCTTCCCTCGCTACTCCACAGCCCTCAGCCGCCCAGCCCCGAACGACTCAAACTGAAGTGGCAGCGCCAACGACTGCTTCGCCGCTAGAGCAGCGCCAGCTAGCCAACGAAACGGACTCTATTGAGACTAATTTCTCTGCTGCAGATATAGCTTCACTGCTGCAGCTGCAAATTTCTCAGACCTCAGAGAGTCAGTTAAACACCTGGGAGTGTCCACCGACAATTTTTACCCATCAGGCGATAATGCCCACCTCAGCTCCTGCAACCTATTCGTTCTCAACAAGTAGCTCTGATATAAGCGCAGTCACCGTTTGCCAGTAATCCGATTTAGAGAACGGCAAGGTTCTACGGAAGCGGCTATGCTGTTAGAGCAGGTGTACTGATTAGCAGTACTCTAACCGTAACGACCGTTGCCGCAAACCCAGTGCAGATTCTCTCACTCACCCTCAAAAACTTTAAAGCTCACAGCGATCGCCACTTTGAATTTCAGCCTGGCACCAACGCGATCTGTGGTGAGAATGGGGCTGGCAAGACCAGTCTTTTAGAAGCGATCGCCTGGGCACTTTTCAACTACCAGGGCGATTACAAACGAGAAGACCTGATCCGCAACGGCAGCAGCAGCGCCCAGGTCAGAGTCGTTTTTGTCTCTAGTCACGACAGCCGGACTTATGAAGTGCAGCGCTGTACCAGTCGCGGCTATACCCTGTTTGATCCACAGCTTGACCAGCGTTTGGCGCTCAGCCGCGTCAAGGATGAGGTGCTGCCTTGGCTGCGTCAGCATTTGGGAGTAGAGCCAGGCACGGATTTAGCCCAGCTTTTTGCCAATACAATTGGTGTCCCTCAAGGCACCTTTACCGCTGACTTTTTGCTGCCGCCGGATAAGCGCAAGCCCATCTTTGATACCGTGTTGAAGGTTGAGGCTTACCGTACGGTCTATAAGCAATCCAACCACTTGAGAAAGTATGCTGAGGCCCAGGTAGAAGCCCAGCAGCGAGAAATTGCCCAGTACGAGGAAAGCTTACAAAACTGGGAAGCGCTTCAGCAGCAACAGCAGCAGGTCAGCCAAAGCTTGAGTCAAAGCAAAGCGCAGCTCCAGATGCAGCAGACTGAGCTGGCAAAGCTAGCTGAACAATTACAGCAGCAGCGCCAGCAGGCAGCTGAGCTGCAGCAGGCGCAAAACCAGCTCCAGCAAGCCTATACCCAGCTTCAGGCCCGGCAGCAGGCCAATCAGCTCCTGCAGCAAAATTTACAGCAGGCCCAGCAGGCAGCAGCGGTTTGTCAGGCCCAGCAGGCAGCTCATCATGCCTACCTGCAAACCAGCGAAACCCTACAGCAGCTAGAAGCGCAAAGTCAGCAGCAGCAGCAGATCCAGTCTCAGCGGCAGGCCCTGGAGCGCCAGCTAGCCCAGCGCCAATCTGAACTAACGCGGTTAACCTTGCAGCTAGAGCAGGCCAGCGCCACTGAGGCGGAACTGGCTCAGCTCCAACCCCTAATCCAGCAGCAGGCGGACTTAGAGACGCAGCTCCAGCACATAAACCAGCAGCAGCAAGCCGCTCAGCAGCAGCAAACCCTACAGCGGAGCTGGCAGCAGCAGCTAAGGCAGGTAGCAAGTGAACTGGGTCAAACCCGACAGACCATTCATCAGCTAGGGCAGCTCAAACCTGTGATAGAGCAAATTGCTGCCCACGAGCAGCAGCGCGATCGCCTACAGCAGCAGCTCAGCCGCGTAGAGGCCGCTCAGCAGTTTGAGACCGAACTCAAGCAGCTCGTAGAGCGCAGCCAAAACCAGGGCGATCGCTATGCCAGTCAGGCTGCGGCGGCGTTGCAGAACTTAGAGACGCTGCAGGAAAGTGCCCCCTTGCTCAGCCACGCGGCCATTGAGTCCCTACGACAGGCAATTACTGAGGGACTGACGCTGAATCAGGAAACCTCAGCAGCGATCGCCAGCATTTTGCAAGACCTAGCTGCTCAGACCGCCACCAGTTCCTTACAGCAGCAGCTAGTTCAGATACGGCAGCAGTTGCAGCAAGGCTATCAGCAGCGCTCCGAATTTGATACGCTGCCGGTTCACCTGAGCCGCCAGCAGCAGCTACAGCAGCAGCAGACCGAGCTCCAGCAGCAGCTTCAGGCTTTGGAGCAAACGCTGTCTGTATCCCATCTGCAGCAGCAGGCCGCCCCGCTCAATGCGGCGCTAGCTCAGCTCCAAGATCCTCGCAGTCGTGGCCGTGTCTTGCAGCAGTCTCTGCGGCAGCAGCCCCAAATTCAAAGCCGTCAGCAGCAGCTCGCCGCTGCTCAGGCTAAAGTGCAAGGTCAGATTAGCGACCTCGATCAGCAGCTCAGTCAGTTTGAAAGCCTCGCTGCCCAGATTACAGAGCTGCGGCAGCAGCAGCAGGCGCAGCAGGCGGGCTATCTGCTCTATGTGCAAAATCAGCAGCAGGCCCAAGCCCAACCCCAACTTGCCGCCGATCTAGAAGCAGCGATCGCGGAACTAGACCAAATGACGACCGCTCATAGCCAGCTCCAGCAGCGGCTCCAGCAGCTCCAGCAAGCCCATGATCCCAAGCAGCTTCAGCAGCTCGAACATGCTCAGCAGCAGGCGCAGTCTCAGGTCGATCGCCTGTTGGGCAGCTTGCCCCAACAGCAGCAGCTTCTAGAGAATTTGAACCAGCAGCTAGCCAACTTACAGCAAATTGCCGCCAAGCGCGATCGCGCTCAAAGCGATTTGCAGCAGCGCGATCGCGTCCGCCGCTTTATCAACTTTGCCCGCAAGGTATACAAAGAGGCGGGGCCACGTATCACCGAGCGCTATGTGCAAACCATTTCTAGAGAAGCCGATCGCCTGTTTCGGGAGCTGCTAAACCGACAAAACGTTGCCCTCACCTGGACGCGCGACTATGAAATTTTGGTGCAGGAAGGGGCCCATGCCCGCCGCTTCATTAATCTTTCCGGCGGAGAGCAAATGTGCGCGGCGCTGGCGGTGCGGCTGGCACTGTTGAAGGTGCTGGCAGATATTGACGTTGCCTTCTTCGACGAACCGACGACCAATATGGATCGGCCTCGCCGCGACAGCCTAGCCGAGGCGATCGCCCGCATCAGAACCTTTAACCAGCTTTTTGTGATCAGTCATGACGATACGTTTGAAAAGGTAACAGAGAACGTAATCTTAGTAGAACGAGAAAATTAGTTTACCAGCGGTAGTTTATGCCCACAACGATTGCGCTGATTGCCCATGATGGCAAAAAGGACGACATGGTAGCCCTGGTGCGGCGTTACCAAGATGTCTTGCAGCGCTATCACCTGGTAGCTACCGGGACGACCGGCCAAAGAATTCGGGGGAATACGGATTTAACGGTCGAGACTCTGCTCTCAGGGCCGCTGGGAGGAGACGCTCAAATCTCAGCGCAGGTCGCGAGTCAAGCAATATTGGCCGTCATTTTTCTGATTGATCCGCTCTATGCCCAGCCCCACGAGCCTGATGTCAATGCCCTTCTACGCATCTGCAACGTTCATAATGTGCCGCTGGCGACCAACATTGCTACGGCTGAAGCCCTGCTCAATCAGTTCGCCCGCCAGCGCGTTGCCCACCTGATTTTCAACCCGACTGCCGGACAGGGTAATCCGCAGCAGCAGCTTAGTCTAATTCGCGAGATCCTAGAGCCTCGCCTACACCTTGCGGTTCACTGCACTACCCCCACTATGGATGCAGTGACGCTGGCCCAAGCGGCGATCGCAGCAGACGCAGATATGCTAATTGCTTCCGGCGGCGATGGCACAGTTTCAGCGGTGGCTAGCACCTTAGTCAATACTCACATTCCGCTGGGTATCTTGCCGCGAGGCACCGCTAATGCCCTGGCGGCTGTGCTCAATATTCCGGCTGATTTGCGAGCCGCTTGCGAGATTATTTTGACAGGACTGACCGCGATTATTGATACGGCGCAGTGCAATGGGCAGACCATGACGCTCTTAGCAGGCATTGGCTATGAAGCAGGTATGGTGGAGCGAGCAGACGGCGATTTGAAAGCTCGATTTGGCGTTTTGGGCTATATCTTCGCAGGCATTCAACAGCTCAACGAGCAAGAACTCTTTGATACCCAGATCGAGATCAACGGTGAGGTTCGTAGCTTCCAATCCGGGGCAGTCACGGTTGCTAATGCAGCCCCACCGACCTCGGTGCTGGCTCAGGGGTTGGGGCAGGTCATTGTCAACGATGGTTTGCTAGATGTCACTATTTCAACCGCCCAAACTAAGCTACAGAGCCTCAATACTTTGCTGAACCTCTTTGGTTCAGCTCTCGTCCGCACAGTGCCAGAGCGCGAAGATATGGTCGCCCTGCGCGCGTCTCAAATTCGGATTGAAACTA
The DNA here is from genome assembly GCF_030405905.1 of Sphaerothrix gracilis Ecp01. NCBI lineage: Bacteria > Bacillati > Cyanobacteriota > Cyanophyceae > Nodosilineales > Nodosilineaceae > Sphaerothrix > Sphaerothrix gracilis. The sequence goes on from NZ_JASATW010000018.1 coordinate 26,459, forward strand.
CGCCGCCGCAAAAAGTTGTCCTCGATGGTGAAATCATCGGCACGACACCGGTTGAAATTATCTGTCAGCCGCGCAGCCTGGTCGTCGTGGTGCCGGAGCTGCCGCCCTTGGTTAAAGAAAAAGCTCCTAGCGATTTGCTAGAAGCTGATGACTCTCAAGATGAAGAATTAACCTAGTTGTCTGCCCGCAGGAGGCAATTAGAAGAAACTACTTGGCAAGCATTTCGCTGGTGTAGGCGTCGCCGCTGTAGGCAGGGACGCGATCGCGATAGCTGGTTTCTCGACCTGTTACGGATGTGGCGATCGCCTCAAAGCCGTTGGAGTTCCAGTTGCGCTCGTGAATCGGTTTGGACTGTTCGCCGCGAAAGTAAGCCTGGGTGCCAATTAGCGCTACGGCTGCCCAGCCCACGACCAATAAAGCAACTACGATTGCCATCTATATCTCCTTCTACTTGTAGCGGTTGATAAAGGGCCAGATTGAGGATGATTCTCTCAGTCTGGCCGCTGTTTTGTAAATCAATGTAAACAATATAGCCATTATTGTAACAAAATGTCAAATTAGCTTGACGAATTTATCTTTCATCTTCAAACAGTTCTACGGTTAGTGCTTCTGGCGAATACAGCAGACAGCCTCACGCCCGATATGGCTAAAAAATATGCTGCAATTTCCCCTTCTCAGTTGCCGCCTTTTTTGAGTATGCTGGCGAAAGTGTGACTTGCTCATCGAGTCTGATGGCGTTCACACTGCTTCGCATTCAGCTATTTCACAACTTTATAGGTTCAGTTTCGCTATCGGCTGAGTTCCGCTCAATCACTCGCTGGCACGGAGCATGATGCAAGATCTTCGCGTTCGCTTTCATCCTGCTGGATTCACTTGGGGACAGGGGGTCGTCTGGACGGCCACGGTTCACTATTGCTGGATCAATCTGATGATTCTGCTACAGGCGATCGCCGTGGAAGAGTTTGAGTATTACGCTGTGTACGAGTCAAATCTGTGGGACTTGGGCCTGAGTTTCCTCATGTTTAAGCCATTTGAAACTCTCTGTGAGCACGTGTTGGCGCTACTGGTTGCTCAAATAGATCTGATTAGACTTCGGTAGGATAGGGATATCGCTTAGAGAATAGCTATTACAGCGATCGCAAAGATCAGCTAATGAAAAGAGTATTGCTAACGCTCATTCAAGTTTATCGACGACTGATTTCGCCCCTCCTGCCGCCAAGCTGCCGCTTTCAGCCCACTTGCTCCCAATACGCGCTGACAGCGATCGATCGTTTCGGTCCCTGGCGCGGCAGTGGCTTAGCAATTCGTCGCATTTGCCGCTGTCATCCGTTTCATCCGGGGGGCTACGATCCAGTACCGACTGAGATATCAGGCGATCGGCGTCAACCGTAAAATGAGGCTACGAGCCTAGAGAATTTCGCACTCTTCTGCAAAATGTCCTATGACCATTCAGCCTGAAACTCATTGTGGATATCTAGATTAATACTGAAAAGTAAAATAACAGTCATACCACTCAGTCTGTCGATACAGAGACAATCAAAATTAGCCTATCAGTATCTAACTTGTTCAAATCTCATACTCATCAACAAGAACTCTCGATGCAGAAATCGTGAAGTTTGGGAATATTTAGGGCAAGAAACAACAGGGTCATGTAGAGTTGGGAAAACCTCCCTAAATTAAGATAGCTTTTTGATTTCAGTGCCATGCAAACAGTTCCAGTTGAGTACTCAGGTCAGATTCAAGTTATTGCAGGCAAAAATCCTAAAGAACTGTACGTTCATCAAAATGAAGCTATTAAGGCGCTAGACAAAATTAATCGGTCTTCATTTGAAGGATTATTAGTCTTACCAACAGGGGGTGGTAAAACACTAACAGCTATTCACTGGCTACTACGGAATTTTATAGATAAACGAAAAAAGGTATTGTGGATTGCCCATCGGCACGAGCTACTAGATCAAGCAGCTGAGACACTACAGTTTAGTGCCTATACGTCATTGTTGAATAATATTGATGAGTTTAGATATCGGGTAATTTCAGGGCATCCAAAGCACGATCGGCCCGTCAATATTGATCCCTCCGACGATATTATTGTTGCCAGTAAGGATAGCCTTAATGGCGGACTTAAATATCTTACAAACAACTGGATAAATCACGCTGATACGATTCTTCTAGTTGTTGATGAGGCGCATCATGCTACGGCAAAGACCTATCGCAAGCTAATTACTAATATTAAGCAAAATTTTAGCGATAGAGGAAAGTCTAGCAATTTTAGAATGTTGGGACTAACCGCAACTCCTTTTAGGACAGATGAAGGTGAACAAGGCTTACTTAAAAAGGTATTTCCCGACGATATTATCTTTTCAGAGCATTTGCGAACCCTAATTACGCGAGGCATTCTTTCTGAGCCTATTTTCGAGAATTTAGAGACAAATTTAGATTTTCATCAAACGCTGAATGACAAAGATATCAGGGCAATTGAAAATTTTGACAAAATACCAAAGAAAGTAGCCGAGAATATAGCAATTTCTAAAGTTCGTAATCAGCGTATTGTCCAGCATTACATCAATAATCGAGAAAAGTATAAGCCTCTACTTGTCTTTGCCATCGATGTTGCTCATGCCATCGCCTTAAATGCTGTCTTCAGAAGCAAAGGTGTCGAGTCTGAGTTTGTAGTCGGCAAAATAGTGGATATAAATACAGGAGTGACTACTTCGCCCAAAGAAAATTCAGAAAAAATCAAAAGATTTAGAGCAGGCGAAATTGAAGTCCTCATCAACGTAGAAATGTTGACTGAAGGAGTTGATCTACCTAATGTTCAAACAGTTTTCCTGACTCGCCCCACGACATCTACAATCTTGATGACTCAGATGATCGGTAGAGCTTTACGAGGAAAGACGGCAGGTGGTACCGAAAAAGCTTATGTAGTTAGCTTTATTGACAATTGGGAAGACAAGATTAACTGGGTCAATCCTGAAAAACTTCATCTTGACGAAGATACAGAGCACATTGAGAAGAATGTCGAGACAATGAAGCGAATTGCTCGACTTATTTCTATCGAAAAGATTGAAGAGTTTGCGCGAATGATGGATGACTCCATCGATACAACTACTTTAGAAAAGTTGTATTTCCTCAAGCGAGTACCTGTTGGAATTTATCGATTTTCTATCCTTGAACCTTCTGAATCCGGAGAACCTGTTAACCGGAATTACGATGTTTTACTGTATAACGACACTGAGGAGGCTTATGACAGCTTTGTCAATGATTTAGAGGCTGTGTTTAAAGATATCAGCATTGACGATAGAGAGATACTAACTGATGAAGAGTTAGAAAAACTTTTGCAGTTAACTAAATCTCTTTATTTTCCCGATTATTCATTCTTACTAGGCTATAGAGATGAAGATGTTAAAAATATTCTACGCTTTTATGCTCAAAAAGAAATGGAGCCGGAGTTTATAGCTTTTAGCGAGCGAAGAAAGTGCGATTTGACGATTGTAGCCAAGCATATCTATGACAGTGATTTTACGCTCAAACAAATGACTGAGTATCTTAATTCCTTATGGAATGATAGCGCTACATTCTGGCAAGTCCTATTCGGATACAACTTTTTGTACTTCAAAAAGCAAATTGACATTGAAATAAATAAATTACTGGGCGTATATAGTGACTTAACTGTAACTCCGCCAGTTTTTATTCCAGATGAAATCCCCATTGAGAAACTTTCTCTCTTTGAAATGAGAGAGCGGGATCCAGCTCAATATCGGAACCTTAAGGACGATGTCTTTGCCAAATACACAGATGCACAAGGGTTTATAACCTGTGCCCTTAGCGGTTTGAGAAGTTCTATGCGAAGGAACTTTCAAATTGACCACATTGTACCTATGTCAGAAGGCGGCTTAACAGTTTTAGAAAACCTTCAGGTGCTTTCTCGTGAAGCCCATACAGAAAAGACACGTTTGGAAAACTTGCAGCGTTGGTAAACTACAACGTTTTCTTAAACCAGTTTGATTTTGGCAATAATATTTGACCGAGCCTGAGAACTACGCGCAGCGCGGGCCTGTTTTAGTAATTGCCAAGCAGCAGGTGAAAACAGGGCAGGCCAAGTCAGCGCGATCGCCTCACTGAGCCGCTTTTGCTTCAGCGCTACTAGGCCCCAATGCAGGTGCAGGTAGCGGCGAATATCTGTCATTGCGGGCAGCTCGGTCTGATGCTTATTGCTGACGTTATGATAAATTCGCTCTTTGATCAGGACATTGGTATCTAAGCGCTGACGCAGGGCAATTTTTTGGTCATAGCCACCGGGCCAAACCGTACGATAGGCCAGGCACTGGTTGAGGAACAGAGCGTCTCCAAACTGAGCCACGCGAATCCAGGAGTCGATATCGTCACAGCTCGTCATGGTCAAATCCCAACCGCCGGACTGGAGAAACGCCTCTCGCCGTACCGCCACCTGAATCGGCGTACCAAAGGGGACCACCTCTAGCAACATGCCATAGTGAATATCGGCCTGAGGAATATAGAAAATCGTGCCGGGGCCGGTTGGGGCCGTGCGGCTGAGTTCCTGCCCGTCAGTATCTACCTGGGCCGCCTGACAGGAGCAGATCACTGCTTGGGGCCGCAGGGCGATCGCTGCCTGCATTTGCTCAATACAGTTTGGGGCTAGATAGTCGTCGTCATCTACAAACTTGATCCAGTCCCCCGTCGCCATTTCTACCCCAGCGTTCACCGCTCCAGCATGTTGCAAGTTGGCTGAGTTGCGCTGATAGCGGATGCGATCGCCCAGACTTGCCGCATACGCCTCAGTGCCATCAGCAGAGGCATTGTCCACCACAATCACCTCACAGGGAACCGTCTGTTCTAAGGCCGAGGCGATCGCCCGCTTGAGCAAATCGAGGCGATTGTAGGTGGTGATGACGATGCTAAAAGTCACAAGCGGCTCCTGTGATCACAGCTTTCAGAAGCTTGCCCAAGTTTCAAGCAGCAGTTTACGCCGCTACAGACGGGCTAAGCGATCGCGCAGAATTTCCGCCTGAGTCTCGGCTTCAGCTAGGGCGTCGCGGGCACCCTGCACCACCTCGGCAGGGGCTTTCTCCACAAAGCCCTGATTGCTCAGACGACCAGAGAGGGACTTGATCTCTCCTTCGACCCGGCTTAGATCTTTCTCGATCTTGGCCCGCAGCGTCTCTACATCGGCTACTCCCGTCAGCGGAATCAGTACCTGGACAGTGCCGACAACTCCCGCAAACATTTTAGGTTGAGCGGTTTCTGGCTCTGTAGGCGTAGGCGCAGGCGTGTCTGCCGCTTTCAGTAGCGCCTTCGGTTCAGCAGCAGGCTCTAGTCTGGCCGTTTCCGTTTGATCGCCTCTCACCTGCTGCCAGAGAGCCTGGATTTGCCGACCGACTTCCTGACGTTTTTGGCCGCGCAGCAAGTTCTGGCTAGCAAACCAAAGCACGTAGGTCAGACCGATCAGTTTTAGAGTCGGTGCGATTAGCGGTAAACTTGCCAGCGTGTTCAAGACAGCGCCCGATACTCGCAGGAGCAGCAGCAGGCCAAATAAGAGCCCCAGGGTAATAGCAGGTCTGCGAATACTGCTGAAGAATTTGCCTAAATACTGCCGTGGATTAGACAGCAGTGTCAGCACAGACTGACTGATTTCACTGGCTTCGGCGACTACATCTTCTGAAGTAATCACAATGGTTTCTGGCTCAGCAGATGCTTCGGGACTGGCCTCGGCGGCGGCAGGCTGAGGAGCAGGCACATGAACCTCCGGCTCGACTCTCTCAGCTGTTCCAGGATCTACTTCTAGACTAGCCACCGTGAGTTCCTTTATCTTGGCTAGATCTTTGATATAGGCCGCAGTGGCGTCCAGGATTTGGCGTTCCTGAGCATCATCACTTTGCAAAATCGCTTCTACTTTCACCGAAGGCTTTACTCCGGCCTCAGCGCGAAGATTGCGGATGGTGCGCACCGCACCAATCAGCAGGTCAAACTGCTGCTCCAAATCGGCATTGATAAGTGCGGGATTGACGCTGGGATATGCCTGGATTGCTAAGAACTGGTCGTCCCCGGCCTGATTCAGGGTATGCCAAACTTCCTCGGTAATGTGGGGCATAAAGGGGTGTAGCAGCCGTAAGATGCCATCCAGCACGTAGGCTAGGGTTTGCTGGGCAACGTGCTTAGAAGCGCCTTCAGACTGAAGCCGTGACTTCACCAGCTCAATGTACCAGTCGCAGAAATCGCCCCAGATAAACTCATAGAGTTCCTTCGCCGCCTCGCCCATGCCGTAGGCATCAACGTAGTCACAGGTTTGCTGCACCACCCGGTAGAAGCGGGAGAGAATCCAGCGATCGCTCAGCTCTAGATTTGCCTCATCTGGTTGACCCAGGGCCGCTGGCGTCTGTCCGCCCAGGTTCATCATCACGAAGCGGGAAGCGTTCCACAGCTTGTTGGCAAACTTGCCAGATGCCTCAACTGAAACCGACTCATCTGACTGGCGATCGTACTCTAAGCGAATATCCTGTCCGGCTCCGGCTACCTCGCGGATGAGGGTATAGCGTAGGGCATCGCTGCCGTATTTGTTAATTAGCAGCAGCGGGTCGATACCGTTGCCTTTGGACTTGGACATTTTTTGACTATTTTCATCCCGCACCAATCCGTGAATATAAACCGTTTCAAACGGCATCTGGTCGGTGAAATGTCCCGCCATCATGGTCATGCGGGCCACCCAGAAGAAAATAATGTCAAAGCCCGTGACCAAGGTGGTGGTGGGATAGTAGGTCTGAAAGTCCTCAGCGGTTTCATTCGGCCAGCCCAGGGTAGAGAAAGGCCAAAGCCCAGAGGAGAACCAGGTATCCAGCACATCAGGATCCTGGCGCAGCTCTACCCCTTCACCAAACTGGGCGATCGCTTTTTCCCTGGCCGCCGCCTCAGACATCGCCACCACAAACGGCGTATCGTCCGTAATCTTACCGTCGGTCTGACTCACCGCATACCAGGCTGGAATTTGGTGGCCCCACCAGAGCTGTCGGGAAATACACCAGTCTTTCAGGCTCACTAGCCAGTCGCGGTAGACCTTGCGCCAGCGACTAGGGACAAACCGGGGCGACTCGTGGTTGTCTAGGGCATCCAGGGCTTTTTCAGCCAGCGGGCGAATTTTGACAAACCATTGGGTAGACAGTAGCGGTTCCACAGGGACTTTGCCGCGATCGCTATAGGGCACTGAATGCTTGTAGTCCTCAGTTCTGACTAAAAAGCCGTCATCTTCTAAACGCTTGACGACGGCGGTTCTAGCCTTAAAGCGATCGAGTCCGGCAAAGATACCGGCCTGCTCGTTCATGCTGCCGTCTTTGCTCATGATGGTGATCATGGGCAGCTGATGGCGCTGACCCATTTCAAAATCGTTGGGGTCATGAGCTGGGGTGACTTTGACGCAGCCAGTGCCGAAAGCAGCATCCACGTACTCATCGGCAATAATCGGAATTTCTCGCTCCATGATTGGTAGGGTTACGGTTTTGCCAATCAGGTGCTTATAGCGATCGTCATTAGGATTCACCGCCACGGCTGTATCCCCCAGCATGGTTTCGGGGCGGGTGGTGGCGACCTCTACATGACCAGAGCCATCGGTGAGGGGATAGCGGAAATGCCAGAGATGGCCGTCAACTTCTCGGTTCTCAACTTCCAGATCGGAAACGGCGGACTGGCTGGCGGGGCACCAGTTGACCATGTACTTACCGCGATAGATCAACCCTTCTTCATAGAGCCAGTTAAACGCTGTGATCACCGCATTGGACAGGCCCTCGTCCATCGTGAAGCGCTGCCGCGACCAGTCTACGGAAACGCCGAGCTTGCGGAGCTGGTTAACAATGGTGCCGCCCGATTCCTCTTTCCACTGCCAAGCCCGTTCTAGGTACTCATCGCGGCTGATGTCCTGACGGGTCTGGCCCTGTTCCTTCAGTTCTCGATCCAGAATGGCGCTGACGGCAATGCTGGCGTGGTCAGTGCCCGGTAGCCACAAAGTATTGCGCCCCCGCATCCGGTGATAGCGCACCAACAGGTCAATTAGCGCCATCTCAAAGGCGTGGCCCATGTGCAAGCTGCCCGTGACGTTGGGCGGCGGAATCATCACGCAGTAGGGATCGCCCTCATGCTTGGGGTCGGCCTGAAAGATCTGCTGATCTTCCCAGCGCTGCTGCCATTTGGCTTCAGTCTGGGCCGGATCATACTGGCTGGAGAGGCTGGGAGTGGTGGCGGTCATAACAATAGAGCGATCGCGGTATTACAGACAATGTTACTTAACGATTTTGACACGGTGTTGGAGACTAGAGGGAGAAGAGGTCTACTGTGATTTTTATATTCGCTTAGGCCGAGTCTATGTCGAGTATTGGGGACTGGAGGACAACCCGCGATATGCTGCCCGCAAAACTCAAAAACAGCAGATTTACGCCGCTAACGACCTGAACCTGATCGAACTAACCGACGAGCATATCCAGCACCTAGACGACTACCTACCCCAAGCCCTGCGAAAATTCAACGTCCCTGTCAACTAACTCCTTCCCTACCTCCCTCATCCTCCCCACCTTCCTCATCTCCCTCATCCCCCCCACCTTCCCCATCCATCCCTTGCACAGAACTATCAACTAGTGCTCAATAAAAGGAATGCGAGGCAAAAGAGGTATTTGTGAAAGTTGCATTCATTGGGTTAGGGACAATGGGCAGGCCGATGGCGATGAATTTGCTGCAGGCGGGGCATCAGGTGACGGTGCATAATCGCACCCGCGATCGCGAAGAACCGCTAGTTATAGCAGGGGCGAGGCGGGCAGAGTCCCCTCAGGCAGCGGCGGCAGGGGCAGAGGTGATTATTACCTGCGTCAGCGAGACGGCAGACGTGGAGGCAGTCTTGGTAGGAGACGATGGTGTGATTTATGGGGCCACAGCAGGGGCGATCGCCGTCGATATGTCTACCATTAGCCCCACCGTGACCCGGCAGCTAGCCGCGCAGTTAGGGCAGCAGGGCATTCGTATGGTAGATGCGCCCGTCTCCGGCGGCTCGGAGGGGGCACAGCAGGGGACGCTCTCTATCATGATGGGCGGGGAAGCGGCGGACGTAGAGCAGGTGCGCCCGCTGCTAGCGGCAATGGGCAAAACGATTACTCACGTTGGCCCCATCGGTTCAGGTCAGCTTACCAAGGCGATCAACCAGGTTATTGTGGCGGGCACCTACTGGGCCGTCGCCGAAGGGATGGCTGTGGGGCTGAAAGCGGGCTTGGATATGGGTAAAGTGGTGCAGGCAGTGGGCGGCGGGGCCGCAGGCTCCTGGGGGTTGACCCACCGCTCTGGCAACATGATTGAAAACGAGTATCCCCTGGGCTTCCGGGTACGGCTGCACCGCAAAGACCTGCTAATTGCCCTAGAAGCAGCGCGGGAGCTGGGAGTAACGCTGCCGATGACGGCCTACGTGGAGCAGATTGAAACGGGACTGATGGCGCGGGGCTATGGGGACGAAGACATTTCCGCGATCGCCCGCAGCGTTCGCCAACAGTCTGGCATTGAGGGGTAGGATGGTTCGCGAACTCTCCACTATCCATCGGAAAACTGCCAGCAGGCGCTATCCATCAGGAAATTGCCAGCAGGCGTTAGCCATCAGGAAATTGCCAACAGGCGCTAACCATCGGGAAATTGCCAGCAGGCAATATATTCCACCCGTTTGCTGCCGCACTGACAGGGTACGTCGTCGGAGGAAGCTACCCACTCGCGATCGCAGTCTTTGCAGTGGCAAAAAATATTATTGCGGTTGGCTTCTGCTAAGCCGCGCTGCCAGGCTTGCAGTTCTTCCGGGGTAAATTGACGGGATCGATTCTCCATGAGCAATCAGGTGGTGTTGTGGTAGAGGGCGTTGCTAATCTGCCAGGCAATTACAAGATAGTCACAGGTGTCCGTTATACTGCGCACAGCAGCCACTAACCCATCAATCATTCTTGCGCACTGGCAGGACGAGCTACACGCGTTCCTAATTGCACCTGCGACAGTTCCAAAAGGACTAGAGGAGAAATCACCATGAGCGGAATACCCAAAGAAAGGATGGCGAAAGCGCTGCAGCAACTCGAAACTATCTCCCAAGAAGACTACGAAAAAGTTAAAGGTCTTGCCGCAGTGTGTAAACCGCTGAGGAGCGTACTATTCAAAAATCCCGCCGATCACGGGATGACTGAGTGGGATGATTTAGTCATTCCATCCGACGATGGCGTGCCCCTAGAGGCATGGTACATTCCAGCGAAAGGGGGACCGAGTGACAAGCTGATTATTTTCAATCATGCATTACCAATGTGTCGTGCAGGTTTCCCTGGCCACTTAGGTGAACCGTGGAGTAACTACGACGGTGTCGAGATCGACTTTGTTATTCAATACAAACACCTGACCGATGCAGGATATAACGTGCTCACCTACGACATCCGAAATCATGGTCAAAGCGGCTCGGCCAATGGCGGGATGAGCGGCATCGGAGTGTGGGAGTGGCGCGATTGTGTTGGGGTCAAGAAATGGGTCGATGCGCATCCAGAACTGGGTAAGATGACTGTCGGCCTATATAGCCAGTGCATGGGTGGAAATTCTCAATACCATGCAATTCAACAGCGGCCCGAGCTTTTTGAAAATGTCAAATGCATGGTCAGCCCAATGGTTGTTTCCATGACGGCAATATATGATGCATTTTCGGAGCTTCAGGGCGTTAGCCAATATCAAGAGTTGATCGATTTAGAACTGGTAAAGATGGGCGGTTTCGTAGCTGCCGAGATGACTCCTCATCATTGGGCTCCGGCAGTGAAAATGCCAGTTTTAATGGTTCAAGTTTTGAAAGATGCTTGGACACGCAATCCAGAAGATGCCCAAAAGACGTTTGATCTCCTCGGCAGTAAAGATAAAGAACTGTTCTGGATCGAGAACACTACGAGGCGTTTTAAGGACGGCTACAACTACTTTGGACGACACCCTGAAAAGGTTATCGAGTTTCTTAGTAAACACATGAAGTAAAGCGTGGGTAAGCTCGAAGGCCAGACTGCCTAGCTTAGCTGCTCTTCCACTGCAATTCAGCTAGCATTATTTGCCCTAGATCTAGGCTAAATCGCTGTGCACAAGCACTGCGCTTGCTGTTTGCAAACAGCTACTCATACGAGAATGGAGGGAAAACCTATAGTTAATGCACGACTACGGTATGGAAACCGTGACAGCCGCCACCGCAATGTACATGTCATCGTTTTTATCGTCTAGCTCTGGAATGGCTTTGCCTGCTACCACCATGCCGCCTGTTTCCAGCTTCAGCGTCTTTTGCCCAAAGGGGAGGACAGCTAGCACCTCTTCCTGCCGTACCTGGTCTGGATGGGGCACAGATACCTGCACCTCCACAATCATCTGGTTGGGATGGTCAAGACCCGCCACCTCCCAGACACCGGGGAGGGCATTGTGGGCGATCGCGTTCCGAACGGCTCTGGCAGCGGCCACGGTGGGATCCTGACCGTGCTGATCAATCCCCATCCCCATTTCGATAATCAGGCGTTTTGGCATCAGTGGCTATCCTAAGTTTCAATCACCACGCGCAGATTACCGCGTTTGCGCACCACCCGGCAGGCCGTAGATCCGTTAGAGCGCTCGAACTCTAAGTCCAGCACCGTTGAGCCAATTTTAAGATTGCGCACTGCCAGCTTTTGTAAAAAGTCGGGCAGGACGGGGTCAACGATACGCAGAGAGTTGCTGGGCGCGTTAGGGATCAAATGCAGCATCATCTGCAATAGGTGAAAGACGCTGCCTGTAGCCCAAGCTTGGGGGGAGCAGGCCACCGGATACTGCACAGGCGGTATGCGCTCAATGCGTTCAAAGCCGCAAAACAGCTCTGGGGGGCGCTGGTAGGGCTGGTAGGTCATCATGTCGAAGATGCCCTTAGAGACTTCTAAGGCCGCATCGATTTGATTGAGCGATCGCAGTCCCTCTACAATCAGGGCATTATCGTGGGGCCAGACCGAGCCAATGTGGTAGCCCATCGGGTTGTAGGCGGGAGAATGGCTGCTCAAAGTCCGGATCCCCCAGCCGCTGAACATGTCGGGGGCTAGCAGCCGTCCGGCGACGCTCTCGGCTTTTTCGGGGGTCAAAATGTCTAAGGCTAGGCAGTGGCCGGGGTTGGAGCTGATGCTGTCTACGGGCTTACCTTCGCCATCTAGGGCCAAAGCGCAGAAATCTAAATCATCAATCCAAAAGTCCTTATTAAAGCGGTGTTTTAGGTCTCTGGCTGACTCTTCCCAGGCTTCTGCCAAATCTAAGCGCTTCTTCATGCGGGCAATTTTTGCTAGCCGAACTCTAGCGGCATAGACATACGCCTGCACTTCGCACAGAGCAATCGATCCCTGAGCCAGATGACCGTGGCGATCCACAATACAGTTCCAGGAATCTTTCCAGCCCTGATTGTCCAAGCCACCTTTGGATTTGCGGTAGTAGGCCAAATATCCGGTTTCCGCGCAGGCGCGATCGATCCACTCCATCGCCTTGAGAGCATTGGGCCACAGCGTTTCTAGGGTGGACTGGTCGTTTGTCCAAGCGTAGTAGTCGGCATAGAGCATAACCCACAGCGGCGTAGCATCTACGGTGCCGTAGTAAGGCGTATGGGGCATTTCGCCGCAGCGCACTAGCTCACCGTGGCGCAGCTCGTGCAGAATCTTACCGGGCTGCTCCTCGCGCCATTCATTGTCAGTTTTGCCCTGGTAGTGGGCCAGCAGCTTCAGGGTGGACTGAGCAATGCTGGGGTCGAGCATTAGGGTCTGGGTGGCGGCAATAATTGTGTCGCGGCCAAACAGGGTCGAGAACCAGGGGACGCCTGCCGAGAGGGTGGTTTCTTCATGAAAGTCCTGCCGCAGCAGGTAGGTATCCTGCTCGGCCCGCGAAACCACTAGGTTGAAGGTTTCGTTATCGGAGCTAATCCGGGCTACCTGACTGAGCCACTGGTCTTCTTCTGAAGTTTTAGAGGCGATCGCCTGCCCTAAGTTAGCAGGTAAACCGTCTGAGGGAGTTTGCTCACCGTCCGTTAGAAGCTGCAGGCGATAGCCTAATTTTTGCGACTGATGCGGCTCTAAGGTCAGATGCCACAGAGCTGTATGCCCCTTACAGATATCGGGAGGGCGGTGCAAAAATTCAATCTGGGACTCCATCACGATGCCATCTAGGCCTATGTAGGCCAGATGCAGGCGATCGCTGACTCGCTCGCTCAGGGCTTGTAGGTCTGCTTCGTTCTCAATTTGCTTACCGTGCTGGCTAGGCAGCCGCTGAATTTTAGTGCCGCGCTGCTCTCGCTGGGTATAGCCCCGCAGCTCAAAGACATCAATGAAGTCGGCATCAAAGCTGAGAGACAGCGTAAAGCTAGCAGGCTCAGTGCTGTAGTTAGTCACCTCAATGTCTTCAAACAGACCACCGTTGAGCACCATGTCGCGGCGAATGCCAATGGTGTCGTGGGTGATGTCGGGCAGGGGCGGATTGGCGCACAGCACCGACAGAGCAAATCCCAAGTCGGCATTGCTGCTGAGCAACACCGGCGATCGCCCGTCAATTTGCAGCTCCAAGCGACTCAAAAACCGCGAATCCCGGCAAAAAAGGCCCATGCTGGTGTTCTGATTGCCCTCTAAACAACCAGAGATATTGCCGAGCAGATCTGTGATCATAAACAGATCGTCTTCTTTCAGCGTCAGCGTCGGCAGGGGCTGCTTGCTAACTACGCAGGGCCATTCGGGTAAGGGCCACTGAGCAGCAGGCAGATATTGCTGGCCGTTTTGCTCAAGGATATCTAGAGCCATGATTGTCTAAGTCCGAGAAACGAAAAGGATGTGTAGCTGGCTCAGTCAGATAAACGGAAACGCCAGCCTCAGTTTGGCAGTCGCGATCGCGGCTGCTTTTTCACAATGTAGCGATTCGTCAGCCCATCGGGGCAAACAATTCACTATTTGACTCCAGCCACATACCGGCATCAAGAAAAAGGCCAGAGAACTTTTCTCTGACCTCAGGCAGTACATCTGTTAGGTAGAATTTATCAGCAGGGCCGGGCGGGTATTGCCCACCTCACTGGCTACTGGGCTGCTTCAGCGATCGCTTCCGGCGCGTCAGCAGCAAGCTGGCCGATATTGACCTTGACCACCCGGTTGCGCACTTCCTCAACTTTAGGCAGCGTTAGCATCAGGATGCCGTTGTCAAAGTTGGCGGCAATTTCGGTGTTCTGAATGGCAACGGGTAGGGGGACAACCCGGCGGAAGGTGCCATAGCGCAGTTCAGAGTGGAGCAGGCGCTGACCTTCAGACAGTTCGGCCATCTGACGCTGGCCGGAAATGGCAACTGCTTCGCGGCTAGCTTGAATGTCAATATCCTCGGCGGTGACACCCGGTAGCTGGACTTGCAGCAGCAGGTTGTCGCCTTGGTCAATTAGGTTAACGGCAGGTGTCCAGGTAGTTCTTACGTTCATATCTGCGGAGTTCATTTCATCAAAAACACGATCGAGCTGACGATGCAGGGATTCAACTTCACGAAGGGGTTGCCAGTAACGAACGATCATAGTTTCTAACCTCTCAATCTAATGCTGAAACTGGTTTGCGGCTCCCAAACCGCGCTCTCAATCTCTCTACAGTTCCTATGATGCCGGGGGAAACGCGATCGCCCCAGTCCAGAGAACCCTACCCGGAGGTGGGATTTTCTCACCGAACCTCGACCGTATAGGGGAGGTGGGGGAGAGGGGGGAGATGAGGGAGATGGGGGAGATGGGGGAGAGGGGGAAGGTGGAGAAGTAGGGATAAGGGTGTTGTCGGCGGGGCCGAATGGATGGGGACGCCGTGAGCACAGTCATAGAAGGGCTCGCCGTGAGTGCAGTTACAGAAAGGCTCACCGTGAGCGCAGTTACAGAAAGGCTCGCCGTGAGCACAGTCACAGAGGGGCTCGCCGTGAGCGCAGTCGAACGGCGTTATCATGGGGAGCAGTTGACATTTCTTAACGTTTTGAACGTTAGCTAAACTGCATGAGTCTTTCTGTCCCCAATCGCGATCGCGTCAAAGCCTTTGTCGAAAAGCGGATTTTGCTGGGTCAGCCGCTGACTTTGGAGCTGACGGCGATTCTGCTGGTCTATTTTGTCCAGGGAATTGTGGGGCTGGCTCGCTTGGCGGTGAGCTTTTTTCTGAAGGACAGTATTGGCCTGACGCCTGCTGAGGTGGCGGCCATGACGGGAATTGCGACGCTGCCCTGGACGATTAAGCCGCTCTTTGGCTTTATTTCAGATGGCCTGCCTATTTTTGGCTATCGGCGGCGGCCCTACCTGATTTTGTCGGGGCTGCTGGGAGCGGCGGCGTGGCTGGCGATGGCGACCGTGGTGCATACGGCTGGGGCGGCGATCGCGGCGATTACCCTCAGTTCTCTAGCGGTAGCGGTTAGCGATGTCATTATTGATTCGCTGATTGTGGAGCGGGCCCGGCAGGAGACTCAGAGCGCTGCCGGATCAATTCAGTCTCTGGCTTGGGGAACTTCTGCCCTGGGCGGATTGATTACGGCCTATCTGGGCGGGCTGCTGCTAGAGCAGTTCGGCACGCGGGTGATCTTCGGCATTACGGCTGTGTTTCCCCTGATTGTGTCTCTGGTGGCGGGACTAATTGCGGAGACGCCTGTGACCGAGTCGTCTAGCTTTGCCGTCGTTCGCACCCAGGTAAAACAGCTTTGGGGAGCGATTAGCCAAAAGGCTATTTGGATGCCGGCCCTGTTTCTGTTTCTCTGGCAGGCGACACCCACGGCAGATGCGGCCTTCTTCTTCTTCACCACCAATGAGCTAGGTTTTGAGCCAGAGTTTTTGGGCCGGGTGCGGTTGGTGACTAGCGTGGCAGCGCTAATTGGCATCTGGATTTTTCAGCGCTTCTTGCGATCGGTGTCGTTTCGCCGCATTTTTGCCTGGTCTACGGTGCTGTCAGCGCTGCTGGGCCTGACCATGCTGCTGCTGGTGACTCACACCAACCGGGCACTGGGCATTGACGATCACTGGTTCAGCCTAGGGGACAGCCTGGTGCTGACGGTGATGGGAGAAATTGCTTTTATGCCAGTGCTGGTGCTGTCAGCGCGGCTGTGTCCGCCGGGGGTAGAAGCGACCCTGTTTGCCCTGCTGATGTCCATTGTCAATCTGGCAGGGCTGCTCTCCCACGAGTTTGGCGCTTTGCTGACCCACTGGCTGGGCGTCACGGAAACCAACTTTGATCGCCTGTGGCTGTTGGTACTAATCACGAATTTCAGCACCCTTTTGCCCTTGCCTCTGCTTTTCCTCCTGCCTAAAGCCTCAGCGCAGGATCAGACCGATGGTTCAACCCCCGTCCCTTCACTGGGGGCGGCAACAGCGGCAGAAATGTCCCCGCTGGAGTCTCAGGCCACTGAAGCGCCGGTCCCCGTGGGAGTTGAGCTAGACCCGCAATAATTTCTGCGATCGCTATAAAATACATCTTCCGAGACATTACAAAATGTTTCGGTTTCGTTAATGTCTTAATAAATCTTCCAGTAGGCGCCATGCAGTCCATTGAAAATCCGATGCAAACCCTGTCCCATCAGTCTTTTGAAATGGATGACTGGCGCAGCGGTTATCGCTCTCAGCCGCAAGAATTTGACTACTGGATCGAAGAGATTGAGGGCCAGATTCCGCCAGAGCTAGAAGGTACCTACTTCCGCAACGGCCCTGGCCTGCTAGACATTCACGGCTACGACATTCGCCATCCCTTCGACGGCGACGGCATGATTAACGCGATCGCCATTTCTAAAGGTCGCGCCCACTACTGCAACCGCTTCGTCCGCACCCAGGGCTATGTCGAGGAGCAAAAGGCTGAAAAACCCCTCTATCGCGGCGTCTTTGGCACCCAGAAGCCGGGAGGCTGGCTAGCCAATGCCTTTGACCTGCGGCTGAAAAACATTGCCAATACCAACGTGATTCACTGGGGCGGTAAGCTGCTGGCGCTGTGGGAAGCGGCTGAACCCCACCGGCTCGATCCGCATACCTTAGAGACGCTAGGGATTGACTACCTGGATGGGGTGCTGCAGGAAGGATCTGCCTTTGCCGCCCACCCCAAAGTTGATCCGAGCTGCGATCGCGCCGGCGGCGAGCCTTGCCTGGTTAACTTTGCGGTCAAACCGGGCCTTTCCACCACCATCACCCTTTATGAGTTCAATCCGCTGGGGCAGCTATTCAATCAGCACAGCCACTCAGTTTCCGGCTTTGCCTTCCTGCACGACTTTGCCATCACGCTCCACTACGCCATCTTCTTCCAAAATCCGGTCAGCTTCAATCCGCTGCCCTATTTGTTCGGCTTTAAGGGCGCGGCTGAGTGCATTCAGTTTGACGCCAAAGCTCCCACAAAGGTGATTCTGATTCCTCGTAGCGGCCAGGGTGAGGTAAAAATTATTGAGACAGATCCCTGCTTTGTCTTCCACCACGCCAATGCCTTTGAGCAAGACGGCAAGGTCTACGTGGATTCTATTTGTTACACCGATTTTCCCACCGTAGAAGAAGATAGCAGCTATAAGCAGGTAGATTTCTCCGCCGTTCCTGAAGGCCAGCTCTGGCGCTTCGCCCTTGATCTTGAGGCAGAAACGGCTACCTCTGAAAGCTTGATTCAGCGCTGCTGCGAATTTCCCAGCCTCCACAGCGACCAGGTCGGCCAGCCTTATCGCTTTGTCTATTTAGGCGCGGCGGATGCCCCCAGAGGCAACGCCCCACTGCAGGCCGTCTTGAAGCGCGATCTCGTTACCGGAGAGGAGCAAATCTGGAGTGCGGCTCCCAGAGGCTTTACCGGCGAACCACTGTTTATAGCTCGACCGGGCGGGACGGCAGAAGACGACGGCTGGGTGTTAATCCTGCTCTATGACGCTGAGCGGCGCTGCTCAGAGCTAGCCATTCTCTCGGCCCAGGCAATCGATCAGGGGCCAATTGCCAGGCTGAAGCTGAATCACCACGTTCCCTACGGCCTCCACGGCAGCTTTACCTATCAATACTTCGGCCCCTCGACCGTAGCCGGATAATTAGTCAGACAGAGCTGGGCATACTAGAAGCGATTGTGTGATAAGGCTTGTGGTCTATACCCCTAGCGCTTAATTATGTTCCTGAAATCTCATACCGTCTGCTATCGTTTGACCCCTAAAAAAGAGGGATATCGGCTAGAAATTTGGGAGCCAGCCGCTCCGGAGAGTCCTGCCAGTAAGCCCTACTGCTTTATGGTGGGCTACGTGGTGAAATCTAAACATGAAGCTCAGCAAATTCTCAACAGCTACCTGATAGCAAACGGCGGTCAGGCAGCAGATATTTCTCTCTGTCCGGCAGACGGAGAGGTTTACACCACTTCCTACTGGCCTTTGGAAATCAGCGATTTTGCCGAAGAAACCCAGATTATTCACAATCCTCTGGGCCGCAGCTAGCGCTTTGAACAGTTCTTATTTAATCTGCTCAATTTCTTCGATGTAGCGCTCGTCTGAGGTCTGATCGACAATTTGAATATTTTCCTGTCTGACCTGCCCTTTCACGGTGATTTCTGCGCCCAGGGCAGGTTTTTCGGCTTGAGTGACGATCCAAACTAGACCCGTCTCATCTTGGAGCTGATAAATCCAGCCGTCTAGCAGCGGCACGTGTTGCTGCACTTTGCCACGGAGATAAACCGGATCGCCAGAGAGGGGCTGATTGTGAATATCGGCGATCGCTTCAATTCGCCCCGTCAGCCGCATCGGCGCGGGGACTGACAGATCGGCAATCGGATTACTGTCTCCCGCTAGGCCGCAGCCCGACACGCCAGCAAGCAATACCCCCAAGCCCAGCGCCAAACAGACCCGATAGGCGCGTAAGATTGAATAAGGGCGATGCCGAAAAGTTACGTGAGAAACTAGAGCAGGGCCTTTTTTAGAAATGGCTGCAATTTTGGCTGTCATTGCTCACCTATGCACAGTTTAGTATGGCGCAGATTCTCGACGGCAAATCTCTGGCTCAGCAAATTCAGTCTCAGCTCCGGGAAAAAATTCAGACCTTAGAGCCGCAGTTAGGCAGACCGCCGGGCTTAGCCGTTCTGATGGTGGGGGACAATCCAGCCAGCGCTGCCTATGTTCGCAACAAGGAACGGGCCTGCGATCGCGTTGGCATTGCCTCGTTCGGTCAGCAGCTTCCAACTTCTACCAGCCAGGCAGACCTTACCCGGATTATTCACCAGCTTAACCAAGATGAGCGGATTGATGGCATTTTAGTCCAGCTTCCCCTGCCTGCGGATCTCGATGATGTAGCCCTGCTAAATGAGATTAAGCCGCGTAAAGATGTAGATGGCCTGCACCCCACTAATTTGGGCCGTTTAGTCCGTCAGGAGATAGGGCTGAGAAGCTGTACGCCTGCCGGCGTCATGCGTTTGCTCAAGGCTTACGAAATTGACCCAGCAGGCAAGCAGGCGGTGATTTTGGGCCGCAGCATTTTAGTGGGTAAGCCAATGGCGCTGATGCTGCTGGAGGCCAACGCCACGGTGACTATTGCCCACTCGCAATCGCAGGATCTGGCTAGTCTGACCCGCGCGGCTGATATTTTGGTGGTCGCGATTGGCCGACCGGGGCTGATCAGCGCTGAGAGGGTGAAGCCCGGTAGTACCATTATTGACGTGGGGATCAATCGTATCGTCGATGCAGAGGGGCAGTCACGCCTGGTTGGAGATGTTGATTTTGACTCAGTTGAGCCAATTGCAGGCGCTATTACCCCTGTTCCGAAAGGGGTGGGGCCGATGACTGTGACCATGCTGTTGCAAAATACAGTATGGAGCTACTGTAGACAGCACGGCATTGACGCCGAATTTTAGCTATCTAGCTATCTAGCTTCTCCTGTAGATAGAAATGACCGCGAGTTAAACCCAATGGTGCTATCCAATACCACCCATTCCCAAACGACGCCTTTTGATCTATCAGCTTATCTGAGCGATCGCAAGCAGCAGGTAGAGGCGGCGCTAGAGCAGGCGATCGCTGTGGTTTATCCTGAGCGCATTTATGAATCGATGCGCTACTCGCTGATGGCGGGGGGAAAGCGCTTGCGGCCTATTTTGTGCTTGGCGACGGCTGAACTGGCGGGCGGGACGCCTGCGATCGCAATGCCCACCGCCTGCGCCTTGGAAATGATTCACACCATGTCGCTAATCCACGACGACCTACCCGCAATGGATAACGACGACTTTCGGCGCGGCCAGCCCACCAATCACAAGGTCTACGGCGAAGATATTGCCATCTTGGCGGGGGATGCGCTGCTGGCCTATGCCTTTGAGTTTATTGCCACCCAAACTCAGGATGTCCCGGCTGAGCGCATATTGCGCGTTGTGGCTCACTTGGGCCGAGCAGCGGGGGCGGCGGGCCTAGTTGGGGGGCAAATTGTAGATCTAGAGTCAGAGGGTAAATCTGAGGTAGGGGTGGAAACGCTGAACTTTATCCATATGCACAAAACGGCGGCGCTGTTAGAAGCCTCGGTGGTTTCAGGGGCGATGCTGGCGGGAGCCCCCCAGAGCGATATTGAGCGGCTATCGGGCTATGCCCAGCGAATCGGCCTGGCATTTCAAATTGTGGATGACATTTTAGACATCACTTCCACGCAGGAAGAACTGGGCAAATCTATTGGTAAAGATGTGCAAGCGCAAAAGGTGACTTATCCTAGCCTTTGGGGCCTTGAGGAATCTAAGCAACAGGCCCAGCAGCTAGTGGAAGCCGCTAAGCAAGAATTACAATCTTTTGGCGACTACAAGCGACCTCTGGCGGCGCTTGCAGACTACATCACAGCTCGTACACATTGAGGTTGGCTACATGCAGGACGTTAGCGAAATCTTGGATAATCATGTGCTTTTAGTGGCGCTAATTGCCTGTCTGATTGCGCAGGTGCTCAAGGCAGTGATTGAGTATCTGCGGCACGGCAAGATTAATCTACGGGTTTTGGTGGAAACGGGCGGTATGCCCAGTGCCCATTCCGCTCTGGTGACGGCGCTGGCGAGCGGCATTGGTCAGACAATGGGCTGGGGCAGTCCAGCGTTTGCGGTAACATCTGTGTTTGCGGTGATTGTGATGTATGACGCCACGGGGGTGCGGCAGGCGGCAGGCAAGCAGGCGCGAATCCTAAATCAGATTGTGGACGAGTTTTTTCAGGAAAATACGGAGTTTAACGAGGATCGGCTGAAGGAGCTGCTGGGGCACACGCCGGTGCAGGTGATTGCGGGATCGGCGCTGGGGGCAGCCATTTCCTGTCTAGCGGCTCCTGCCTATTAACCAAAGCTTGCATAGACACGTCTAGCCTTTCCTACGAGATGTTCTGAGGGGCTATATTAGGCTCATGTCGCGGAGGCAAAAAGCTCAAACATGGTGACGCTACAGCTCCGTCAGCTCCAGATACCGTCCGGTCAGCGATTAGATTTGCAGGATGTGAGCTGGGCTGAATTTGAGGCAATTTTGCAGGAGCTAGGAGAGGCTCGCAATACGCGCATTGCCTATAGTGATGGGATGCTTTCGATTATGTCGCCGCTACCAGAGCACGAGAAGGCTAAGGTCTTAATTGGCGATTTGGTGAAGGTTTTGCTGGAGGAGTTGGATAGAGATTGTGAGTCGTTTGGCTCGACGACGTTTAAGCGGCAGGATATGGCGAAGGGGGTGGAGCCGGATGATTCTTTTTACATTCAAAATTACGCGCGAATGATTGGTAAAGTGCGAATTGATCTAACGGTTGCCCCGCCCCCTGATTTGGCGATCGAGATTGATCTAACTTCTAAAACCCAGACAGAGGCGTATGCAGCGCTGGGGGTGCCAGAACTGTGGCGCTATGACGATGACAGACTCCAGATTGAGGTCTTGCAGGAGGGGCAGTATGTGGCAGCATCGGAAAGTCCGACGTTTCCAGGCTGGCCGATCGCGGAGAGGGTGAATGATTTTGTCGCGCGATCGCGCGAGGTAGGCCGAAGTCAAGCATTGCGAGAATTTCGGGTTTGGGTGAGGCAGTCACACCCTCAGTAGGGGCTTGACACTGCCCATCCCTCTAAATAGTGAATAACGCCTACGAGTCACCATGAAGCTTTTACATAGAGCGCTGATTAGTGAGCAATTACCGCACAGGCTGGGTACTGTAGAGGCCATCAAAGCAGAAAAATAGGATGTGCTCTCAGTGACTTCCACTAACTATAGACTAGAAAAACTGCCAACTTTTCCTAGAACCCTATTTCATTTCAGGCAATACGATGGTTGGAAATTTTTGACAGTAGTCTTTCTAATGATTACTTCGTTCTATCTTTTGCTAGGGATAGTTGGATATAGTTTAGATCACAATACTTGGCTGAGAGAGATCATCTTTGGCTATCAACCAGAGCAGTTAATTGATAAAGAGCCTTGGTGGAAAGTCTGGCGAATTATCACAAAGCCTGCTGGAGCAGTCACAAGAGAAATTCTGCAAGCTACAGATATTGTCTTTAGAGGTTTGATCTTTCTCTGTGCGTACTGCTTAGCCTGGGCCGCTTTTGATCGTAGAAGTATTGAAGGTTATATTATGGGAATCTTCAATATAATTTTAGGATTAGTTTATATTCTTTCTCCCACAGATGTTATTCCTGACGTATTACCTGTAATTGGTTCAATTGACGATACGATTTTCAGTTTTGGAATGACCTCTCTCGGAACTTACGTTTGGTACCGCAATTCAATGAGAGAGCAAAAAACTACAACCATTCTGGAAATGGTTAAGCAAGACGACATTTTAGATCATCGCAATGTTGAAAAAGCTTTGCAGCTTCTTTTGGAAGATCGAGGTGTTCATATTGAGTTTTTAAATGAAGAAGTCACCTCTAAGCCTAAACTACCTCCTTCTCAAGCTTAGATTTGCTGCTATTAATTCAATATAGCTGTTTTTGCCGTTTGTTTCTGCAGCAAAAGAGCAAAAAAGTAGGGTGGGCATTGCCCACCCTACATACTCAATTCAGCTATTTTTGTCTGATTGCTTTTTTCCTGAATTTGCAACAGGTCAAATTCAGTTAAGGGACGCTTACTAGGATGATGAAAGCCTAAAACAACATCTTCTTTTGAAATGTTATGAGCAAGCAAATCATTTACAATACCTTCCTGTGTCCAATCTTCTTCCACCCAAATTTTGTTATCTTGAATTCGCAGATAGACAACTATATTAAAAACTCGCTGCTTGCCTGACCAACCAATGTTGAACCAAAAATAGTGATCACGGTTTTCATCAAAGCAAACGTGTTCCTGTATATCTTTTGCAGGAGCATTAGCTGCCCAACCGCAATACTCGTTGAGAATTTTCTGAATAATTTCTCGGTACCAAATTATTTTATCCATTTCATTTCTCAGTTGACGCGATCGCCCAAATACGGTAACGTCTCTATCTAATGCAGACAAGTTGCACGCACACAGCTCTGCATTACACAACCAAAAACTAGCTGCGCGGCCCGAAGTTGCGTCACCAACCTCGAACCGCTAACCGACCAGACTGAGGCAACCAGTCCGGTGGCTGAGCGAATTTTATCAGTTTCAGCCGCCCCGACTCGCTTTGCGCTGGTACGGGGCGGCTTGTTTTTGGGTTCATTCACCCCTTGCCGAGGCGCGGTGCTGCCGCGTCACCGTTTGCAATGGGTCAATTCAGCCAACCCAAAACTGAGAAAACACCATGTTTCAAGAAACCAATCACAGCCAGCCCAGCCGCTCTGAAAGCTTTGCCGCCGCCAACGACGGACGCGAACCCATCCGCCACATCCTTATTGGCAGCCCCCGCATCGTCAAACGCACCATCTACCAGCTCCACCAGCAAGCCCGCTACGCCGACCCCCTGCGCTGGACATACCCCATCGAAATTCCCGACAATCGGCTGATTTTGCAGACCGATCCGGGGGAGGTGATGGGGCTGTTAGTGAAGCTGATGCGAATTGAGTAGCCGCAGGACGGGAAAAGATCGGGGACGGAAAATGTGAGGAGAATAAAGGCGATACGTCTTCGGCTCAGCGCCCTTTGCGGTGGCAGGTGAGGGCAGACTGTTATCGATTTGCTAATCGGCGCAAACCTCGGTCGCTGCCCCTGCTTCTAACTCCGTCACGTCCGCTTCCAGGCAAAAAAGCTGCTGCTGCAAATCTTGCTGAGTCGCCAGCACTTCTGTCGTCTCGCTTTGGGTTCGATTCACCTGGATGAGCTGCACCAGCGTATCGAGGCAGGCATTCATCGCCGCCGCAAACTCATAGCGCGTCAGTTCTTGCTCGCCGCGAAAAGTCCCATCGGGATAGCCCGTGATACAGCCATATTCATTGACCAGTCGCTGCACAGCGGTATAGGCCCAATGGGTTGGCGGTACATCTAGAGGCTGCTCTGTGGCTGTCGGAGTCGTCTGAGCGATCGCCTCAGTTTCAGCCACTGGCGCCGCGATCGCCCCGGTGGCGCTAACGCCAAAAATCAGAGCCGTTCCCATCAGTCCCCAAGCGCTCAAACGTTTCATGACTTCACCTGTTTCCGGTCATTCTAGGCAGCGCGATCGCTGTAGCTCGCTTACCTGATAGCATAGACAATCTGACACCTGCCTGTGTTTAGGGATGTGTCACTTCTCTATATGACGCAGGTTTAGCGCTGCGGTGCCGCGATGCCAACGATTACTGTCCCCGCCACCACTGCCAATATTGGCCCCGGCTTTGACTGTTTGGGAGCAGCCCTCAGTCTTTACAATCGCTTCCATTTTTCACGGCTGGAGGGAGACGGCTTTGAGATTGCGGCCAGAGGGTTAGCGGCAGAGCGCGTGTCTACCGGAGCAGACAATCTGGCATATCAGTCATTTGTGCAGTTGTTTCACCATATTGAGCGAGCGGTGCCGCCAATTCGGCTGGAGATTGATTTGGCGGTGCCGCTCGCAAGGGGACTAGGCAGTTCTTCCACGGCAATTGTGGGGGGGCTGCTGGGAGCCAACGCGATCGCTGGCTTGCCGTTATCACCGTCTGAGATTACGGCGCTGGCGATCGCCATTGAAGGCCATCCCGACAACGTGGTGCCCGCCCTAGTCGGGGGCTGCTGCTTAGCGGCCACTGACAGCAGCAACGGCTGGGTGATTTGCGATGTGCCCTGGCATGAATCGGTTAAGGCTGTCGTAGCGGTACCCGATTTTCAGCTTTCTACTGCCGCCGCCCGTCAGGTTCTGCCTGACAGCTATGCCAAGGCCGACGCCATTTTTAATACGGCCCATCTAGGGCTATTGCTGCGGGGACTAGAAACAGGTGAACCAAGCTGGCTGGCAGCGGCGCTGCGCGATCGCATTCATCAGCCCTATCGCCAAGCGCTGATTCCTGGCTATGAGGAAGTACATCAGGCCGCGATCGCAGCAGGTGCTTACGGTCTGGTAATTAGCGGCGCTGGCCCCACCCTGCTGGCCTTGACGTCTGACCCCCAAACGGCAACGGTTGCTGAGGCCATGACGCAAACCTGGAGCCAGATAGACATCAGCGCCACGGCCCATATTCTGGCGATCGATACCGACGGCGCTCAAACCGCTTAGCGAGAAAGTCAGGTATTCGCCAAAATACTTTACAAATCTAAATATTTATTTGTTAATATCTGTAACAGAGCGGCTGAGTATTAACTCACGTTGACCCCAGGCGCTCGCACGAGGTTGCTTGCGGCCAGAACATTCACCAATCCTTGACAAGATTGAGAATTTTGAAAAATTAGGTGCTTTTCCCTTAGCAAAAGTTCACTAAGTTTTCTATACTAGCTACGAGCGCATACGAATAGGTATTTATCCTCACTGTGCTTTTGTTATTTACTGACCTCACGTGAATTGTGATGATTAGCGAACAATTTCCGTGGCTGACAACCCTAATCCTGTTACCCCTGCTGGCAGCTCTGCCAATTCCTCTGCTCAGCAACAAAGGTAAGCTCATTCATACTTATGCTCTTGGAGTAGGCTTACTGGAATTCGGCCTTATACTATTTACCTTTGGTCGTTACTACGACCTGCAGCAAGCAAGCTTTCAGCTTGCCGAAACCTATGCCTGGGTGCCCCAGCTTGGCCTTAACTGGTCGGTGGCAGCAGATGGCTTGTCTATGCCGCTGGTGATTCTCTCGGGCCTAGTGACCACTCTGGCGCTGCTGGCTTCCTGGAATGTTACCCACAAGCCCAGACTGTACTTCAGCTTGCTGCTGATGATGTTCAGCGCTCAGCTTGGCGTCTTTCTAGCCCAAGATATCCTGTTGTTCTTCCTCATGTGGGAACTGGAGCTAGTGCCGGTTTACCTGCTGATTTCTATTTGGGGCGGTCAAAAGCGACTCTACGCAGCTACCAAGTTTATTCTCTACACCGCAGTCGCTTCCGTCTTCATTCTAGTCGCCGCCCTCGCAATGGCTTTCTATGGCGACACCGTCACCTTCAACATGGCGGAGTTAGGGTTGAAGAGCTATCCCCTGGCTTTCCAAGTATTCGCCTACACAGGATTTTTGATTGCCTTTGGCGTCAAGCTGCCAATTTTTCCCTTTCACACCTGGCTGCCGGATGCTCACAGTGAGGCACCTGCCCCCGTTTCTATGATTTTGGCAGGCGTACTGCTGAAGATGGCGGGCTACGGTCTAATTCGCATGAATATCGAAATGCTGTCAGACGCGCATCTCTACTTTGCGCCGGTTCTGGCAGTCTTCGGCGTTATCAATATTCTGTATGCGTCCTTGACTGCGTTTGCTCAGGACAACCTGAAGCGCCGTCTCGCCTATTCTTCGATTGCTCATATGGGCTTCGTTCTGCTGGGCCTCGCCGCTTTCACCACCCTGGGCATCAGCGGCGCGCTGCTACAGATGATTTCCCACGGCTTGATTGCAGCGGCTCTATTCTTCCTGTCTGGTGTGACCTATGAGCGCACTCACACGCTGGCAATGGAAAAAATGGGCGGTATGGCTAAGTCTATGCCAGTTGTGTTTGCCCTGTTCAC
This sequence comes from Sphaerothrix gracilis Ecp01, assembly GCF_030405905.1. Lineage (NCBI taxonomy): Bacteria > Bacillati > Cyanobacteriota > Cyanophyceae > Nodosilineales > Nodosilineaceae > Sphaerothrix > Sphaerothrix gracilis. Next base: position 53,428 of record NZ_JASATW010000018.1, read on the forward strand.
CGCTGGCGCTATGGCTTCTTTGGCCCTGCCAGGAATGAGCGGTTTTGTCGGTGAGCTTTCCGTTTTCCTGGGTCTAGCCACTAGCGATGCCTACAACGCTTTCTTCAAGGCTTTGGTTATTTTCCTAGCGGCAGCGGGCGTTATTTTGTCTCCGATTTACCTGCTTTCAATGCTGCGCCGCATTTTCTACGGTGAGCCGAGTCCGGCCCTGGCAGAAATTTCGGCCCAGTTCTCCGACATTAAGCCCAGAGAATCGTTCATCGCTCTCTGTCTGATCATCCCCATTATTGCCATTGGCCTTTACCCGCAGATTGCCATTCAAACCTACAACGTTAAGACCGTTGAGGTGGCCAACCGCGCCCAAAGCGCCCTGCCGCTAATTGCCGATCGCTCTGTGCCTCTCTACTCGCAGATTCTAGCTACACCTCAGTTGACCACGGCTGCTAATCCGCAGATGGAGGCAGAAACCGTTATTGACTAGTCTGGTGCTGCTTTCGGCTCCCGGTTTTTTCAGCCGGTTCAGCGGCTGACGGGCCAAAGTCAAAACTCAGGAGTTTACTGAATCTAAAATACGGTAAAACAGCGGATGGGGAAGTTTCCCCATCCGCTGCTGCATTTTCTCAGCGCATTGTGCCTGCGCCTACCTGCCTAAAAGATCTAATATCAAAATAAGGTAGGGCTTTTAGCCGCGTGAAAGTTTCTTAGGGCGTCGATGGTCAATCCAGACAACCGGCTTCTGTATGGCATAGGGCTGCTGGTTCTGCTGTTTTTGATTTATTCAATTGTGAGAGTGCTGCTACCCTGGCTGATAGCAGCAGGTTTAGGCGTGAGTGTTTTGTTGCTCTGGAAACGGTGGCGATCGCAGATTCGCAGTGAAGAAAGCCAGCTCAACCAGATTTTTTACGATTTTCTACGGCAGCATCAGGGGCGTATCAGCGCCTTAGACTTTGCGATGACGGCTAATCTCAGCCCCCAAAAGGCTAAAGCTTATTTGAATGTGCGGGCCAAAGAATTCTCTGCCCTGTTTGAACCGACCGATTACGGCGATGTCCTCTATCGCTTCTACAGCCTGACCATTCCACCCCCCAGTCCGGTAGCCCCTCCCCTGCAAATTCAGAAGATGTCTCTCGAATCAGATGCCAGCACAGCCCTCAGCCCGGCAGCCCTAGCCCGCCGCTTTGAGCTTTCTACTGAAATTATTCACCGCCGCAAGCAGACCCCCGACTTTCTCGACTGGTCAAAGCTGCAGGATCCAGAAGGAATTGCCTGGCGCTATTCAATCAGCGATCGCGCCTTCTATCCGGTCAGGGCTGTCGAATGAGCGGTTGGCTCCCCGTTCAGCAAAATTTTGCTCCAGTCAGACTTGATCTGACTGGAGCGAAGAGGCGAAAAATACGGGTTTAAGCCGCGTAGCCTAGAGGTTTACATCGGGCGGTAGGAGCACCTGATCGATGGCATGAATAACCCCGTTGCTAGCTTGCACGTCAGGCTGTACAACGGTTGCGCCATTGACCATCACGGTTCCGGCTGACTCATCAATAGCGATGTCGAGGGGGGCCTCTGCAACCGTAGGCACTTCGCCCTCGGTGATTTCTGCGGAAGTAACTTCCTGGGAAACAACGTGATAGGCGAGAATCTGCGCTAGCTGCTCCTGATTTTCAGGCATCAGCAATGTTTCCAAAGTACCTTCTGGCAGAGCTTCAAAGGCTTCATTAGTCGGCGCAAAGACGGTGTAGGGGCCGCCCATTGACAGGGTATCTGCCAGGCCAGCTGCTTCAATCGCCGTGACTAGCGTGCTGAACGACTCATCGCCAGCAGCGACTTCCACTACGCTCTCGCCGGACTCAGCCGCCATCGGCTCCTCAGTCGGTTCCGTCTCAACGGCAGCCGGGTCTTCTCCCGTAGGCTCAACAGTAGACGTATCATTAGGTTCACAGGCGCTTAGCGTAGCTACAGCCCCCAAACCAGCTAGACCTATCAGCAGCCGCTTGGCAAAAGGTTGAAGTAAGTTCATTTAATTAAATCTCTAATAGACAGCATTTATGCCGATCAAACAGCCTTATGCTTTAAAAGCACTTCACAAAAGTTAACCAATAAGTCTGACAATGCCTTCGGTCTATAGGCAGATGTTGTCTGGAATACAAATACGCCTTGAAGTGGAGTACATTTCTGGGATTGAGCCAAACCCAAGCTGTCAGCCAGTCCAATTTAAGCAGAATAGCTCTGCCAGGCTTGCCAAAAGATGTATACGGCTAAGATTCCTAGCATGGTGCGGAACAGCCAGCTCACCATCTTGTCTGAAAGTCGGGGCAAAAAGCGAGTACTGATCTGAACGCCGATGAGGCCACCAACTCCCAGCAGCAGCCCCGGTTCAAAAAGAACATTCCCCTGTAGCGCATGTCCCACACAGGCCGAAACCGCCGTAATCACGATTACACCCAGGCTAGTGCGGACAGCCATTTTAATCGTTTCTCCCAGCAGCAAAATCTGCAAAGGTACCATAATCACGCCGCCACCAATGCCAAACAGCCCGGCCAGAAAACCGGCGGTGCCCCCCGTAATCAGTCTGGCCGCCAGCGGATTGAGCGGCAAAGTCTCCGCTGCTGCCGCATCAGCCGTCTGGGCTGCCTCACCCGCTTGAGCCTCCTGCAGGCTTTTCTGAGCAGTAACTCGCTTGCGCACCCCAACTAGGTACACATTGACCAACAGCAAAATGCCAAACGCCAGCAGCAAGATATAAGGAGGAACACCGCTAGCGACCAAAGTGCCGAGCTGAGCTGTCACCACCGCCGGAAATCCCAGCAGCAGAACGCGGCGAGGACTGAGGTAGCCCATGCGCCAGTTTTGAAAACTGCCCGTCAGCGACGTAATCAAAATAGACAGACTGCTGGTAGCAACCGCCTGCAGCGGCGTAAACCCCAGAGCCACCATCAGCGGCACTAGCACTGTACCGCCCCCAATCCCTAAGAAACCGGCCAGGATGCCGGAAATCAAACCTCCCACCCCTAAAATTAAGCTACTCTGCTCCATGCTGTCTCTGCCAAATGGTACTGAGTCACCCTATCGCGTTTTGCGCTGGGGTCTGAGTATTTAATTTCGGCCCTCTAGAACTTCATCGCCGAAGCTTGTCTGACTCTAAGCCTCTGAGAAAGGCTGTATTCAATCAAACATCGGTTTCAGGGCGAAGAATTCTTAGGGACAGGGGCTAGAACTTGCGGCCAAAAATTTTCTCAGCAAACTGATCACGATTGCGGGTAGTTCTAAATGGGGCAGCACGCCTGCGTCTGGGATCACCTCTATCGGCTTGACAACAGCCTCGCTCAGGGCAGCTAGCCGCTGACCGATCTCAGGCCGATTAAAGCGCGATTCCTTGCCCCAGACAAACATTGTTGGGATTTGGAGCTGCCCTATATAGCGAGATAGATCACAGCAGAGCGAACCTTTGAGTGAGGCGAGAGCTGCGTATTCTGCCTGACGCTGGGTGGCGGAAGCGAGATAGGCCGCAATCATTTCTGGGGTAATGCGGTCGGGGTTGGCAAAGAGAAAGGTCGCCATAAAGTTGGCGATCGCGCCCTCATTCGCCGCTCCCAGAGTATAGATTAAATTGTCTAGTCCCGGCGTCCCAGCCAGCCGCGCCGCGATGCCCTGCTGATAGCCGTTGCCAAAGTCTTCGTAGCCCGACGGCGATACCAGAAACAGCTGAGAAAACAGCTCCGGGCGCTGAGTCGCTAAACGGACTACGATTGAGGCCGTCAGTGAAGTGGCCGCGACCACGGCAGGCCGCTGTGCCACTTTTTCGAGCAAAATAGCGATCGCTTCAAAATAGTCTTCGGCCCGGTAGTCATGCACCGGATGAGCCGACTGGCCCCAGCCAATTAGATCAGGAGCAATCACGCGGTAGTCAGCGGCAAAGGCAGGATAGACCTGTGACCACTCATAGGCCGAAGAACCACCGCCCAAGCTGTGTAGAAAAACCAGCGGCGGTCTGTCCTCTTCAATCTGAGCTTCATTAACCCAGGGCGCAGCGGTTGGCGTATAGTAAGCCATTGCGCCCAAGGCCGTCTCCACCACTCGCTGACCAAACCCGACTGGCTGAAATTGCAGCATTCCTTTCTCAGTTCACGACTTGCCTTCTCGTAGATTAACCTGAGTCAGGGAGGAACGACGTTGCCTATTGCAAAGACAGTTCAGGCTATGACGTGACAGCGCGATCGCCGCCTATCCCGGAAAAGAGCTAGCCACCTCAGCCACTACCGCATCAAACTGAGGCTGCAGCGCCTCGTCATAGGACAGCACTAAGGACTTGAAGACGCCGTTTTCCAGCACTGTCTTCTCGTAGAAAATTCGTCCGGCCTCATAGCCGGAGACGACAAAATAGCGATCGCCCAGGGTGTTGTAGGTCACGTCTCGATCTTCGGCCTGCATAGCCTGCTGATAGGCTGTTTCTAAAGAGGTTGACAGGCTGTTGTTACGGCCAAAGGCGCGGATTGTAATTTGACTATTAGCCGACTGAAAGACTCGGCCATCGTTATTAGTTGGCGCAGCTTGAGGCGTAACTAGATTGGCCGGATACCGGAGTGAGAAGTCAAAGCGATTGTTGCTGTAGCGCTCATAGACTATATTTTCCGGAATTTCCAGCGGCTGGGTGGCCGCTGCCTCTTCCCCTAGCTGATTGCAAACAAGCTGATTGGCCCGGTACTTATCGGCATTGGTGCCTTCAGGTGAGAGGGGCTGCACTTGATCGACTTCTTCAACCTCGCTGACGTCACCCCTGTCGTAGTAGCGCGATCGCAGCCAGCGCACCTGCTCCGGCTGGCTACAGTCCACGATTAGATCGGACTCTACTTCAGGAGAGGTGATGCCAATGCGGGTGGTGTAGCGATAGGTCTGATCGGCAACCGACTCCACGCTGTCTGTATTGAGATAAATAGGCTGAGCGTAGTATTCTGACTCACCAATGAAGGTCAAAAATTCAGGCACGGCGGCATATTGGCGGTTCACAGCCGGATCGGTGGCGGAGTCGAAGCAGCTAGCGGGCGGCAAGACCGTACCTGCGTTGTACCAGTAGAAATTATTCAGGTTTAGTATCAGGCTGCGATAGCGGATGCGGTCAGGCTGTTCGTTTCTGACAACGAGCTGCGATCGCCCCACCTGCAAAAAAGTCTCGTCAAAAGTCTCCGAGCGCCAAGCGGCTCGTGCTTCGGGTAGGCCGTATAAGGGGCGATCGCTGTTAGGCCCTAAGCGCTCCACCCCCTGCCCGGTAACGGTATTGCCGTTGACCTGACCGTTAATACAGAGGCTCGATCCCTCATAGGGATAGTAATAGTCACCGACTACGCTGTTTCCCTGCTTGCGAAAACGAAAGCAGACCCCCGACACCTGCTGAATATCTTCCGGCGGGCGATCGCTGCAGAAGCGATAGTTGCCGTCCGAGAGCTGCCCGATCTGGAACTGGCTACCCGTGGGGCCACCGATGACCTCAGCCGCCTGAATTGGAGAGCTAGCCCCTACAGCCGCGCTCATCCCCGCCGCGAGTCCTAAAGCTTTAGCAAGTCTCATGGCATTCTCCTAACCGTGTCAGCAAACCTGTGAGCAAAGACGAGAATGAGGTCATGCAGCGATCGCTCTCCTGCCCGCTTCGATCTTGAAAGAATTGAGCGCATCACTCATCCGGCCTAAGCGAGACTCTGCTGCAGCTAAGTCCAGCAGCGCTCTACCGAAATGGGTACCCCCCTAGAGAGGAATAACGGGCCAGGATGCCTAAAATGTCACCAAATTCTGTTGAATCTCAACCAGATTCCGGAACGATTAGGTAGATAATAAAAGGCTTGTAATGTGTAAGCAGGTCAATAAGTTATGGGTCGCGCTGAAAGAGTTGTACTAGCCTATTCTGGCGGTGTAGACACCACAGTCTGCATTCCATACTTGATGAACGAATGGGGCGTGAAAGAGGTGATCACGCTGGCAGCGGATCTAGGACAGGGAGATGAGCTAGACCCCATTCGGCAAAAAGCCCTCACTGCCGGGGCCAAAGAATCTTTAGTTGGCGATGCTACTGAGCGCTTTATTGCAGAGTATGCCTTCCCCTCGATTCAAGCCAACGCGCTTTACGAAAATCGCTATCCCCTCTCAACCGCTCTGGCGCGACCGCTGATTGCCAAACTGCTGGTAGAAGCGGCTGAAAAATATGGCGCGGATGCGGTCGCCCACGGCTGCACCGGCAAGGGCAACGACCAGGTCCGCTTTGATGTTTCGATCGCCGCCTTAAACCCCAATCTAAAAGTGCTCGCTCCGGCGCGGGAATGGGGCATGAGCCGAGAAGAAGCGATCGCCTATGGCGAAAACTTTGGTCTCAGCTTTCCGGTCAAAAAGTCTTCTCCCTACAGCATCGATCGCAACCTGTTGGGCCGCAGCATTGAGGCGGGGCCGCTGGAGAACCCCTGGAACGAGCCGCTAGAAGAAATTTATCTGATGACTCAGGGGATTGCCGCCACTCCCGACGAGCCAACCTATGTTGAAATTGGCTTTGAGCAGGGCTTGCCGGTCAGCCTCAACGGTTCAGCCCTATCGCCAGTAGATTTGGTCAGCCAGCTCAACGCGATCGCAGGCGAACACGGCGTTGGTCGCATCGACATGATTGAGAATCGCCTAGTCGGCATCAAGTCACGGGAAATTTACGAAGCGCCAGCCCTGATGGTGCTGATTTTGGCCCACCGTGACCTAGAGAGCCTCACCCTCACTGCCGATGTCACCCACTATAAGCGCGGCATTGAAGAGAGCTACAGCCAGCTCGTCTATAACGGCCTCTGGTACAGCCCGCTCAAGTCAGCCCTAGATGCCTTTATCCAACAAACTCAGAAGCGAGTTTCGGGCACTGTGCGGATGAAGCTGTTTAAGGGCACCGCGACTCCGGTTGGGCGCAAATCGGACAAGGCTCTCTACAGCGAAGAACTGGCCACCTACAGCAGCGACGATCAGTTTGATCACAAGGCGGCTGAAGGCTTCATCTACGTTTGGGGCTTGCCGACTCGCGTGTGGTCAGAGAAAAATCGTCAAGGCTAATCTGTCTGAGCGCGATGGTTACACCGTTGGGGCGCTGCGCGCAGCGCCCCCGTGCTTGAGCAAGGGATTTATTAAGAAAGCTTCCAGGCCCCAAAGCATCTTCTAAGGGGTGAGATACCCTATAGGTGTCAAATTAGACAGCGGCAATGCCAGAAGACAGAAGCTCTCATTGGTTTGTGTCCCTAGCCGATTTGGATAATGCAGCGGGCGCAAAGCTACGGCGATCGGATTCAGAGCTTGTAGCCACGGATCAGACAATCGAGACAGGCGACTCGTTTACGGTTTCGCTGAAAAGCTTCTACGTTTCTGAGGGGCACGAACGCGACGGTAGCGGCAATGATTTACTGGTGCGATCGCGGGTGCGCTATGGCGACGAACCACCTACCGAAGTGATCAATTTCTTTGAGCGGGATGTGCCGCCAGCAACCGTCAAGGACAATTTAGAGTTTGAGCATATCTTTTCGCGGCAAGACTACTCAGCCGACGCTAGGCTTTGGCTAGAGCTACAGATTTTTGAGATTGACAAGGGGATTGATAGAAACAGCGAAATACTGCAGGGACTGAACACGGTCTATGCGGAATTTGGCGGCATCTTTTCAACCCTGATACCCTTTGCGACCCTAGCGCCTTCGATTATCAGACGAATTGAAAAAATTAGTCAGCTACGCGATCAAAATAAACGGCTGTTCAATAGTCAATTGGATCTATTTGCCAAAGAAGTCAGCGGCGGCGATGCCCCCCTGCGCTGTGGCGCTTACGTCTTTTTTCAGCAGCCCGTCGAAGGCGTGCAGTACAAACTGCGAGGATTACGGTTAGAGAGAGCGGCCCTCAACCAGCAGCACGTACCGATTATGGATGACTATGCGGTGCTCAAAATCGTACCGGCAGTGGTGCGATCGGTGACCAGCGGGGAAGAACTGCTGCAAAACCAGCAGCTAGCAACAGTTTTGAGCCATCTTGAGCCAGCGGCTGAAAACGACGCCTTGGCCAAGAAACAACATCTGCAGTTTCTGCAAGGCGTCATTCAAGACGCCAGAAAGATTGAAGAACTAGACTATTTCTATCGGCTCAAGCGGCAGAAAAAGTTTGGTCAGGCACTCACAGAGGCCCAGCAAAAACGCTTCTTTGAGATTGCACAGAAGCTCAGCCAGTATATTCCTGACTGATATTTTTGATGACTGCCGGAATGGCCAATCTCAGCCCCACAGACAGCCGTTGGCTCTAGCGGTCAGCGGGTAAATTGCTGACGAATTGCTTCAATTCGCTTACGGTTGACGCCCAGATCAGACTTGCCTAAGCGAGAGGCCGAGCGCACATGCACGACGCTTTCTCCGGCAGGGGCAAAGAATTCTACGTCATCGACAAACCCCATTAGCTGGCTCGTGAACTCCGCGTAGAGATAGTCACTGCTTTCTTTAACAATTTTGGTGCGATCCATTGCTTGAATAATGGACTTGAGCCGGGCGATCGCCTCGCTAGGAGTGCTGCTGGCGCTGTCGTAGCGGAGAGGGGCAATGCTGTGCTCTGAATCGGTGGCCTGACTGTTGACGCAGTTGGGGGAATCTGGACAGGCGGCTAGCTGCCCCTCCTTGACCCCTAAACGGCTAGGACGCTCCCCTGAAAATGAAAATAACGGCATGGGTAATCTTCTCTTAAAACGAATGCCCATTCTACGAGGAATGGGCATTGAAAATCTAGCAGCCACAGGGGCGATCGCTAATTTGCAGGCTTGGCCTCAGCCGCCGAGGCCATCACTGAGAGCTTATACTGGCCGTTACCGAGATCGTTATAGGCATTAGCCACAATCCGGTAGAGTCCGTCCTCTGGTACCGTGACCGTCACTGACGCGTTGCGATTGTCCGGCGAGATGTCATCGTTTTGCGCAATGCGCTGTCCCTGGGTGTCGTAAACCATCAGGTAAGCGTCAAAGTCGCCGCTCTCTAAAGTGATAGTCAGCGTTTGCCCCGACCGACACTCAATCATGTACTTGTCGAAAAGGCTGTTGTCGCCGAGGGTGGCATCTCCATTTTGCAGCATACCGCGCACCTGCAGCATTGGCTGATTGACGACAGCTCGCGCCTCCTGAGCCTGGGCGATCGCCCCCATTAGGCCAACCAACGCGATCGCTAGGCTGCCGCCAACCCCAAACTGACTCAACTTCATAAGGTTCTAAAAGCTATAACAACTAAACAGGCAACACATTAGGGAAAGACCAGCGCTCAATCTGCTGCCATGCAGCAGCAAAGCACTGACCAAAACGCTTTCTACTGTAGAGCAATCATAAGCTTAAGAAATGTATCGCAGATATCATTAAAAATTATTCTCTGATAGTAAAAGTCTGCAGCTCGTTCTATTGCCTGAAACTGGCTTTCAAACCACAGCTTTGGCAGAACAAACTGCTTAATTTTTAGTGGCTGTAGCTATTAGCCAAAAGGCTAAAACTGAAAGCCGAGCAGATTCCAATACAGCAAAAGGGGTACAAATCCGACAGCGCCCAAAGTAAACAGCCCATAGCGAATACGCGCTCCCGTTGGCCAGTCCTGAGCGCGGCTGACTTTGAAAGCAGCCAGCAGCACCAGCGGCAGCAGCGCCGTCGTCAAAATGGGCAGACAGAACAAGGCGATCGCGAAGCTAGGCATACCATAGGCCAGCTTCCAAGCTCCTATTAGCCACAGGCCAAGGGGTAGACCTATCAAGAAAACGAGATTCAAAAGGCCGCTCAGTCCGGCTAGCTGCAGAACCCACGGGTGCGATCGCGGTTTATGAGTCTTTGAGTCCTGTTTAAAGATCGGCCCGATCAGCCCCGCCACAGTCGCCCAGAGAAAAGTAAGAGCGCAAAACAGCAGCGCTACGCCATGAATCCAGCCAACTTCGTACCAGGGCACCCGCTGATAAGCCCCAATCGTGCCGAAAAGAGGATTGAACAAATAGCGAATCTGACCTGTTTGATCCGCTTCAAATGCTGCTAAGGCATCATCTTCTAACCGCCTAAAAACCAGAGGTTCTACAGGGGCCAACTGCTGAGACTCAACCTTTTTGGCAAAGAATAAGTTGGGAGCTTTAATGGTCAAAGTCTGATCGTCTGCATCAACCCAGATACGCTGGGCTAAGGCCGTCAGTTTAGCAGGCGTATGGCGGGGATATTCTAGATCACGGTACACGCCAGTCAAACGGCTGAGGTCGTCAGGCTCGTAGACCGACTCGGTGGAGGGGGACTCGGCTGGAAAATAGCGATCATAAAAGGCTTCGAGAAACTGATCATGAATGCCGCTGAAGCTGTTAGCTGAAATAAAAATGCCAATATTTTGTGCGGGAATCAGCATCAGAGCGCTGGAGTATCCGCGCAGGCTGCCCAGATGGCCCAGGGTGTTGAGGCCATTAGCATAGCGCTGGTGAAAGCCATAGCTAGTACCCGGCAGGCGAGGATGGTGACGAAAATGAATTGTATGCATCTGCTGAACCGTCTCTGGCTGCAAAATTTGCTGGCCCTGGTAGCCCCCCGCTTGTAGATGAGCCAGCATAAAGTGAGCCATATCGGTCGCCGTGGCCTGCAGGGAAGCGGCAGGGTAAATATTGAGGTAGAGATAGGGCACTGGCTCAAATTGCCCTTTACGTTTTTGGTAGCCCGTCGCCAGATGGGGCCGCAGAGCCGCCGCAGGCGGTTGGGCAAAGGTGCTGCGCTGCATCGCTAGCGGCTGCAGAATATGCTCGTCAATATACTGATTAAACGGCTGGCCTGAAACCCGCTCAATCAAGTAGCCCAGCAGCGCAATGCTGTGGCTGGAATAGCTGTAGAGCTGTCCCGGTGGCCACTCAACTGGTGGCATATGGGTGGCCAGATAGTCACCTAGAGGCGTTTGTCCAGCGGCAGTACGGGCGGCTAAACCAATCCGGCGCTTGCTGAAGCCATCGGTGTGCAGCATCAGGTGCCGCCAGGTTATGGGCGTCGGGAAAGGGTTGTCTATGGCGAAGTCCAGCAGCGGTGCAATGTCGTCATCAAGCTGGATCAACCCTTGTTCAGAGAGCTGCATTGCGGCTGTCGCTGTTAGCAGCTTGGAGAGAGAGGCCACTCGGAAGAGGGTCTGATCGGGATCGGCGGGGCGCTGCTGCGCTAAGTCTGCATAGCCATATCCACCTTTGAAAAAAACTTCGCCGTCTTTGACGACTGAGATCACGCCCCCCGGAATTTCCTGATTGGCAACAGCCCGCTGAAAAAACTGATCCACAAACTGTCCAAAGGCAGCGACATCCTCTAGCCCAGCGGCATCTGCCTGAGCTGGCACAGGTTCACCAGATTCATCGAGCTGAATGGGTTGAGGCGTTGGAGCGGTAGCCTGCACTGATGACTGCGGCACGATAAAGCTGGCTGAGAACAAGACGAAGAAAAAAGCGGTTAGGCTAGCTGCGACGAATCGCCTGAGCGCTTTTGCCGATATTTCCGCCATAGTACCGGGTTGCTAATAACTGCCGTTCATAAGCTAAGCAGACATTCTGCCGTAGCACATCTCCCAACCGGGTGAAACTACTGACGCGGCTCAAGCTGGCGTTCTAACCAGTCTAGTAAGTCCTGGACGACCTGTTCTCGCTCCAAGTCGTTGTGAGGCTCATGGTAGCCTCCGGCGTATATTTTTAGGGTTTTATCGGCAGCCCCTAAACGATTAAAGTACTGGCAAGCTGGCTCTAATAGGCTAATCTGATCGGCTTCCCCATGAAGCATGAGAACGGGACAGCTCACTTTAGGCGCCTGATACTTGATGCGCTCGATCGCCTTGAGGGATTCAGCTCCCCAGCGCACCGACACAGCGCTGTGAACCAGAGGGTCGCAGGCATACTGCTGTCGCCGCCCTGAGTCTCGTGAGAGCAGCGTGGCATCTAGCTTAGTTTTGAAGGTCAGGGTCGGCCAGATTTGTGAGAGCAGGCGGGCGATCGCTATCAGCACCGGATTGCCAAAGCGGCCAGCCGGGCAAACCGGCATACCGCTAATAATCAAGCCTGTCAGCGCCTGACACTGCAGGCTGTAGTCTACGACGATGAGAGCGCCTAGACTGTGACCATAGAGAAAGAGGGGAGCCTGGGGATAGTCTTGACGGATAAGCTGTAGAAACAGACCTAAGTTTGTGCCATAGTCCTGCCAGCGTTGAATATGACCGCGCGTTCCAGGCGATCGCCCATGTCCGGGATGATCAAAACTAGCCACCAAAAAGTTAGCCTTAGTCAGCGCAGTCGTTAAGCTCTCATAGCGTCCACTGTGCTCGCCAATACCATGCACTAAGACGACAATGCCCCGAATCTCTGCCGGACGCCAGACCTGATAATACAGTTGTGTGCCTCTGGCTGCCGTAAAATAACTATCCTGCCGCATCCTAATCCATGCAACTTGTATTCGAAGCTTACGACTACGCTATCAGTAATTTAGATAAATTCTGGGACGCTTTGTTACAGCATTTGCTACTGGTTGGTGTGCCGTTGACAATTGGGCTGCTGGTGGGGTTACCGCTGGGGCTGTGGAGCGCGCGATCGCAGCTTGCCTCTAGCCTCCTAATCAATAGCTTCAATGCGCTGCGGGTGATCCCCAGTCTAGCAGTTTTGTTTATTGCCATTCCCTACTTTGGCCTCAGCTTTCAGTCAGCGGCGCTCGCCCTAACGCTGCTGGTAATGCCGCCGATTTTGATCAGCACGGACGTAGCGTTTCGGGGAATTGACCCCATGATTCGAGAAGCGGCTGTGGGCATGGGTCTGTCGGCTGGCCAAATTTTGCGGCAAATCGAAGTTCCTTTGGCCCTGCCGGTGATCATTGCCGGCGTTAAAACCGCAGCAGTCGAGGTCATTGCTAGCGCCACCTTAGCGGCGTTTATCGGAGCGGGCGGGCTGGGAGATTTTGTGGTGCTGGGCTTTGCCGCCTATGACAACGCGATTTTGCTGGTAGGGGCAGTGCCCGTAGCGCTGCTGGCCCTGCTGGTGGAAGTCAGTCTCAGTCGTTTGCAGAAAGCCGTACAGCCACCTATTTAAGGCGATCGCCCTCTATTTCTTATCTACAGTCTGCTCAGGAGAACCGATCATGACCGTCGAACAGCAGCGCCTAGAAGCCACCCAAGCCCGTGAGGCCGACTGGAAGCACTGGGGGCCTTATCTCAGCGATCGCCAGTGGGGCACCGTCCGAGAAGACTACAGCGCCGATGGCTCAGCCTGGGACTACTTCTCCCACCAGCAGTCTCACTCGCGGGCTTATCGCTGGGGCGAAGACGGGCTGCTGGGCATCTGCGACGACAAGCAGCAATTATGTTTTGCCCTAGCGCTGTGGAACGGCCAAGATCCGGTGCTCAAAGAGCGGCTGTTTGGCCTGACGGGGCCGCAGGGCAATCACGGTGAAGATGTCAAAGAGTACTACTTTTACCTAGACAGCACGCCGACCCATTCCTATCTGCAGGCGCTTTATAAATATCCACAGGCAGCCTATCCCTACAGGCATTTAGTCGAAGAAAATCAGCGGCGCGGGCGCGAGGCGCTGGAGTTTGAGCTGCTAGATACGGGCATTTTTGAGGAAAATCGCTACTTTGACGTATTTGTAGACTACGCCAAAGCCGCTCCAGACGACATTTTGATTCAAATTTCTGTGGCTAATCGCGGCCCGGACGCTGCGACAATTCATGTTTTACCCACTCTATGGTTTCGCAACACCTGGTCTTGGGAACAGGCAGCCGAAAAACCAGCCCTCAATCTGTCGCCCAATGCCCCAATTGGCACCGTCGGCATTGAAGCTTTTCAGGCTGAACTAGGCCAGTATTGGCTCTATGGCGAAGACCCGGTTGCCGCCAACAAACCCGAACGACCGCTCTACTTCACCGAAAATGAAACCAATTTTGAGCGGCTCTATGGGGCCAAAAATGCCTCGCCCTATACTAAAGACGCCTTTCATCGCTACGTCGTGGAGGGAGAGACGCAAGCCGTCAATCCCAATCAGGTGGGAACTAAAGCCGCTATCCACTATGTTTTAGAGATTCCAGCCGGGGAAACACGGCAGATACGGCTACGACTGAGCCAGGGCGATCGCGCTCCGGCCCCCTTTGCCGAGTTCGCGCAAATTCTGGCGGCTCGAAGACAAGAAGCCGACGATTTTTACGGCAAAATTACCCCCTTTGATCTCAGCGCTGACCTGCGCCAAATCCAGCGGCAAGCCTTCGCCGGACTGCTCTGGAGCAAGCAGTACTATCGCTATGATGTGGCTCGCTGGCTAGGAGGCGACCCGACTATGCCGGAACCACCCCAGGGGCATCAGTTCAGCCGTAACCGCCAGTGGACGCATCTTGACAGCAACGACATTATTTCCATGCCCGACAAGTGGGAATATCCCTGGTTTGCCGCTTGGGATCTAGCCTTTCACTGTTTGCCTCTGGCAATGGTTGATTCGGACTTTGCCAAGCATCAGCTCGATATCATGACGCGGGAATGGTACATGCATCCCAACGGCCAAATTCCCGCCTATGAGTGGGCCTTTGGTGATGTCAATCCGCCCGTTCACGCCTGGGCTACCTGGCGGGTGTACAAAATTGAGCAGAAAATGCGGGGCCGGGGCGATCGCCAGTTTTTAGAGCGGGTGTTTCAAAAGCTGCTGCTGAACTTTACCTGGTGGGTGAATCGCAAAGACGCCGAGGGCAACAACGTATTTGAGGGGGGCTTTTTGGGCCTAGATAACATCGGCGTTTTCGATCGCAGCGCTCCCTTACCCACAGGCGGCTACATCGAGCAGTCCGATGGCACCAGCTGGATGGCAATGTACTGCCTCAACATGCTGACTATGGCCCTAGAGCTAGCGCAGGAGAACGCCGTCTATGAAGACATGGCAACCAAGTTTTTTGAACACTTCGTCTATATTGCCGACGCCATGAATCACATCGGCGGTCATGACAAAACTGAGCTATGGGATGAGGAAGACGGCTTTTTCTATGACGTACTACACCTGCCTGAAGGTCAGCGGCTGCGGCTCAAGGTGCGATCGATGGTAGGACTGATTCCCCTATTTGCGGTTGAGACGATTGAGCCAGATAGCTTGAATAAACTACCAGGATTTAAAGAACGGTTGGAATGGTTTGAACACAATCGGCCTGAACTTAGCCACAACGTCGCTAGCTTCATTGATCAGGGGGTCGGTAAGCGCCGCCTGTTAGCAGTGGTCAGACCTGATAAGCTGCGCCGCATTTTAACTAAAATGCTGGATGAAGCTGAATTTCTGGGGGCATATGGCATCCGGGCGCTCTCTCGCTACCACCTAGAGCATCCTTACTGCTTCAGTACGGACAGCCAGCAGCACTGTGTCTCTTATGAACCGGCAGAATCCAGTACCGGACTCTTTGGCGGCAACTCCAACTGGCGCGGCCCTATTTGGTTTCCGGTGAACTACTTGCTAATCGAGTCTTTACAGAAGTTTGATCACTATCTCGGTGATGCTTTCACCGTTGCATGCCCGACTGGCTCTGATACGCGCAAAACCCTATGGCAGGTAGCGCTAGAGCTAGAGCAGCGCCTAATCCAGATTTTTCTGACCGGCGAGGCGGGGCAGCGTCCCGTTTTCGGTGGGATTGAACCTTTTCAACAGGATCCTCACTGGCGTAACTATCTGCTCTTTCACGAATATTTTCATGGGGACAACGGTGCGGGCTTGGGGGCGAGCCATCAAACCGGATGGACAGGACTGATCGCTAAGCTAATTCAGCAATACAGTGAATACGGCAACGCTCAACTGCATTAACGGAGGCTCAGTCCTATGGCGATCGCTATAAAGGTGCATTAAACCGTATGGCAATGCACCCTGTAGTTAATATTTAAAGAGTTAGATATAGTGAGAGCTGACAACAGCATCTAAGTCTGATTAACCGAGCGATCGCCTCACTTTCCTGCATAAAATTTAGAGATACACTAGCTGAAATCTTATTCAAAGATTATTGGTTTTGCTAGTTCTATTGCTCCCTTTCAGCCATTAGAGGAAATATCAGTTAACAGCCTAGATACTGTTGCGTTTAGACGAGACAGATTAGGATAATACAGTCGCTTTACCTCCTGTTTTGATGGAGTTGACTTGCAATCTGTCAGGGAAGCTTTTGGCTTCAGTTATTACTATACCGCTCCTCTTTCAGGTTAGGGGCTGCTGACAACAAAGTTTACAACCCGTGAGTCAGAGGTCGCTATTCGTAACGTAAAAACATAGATTCCGTCAGGCTTTCAGAGTAAAATAAGTTGGCGCATCAATTGAAAATACGCTGGCAAACTAACAGTTTGAACGGTCTAAAACGCCTGGTTCATACTTGCAGAGGGTAGCTTTTTTATTCTTTTGACGGCAAAATATTTATCGTTGTTTCTAAAGCCAATTACGGGCTATATTGCTATGCCGCCTCAACTCAAGAAAGCCGTTCTATTGACAATTATTGGCGAATCAGTCTTGCAAGATCGCCTCATGCAGCTCATGAAAACGCTGGGCGTTTCAGGGTATACCTTTACCCTCGCTCAGGGCGTTGGCAGCCACGGCGTCCGGATGTCAGACGTATCAGGAATTGCCGGCTACAAAACTAATCTTGAGCTAAAAACGGTAGTTTCTGCAGAAATTTCCGATCAGATTTTGACCGAAGTAAATGAATATCAAGACAAATACGCGCTGATTGCGTTTCGGCAGCCCGTAGAAGCGCTGTTAGATTGACCCAAGGGTTACCCAGTCGCTGCTAGGCTAGCTTTTCTGGCTGTGGGGGCTGACTGCTTGTTCTAGCCATCGCAGCCCCGCATTGAGCAGCAGCGCCAGCAGCGCCACCGCGATCGCCCCGGCCCAGATCTTGTCACTGCGGTTAGTCTGAATCCCCTCAAACAAGAGATTCCCCAGACCGCCAGCGCTGAACTTAGCGCCAATGGTGGCAATGGCGATCGCTACGACTGCCGCCAGCCGTACCCCCGCCAAAAATACGGGCAGCACCAGCGGCACCTGTACCCGCCACCAGCGCTGCCAGCTACTCATGCCCATGCCCTTAGCCGCCTCTAGGATGGCTGAGTCAATGCCGCTTAGCCCCACCACCAAGTTCCGCACCAAAATCACCTGGGTATAAATCACCATCGCCGTAATCACCGATCGCTGATTGAGGCCAAACACGGGCACTAAGAAAATAATCAGCGCCAGGCTCGGAATGGTATAAAACACGCCCAGCACGCCCATAACAGGCACCGCCAATCGCCGCACCCGCGTAATCAGCAGCGATAGGGGAATGGCAAGGGTAATGGCGATCGCTAGGGTAATGCCCACCATTTGCACATGCTCCCAGAGCTGCTGCAGAACGACGGTAGGACTGGCGAAGAGATAGGACATGAAGAGATGTGGGTGATGCCTAGCGGGTAGCGGATGGGTAAACGGGCAGATAGGGGGGCTTGGGCGCGGCCAAGCCCTGATGAAATATCAGCGAGACTCGCTTTGTTTGACGGCTTGCTGAATCTGCGCCAGCGAAAGGACTCCTACGGGGCGATCGCGCTCTGCGATCGCAATCTGACTCGCGCCAGTTCTAAGCATGAGCGACAGGGCTTCTCGGAGGCTAGCCTGGGGGGAAAGCCGAGGCTGACTGTCTAGGTCAAAAGTATCCGGCAGATTCTGCATGGCGGCAGCGACTCGCAGCAGGCCGAGCTGTCGCATCACGTCTTCGCTGCCCAAGAGGCTACGAATAAAGTCATTGCGGGGCTGAGTGAGGAGATTAAACGGCGTGTCGAACTGGACAATTTGACCAGCCTGCATCACCAAAATGCGATCGGCGAGACGCATGGCTTCATCGACATCGTGCGAGACAAATAAAATTGTTTTTTGCAACTGGTGCTGCAGGCGCAAAATCTCATCCTGCAGTGCCGTACGGGTAATGGCATCGATCGCCCCAAACGGCTCATCCATCAAAATCACCTGGGGATCGCCCGCCAAAGCTCTGGCTACCCCTACCCGCTGCTGCTGTCCCCCGGAAAGCTGGGCCGGATAGCGATCGCGGTATTCCTGGGGCGGCAAGGCCACAAGCTGTAGCAGCTCATCGACCCGCATCTGAGTTTTAGAGCGGCCCCAGCCCAGCAGCTTCGGCACCACTGCTACATTCTGCGCCACCGTCATATGGGGAAATAGCCCCGACTGCTGAATCACATAGCCAATTTGCCGTCGTAGCTCAGTGGCCTTCAGCTGGCGAATATTATTGCCCGACAGAAAAATACTGCCCTGAGTTGGCTCATACAGGCGGTTCACCATCTTCAGCAGCGTCGTTTTGCCGCAGCCAGACGGCCCCAAAATCACCACCAACTCCCCCGGCTGCACCGCAAACGTGCAGCCATCCACTGCCGGACGCGCTGCCCCTGCAAACCGCAGCGACACCTGCTCAAACGCGATCGCACTCATGGTTTAGCCCGTTCAACTTCCGTTCGACTCCACTCCCAGCTAGCCCCCTTTTCCCTCCCTCAACCATTACTCCACCACTCCCGACTCCAGCAAAAACTCGCGCGCTACCTCCGCAGGCTCGCGCCCCTCACCAGTCACCTCGTAGTTAAGCTGCTGCATCGCTTCGTTGGTCAGCAGCGGCGCGATGCCGTTGAGGACTTCGGCAATTTCGGGATTGGTTTCTAGCGCTTCCTGCCGGACTACGGGCGCCACCTGATAGGGAGGAAACAGATTTTGATCGTCTTCCAGCAGTACCAGATCAAAAGCGCTGATTTCACCATCCGTTGCAAAGGCCACAGCTACATCCGCCTCGCCATCAACGAGACCCTGATAGCGCAGGCCGGCATCGACGGCTTTGTAGGCTTCTAATTCAAAATCGCCATAAGCCTGCTGTAGTCCCGGCAGACCATCTTCTCGCACCTCAAATTCGGGCGGGCCGATCATAATTAGCTCATCTGCCTGGGCCGCCATCTCAGAAATTGTGGTGATGCCCAGCGCCTCCGACTGGGCCTGGGTCATCGCCAAAGCCTGGGTGTTGTTCATCGGTGCGGGTTCTAGCCAAACAAGATTAAAGTTTTCCTGATACTGGTTAGAAACCGTGTCGTACACCGCCTGCTGATCGCTGCTAACAGGCTGCTTAAGCACCGTCAGCAAGCCCGTCCCCGTGTATTCAGGATAGAGATCAATTTCGCTATTTTCTAACGCGGCCTGGGCGACAGGAGTGCCGCCTAAATTCAGATTGCGTTCGACCTCAAAGCCAGCATCTTCTAGGGCGATCGCATACATTTCTCCCAGGATGAGCTGTTCGGTGAAGTCTTTAGAACCGACGCGAATCACGCTGCCGTCAGGTTCGGAGCCGCCCTGACAGGCGACAACGGTGGCGGCAACTAGAAATGCCAGCAGAGCAAAAAAGAAGCGATGGCGCAGTTTGAACATGGCTTAGCGGCGAAGATTGAATTTTTAAGAGGATAGCACTGATATTGACTATCGCCGTCCTGCCTGAGCAGCGGCAGCTACCGCCGGGACTGCTGCTGCAGCACCTCCAAAAAGGCTTTGACAGAGGGTGGATGAGGCGTATTGACCAAAGTTGCCGCCCCGATCGCCCGCTCTAGCGGTACGGGCAGCGATCGCACCTGCACCCCTTTGGGAATCGGCAGCGCTGCCAGCCGGGGCAAAATGGCGGCTCCCAAGCCCTGAGCTACCATGCTGACAATCGTGGAATCTTCTTTAATCTGGTAGGCCACCTGCAGCGTTTGGCCCCAGGTGCTCCAGTGATCGCGCACGGCCGAGGTGCATTCGGCATAGTTCAGCAAGATAAAGGCGTGCTGGGATAGCTCCGTCCAGGTGAGCTGGGGCGGTACGTGCCCTACCGAGCGCGGCAGCAAAACCACATACTCGTCGCGGGCAATTTCCCAGGTGGCAAATTCTTCCGACCGGGGCAGCGGCACTAGGCCAATGTCGGCATCGCCGGCCCGCAGCGCCCGCTCAACGCCGGTGGGATCGTATTCGCTCAGGGAAACCGCTACGTTGGGAAAGCGCTGACAAAACTGAGCAATGATGGGGGGCAGCAGATGGGTGGCGGCACTGCGAAAAGAGGCAATCCGCAGCTGGCTGCCGTACAGCCCTTTTTCTAAATTGACTTCGTATTCAATCTGCTCCCGTAGCTCTAAAATCTGATCGGCATGGCTAATGATGCGCTCGCCAATGCAGGTCAGCCGCGCTCCAAACCGCCCCCGCACCAGCAGCGGCACTCCCAGCTCAGCCTCTAACGACGCGATCGCCCGGCTCGCAGCTGACTGAGAGATATCGAGCCTGAGGGCCGCATCGGAAAAACTGCCGTGGCGGGCGATCGCCGCCAAAATTTCCAGTTGAGAAATGTTCATAAACTACATCTATTCGCTTTGCGCATAGATGCGACTCGATCTGGGTTTTGTTTTCAATAAAGAGTAAAGATAGCTTAGTCAATAAGCCGCTCATTAATCTATCTCATTCGACTCCCATGTTCGAGCTAATTGACTTCAACAAGTTTCGGGACACGCCCAACGTTCGCTTTTTTGACATTACAATTGACCGCTCCAACGCCCGCGATCTCGTCTTTCACGATGGCCCCGCCGTCAGTCCCCACAACAGCACTGAGGGCAGTTGGCAATTTTATCTCCATCCCCATCAGGAAGATAACTTACTGGCCGTTAGCGGGGGCCGCACCTTCGACTTAGTCAACTTTGCCTGGGCCTATCCCTATCATCGGGTGCGCCTAGAGGCTAACCGTTCCATTCTGCGGATTCCGCCAGGCACCTTCCACCGTTCTGTCTCCGATCGCAAGGGTTCTCTAGTCATCAACCAGGCCGTGAGAAGCGCCCAGGCCACTTTGCAGAATGAGTTTCGCGTCTACAACGCCTATAACATTCCGCGCTTGCGGGCCTTACTCAGCTCTGGTCTTCGCCCTCAAGAGCACGGTTTTGAAGAACCCTATCTCCAGGCTGCCTAGGAAACAGACTGAGCAGACCGATGGCTCCAGCCCACGGCTTCGCCAATATGGTTGAGCTGATGAGCCGCTAGCTTTTGCAGCAAGCCCTGGGAAATGCGTCGCATCAGGCCCGGCCCTTCATAGATCCAGCCCGTATAGACCTGGACAAGAGAGGCCCCGGCAGTAATTTTTTCCCAAGCATCCGCCGCCGTAAACACACCGCCAACCCCAACAATCGGGAGCTGGCCCTGGGTCTGCTGCCAGATAAAGCGAATGACCTCAGTAGAGCGCGATCGCAGGGGCGCGCCGCTGAGTCCCCCCGCCTCTGCGGTTACTGGCTGCCCGGTAGGCTGCACAATGCGAGTCTTGAGGCCGGTGCGGGCCAGGGTTGTATTGGTCGCAATCAGTCCCGCGAGCTGATAGTCCACAGCCAGATTAACAATCGCCGCGATCGCCTCCCAGTCAAGATCGGGCGAGATTTTCACCAGCAGCGGCTTTTGATTCTGGTTAATCTGCTGGATGGCATCGACGATGGCAGCGAGCTGGTCAGCAGCCTGGAGCGATCGCAGCCCCGGTGTGTTGGGTGAAGACACGTTGACCACAAAATAGTCGCCCCAGTTTTGCAGCAGCTTGAAGCTTTCCTGATAGTCGCTGGCCGCCTGATCGAGTGGCGTAATCTTAGACTTGCCCAAATTGATGCCGATGGGAATCGGCACGGCTTGGGGACTGCGGAGCTGCTGCAGGCGCTCGGCTAGAGCCGCCGCGCCCAGATTATTAAAGCCCATGCGGTTGAGCGCTGCCCGGTCGTCCGGCAGCCGAAACAAACGCGGACGCGGATTACCTGGCTGGGGATGAAAAGTGACGGTACCCAGTTCGGCAAAGCCGAAGCCCAAGACTGTCCAAGCTCGCACTCCCACCCCGTCTTTATCAAAGCCCGCCGCTAGCCCCAGCGGATTGGCAAATTGCAGGCCCCAGAGAGACTGCTGCAGTCGCGGATCATTGAGCGTGTAGGTGCGCTGCAGCCAAGCCTGATAGACCGAAGGCTGATCGGCGATCGCCTCATTCACGCCCGGCTGGGTCATCCAGGCTAAACTCCGCAGGGTTTGCTGGTGTAGCCATTCTGGACTCGCCCCCGGCAGCCGAAACAAAAGCGGGCGAAGCAAACGTGTATACATGTCTTGCAAAAAATCTCTCCTTGGCACTATTGCCCAAAATCTTTGTCAAGATAGCGGTTAGTCGATTTCTAGCGGCTCTGCTATTCAACAGCCTCTGTCACTGCAAAGTTCATCTTAGCGATCGCCAGCGAACTGAACCTTAAAAGCTAGATGCATTAAATTAAGCAGGCAGGACCCAGAGTGAGCAAGTAAACTGAAGTCGATAGACCTGCATAAGAATCAGCTCCCCGATTTATCAAACAGCAGAGAGGCAAACTCAGAACTGCGCAGCTGCACTTTTCTAGGTTTAGGCAGGGTCAAGAGCGGGGAAAATTGGGCCGTTAAGGAGTCGATAAGGCATGGGGCAGCCAAAGGCACCAACCAGATTTGAAAAACAAGTTGTGGCTTTGGGACGAATTCTGCAAACCCTCCGCGAGCTGGAGGAGTTAGAGCCGTTAGTCGAGGCTGTTTTAGAATTTGTCAGCTCAGAATTTGCCTATTCGCTGCTGTGGATTGGCCTCTATGACCGGGTGAATCATCAGCTTCGCGGACAGGGCACCCGCGCGCCGATGCCGATGCGGTTATCCCATCAGGTGATTGCCCTCAATCCGGGCGACCTGATGGAGCAGGTCGTGATTCAGCAGCGGCTGCTGGCTGTACCCGACTTGCGGCTTGAACCGAGGGCGGGGACTTGGACAGCTATCGCTGAGCAGCAAAACATTCAGGGGACTTTGCTCTTTCCGATTCGCTACCGCCATACCTGTCTGGGCGTCATGCTGCTGGGAACTGAGCACTGGGGCATGTCACCCACCTCTGCTGAGCGAGCGGTTTTAGCTCTGGTTCTAGGAGCCTTGGCCGAAGCCCTCTATCTACACCAGCAGAGCCAGCAGCAGCAGCTTGTCAAACGCCCCGATCAGCCCCTGCTTGAACTGCTAGAGGCGCTAGAACCGCTGACCAATTTGGAGGAGCGGCTGCAGACCGTTGTGCGTATCACCCATCAGTTTGTGGCTCCCTCGCGCACCAATATTTACTGGTTTGAGCCGTGCGGCAGATTCTTTTGGCATCGGGTAGCCTATCATCGCACTCGGCCCACCGTCTACACCGCCACCAGCCATC
This sequence comes from Sphaerothrix gracilis Ecp01, assembly GCF_030405905.1. Lineage (NCBI taxonomy): Bacteria > Bacillati > Cyanobacteriota > Cyanophyceae > Nodosilineales > Nodosilineaceae > Sphaerothrix > Sphaerothrix gracilis. The sequence continues at coordinate 76,661 of NZ_JASATW010000018.1, forward strand.
CGGCTGATTCTCGCCTAGCAGTTAGCCAGGTGAAAGGGTTTTATCAGCTGCTTCAGGCAAATCAGCTCGCCATCATTGGTGAAGCCCAGTCTTCCCTCAACGCCAACGTCACTAGCCTGCTGATGCAGCAGCTCAGAGCGCGATCGCTGATTGCCGCTCCGATTCGGTTTCAATCTGAGCTGCTGGGGTTTATTTCCGTCGAAGGGGAGGAGGCCCGGATTTGGACAGAAGCGGAGCGCAACTATCTACAGGCCGCTGCTCGGCTCTTGGGGCTAGGGATGCCAACGGCTGAAATGGAAGAAAAGGTGGAGGAAGTCAAAGCAAATCAGGTCCTGACGGCCACCGTTTCCCGCAGCATTCACAATCAAGAAGACTGGCGCAAAACCCTCGATCTCTGCGCCAAGGAACTCTGCCCCCGCCTGCAGGCTGACCAGCTAATCGTGCTGCTGTATAACTCTGAGCTAGACGGGTTTGAGCTGTGCTACTACAGCCGCACTCAGGTTTCCCGCTTTGCCCATACCCCCTGGCCCGCCCTCAGCGATGTGGACTGGCAAATGCTAGAGCGCAGCCGGGAAGCTATTTGTATTGAAGACTTGGAGCAGGAGCTAAAGCTGCTGGCCTGGCAGCCTATTCTGGTTGAGATGAAGGCGCGATCGCTGATTATTTGCAATGTGTCTATCGGCCACGCCCCCGAAGGACTGCTAATTGTCAGCAGCAGCCGGGAGCGGCACTGGAGCCAGCTCGATCAGTCCCTTGTGCAGGTGGTTAGCCAGCAGGTGGGCCTAATTTTGCACCAGTGGCAGTTGCAGCGGCAGGTGAGTCAGCAAATTCAGCTTTACCAGACGATGCAGTGGGGCTTGAAGACGCTGCAGCAAACTTTTCAGCTCGATCAGCTAGAGCAGGGGACGCTGGACTACATTGCCAAGCTGTTGCGGGTGCCCCTGATTGGTCTGATTAGCTGGGTGCCTGAGCAGCCTGCGGCCCGAATTACCAGCGCCGTTGTGCAAAAGCCGTTTGAGCTGGTTATCCAGGAAACTATCCCAGTCGCTTCTGATGCTATTGTCAACTGGGCGCAACAAACAGAAGGCTTGCTGCCGCTGACTTTGGAAGACCTGCCTGACAATACGCGCCAGTGGTTGCGTGCCCCCACAGGCAGCAAATTGCTGGTCATTGCGCTTAAAACTGCTCCAGAGCACACCTGCAACGCGGTGCTAGTGCTGGCGGATCACAGCGATCGCCGCTGGTCAGAATATCATCTCAATGCCTTAGCGCTGCTGACCAATCAGCTTGCCTGGTCGCGCCGCCATCTGGGCCTAGTTGAAATGCTGCTAACTCAGCGAGAATCGCTGGAGGCGCTCAACTGGTATAAGCAAAAACGCTTTGGCGAGATTCACCGTCTGGTGGAACACAGCGTCCGCCGCCTCAACGAACTGAGCATACAGAAAAATATGCCCTCTAGCCCTCAGTACCAGCAGGTTTTGCGGCAGTTAGGGGGGCTGTTGACGACCATAGCCCCGATTTTGAAGCATGAAGAGTGGCAGCTTCACAGCGAGTATGAAACCACGCCGCTGGCCAGTCTGCTCAATCGCCTGATGGAACGGGCGCGCACCGCTATTCAGCGGCAGCAGCTTTGGTCTAAAGTCCATAACGAAAATAATCTCAATATTGGCGGCGACATTCCAAAGATTGAGTTTGTTTTGTACGAGCTGATGGCAGCGGCCTGCGATCGCTCAGCCGTGGGCGGCAGAATCGATGTTTGGTGCCGTCTGTACAATCGTGACTGGATTGAGGTGGCAATTACCGACAGCGGCATTATTGATGAGGCTCTGATTGCAGAACTCCATTCCGGGCGACCTGACGACCTGCTTTCTCCTTCTAAGCTGGAGGAGCCGCCGGGTTTGCACTTCGCGATTTGCCAGTCGATTATGCAGCAGATGGGGGGCGAGCTGAACCTGTTTAAGCTGGATGATGGCAGAATTCTCAGCCGGGTGATTCTCCCCATCGCGCACAAAAATCCGGCCCAGCGGGTTCAGATTGACGGCCCCACAAGCAAACCCTTCTCGCGGCGGCAGGGTCGGTAGAAGCAGGCTAAATTAGATACAACTGGTTGAGATGGGTATGATTACGAAGTTATGACAGCAGCAAGGCAAAACTGATGGAGCCAGCCGCACAATTTAGCCATCCCGAAGCGTTTCCCCTCACCAATGACCAGCTTGCTGCGTTGGAGGCTTGTCATCCCTATCCCATTCGCAATATTGACAGTATTCAGCCTCACGGCATTATCATTTCGCTGCGGGCCGATACCTTTGAAATTTTACAAATCAGCGCCAATACTCAGGAAAAACTGGGAGAAGCACCAGAAAATCTCCAGGGCCAGTCAGTGCTTCATCTCTTTGCAGAGGAGAAGCTGCAGGAGCATTTGCAGCAGCTTGAGGCCGGTACGGCCACATCGACTGAGTTTTGCCTGACTGCTGCTCAAACTGCTCAGGTTTTCTATGCCTATCTGTATCCCCAGCCGCAGACTGACAGCATTTTGTTAGAGCTAGAGCCAAAGCAGGCGGCTGAACCAGAAATGGGGCTAATTCATGAACGGCTGCACCAGGCGATCGCTGTCCTAACGGCTACCTCCTCTTTAGAGGAATATACGCAGGTTCTAGCGCGTGAAGTGCAAGCTCTCACCCAGTTTGACCGGGTGATGATTTACCAGTTTCAGCCAGATTACAGCGGCGTTGTCGTCGCTGAGGCCAGACAATCTAGCTTAGCCAGCTATGAGGGACTGCATTTTCCAGCTACGGATATTCCCGTTGCCGCCCGCGCCCTGTTTCAAGAAAAATCGCTGCGCTTCATTCCGGACGTAAACTATCAGCCGGTTTCGTTTGTCCCCAGCTTGCATCCGCTGACACAGGCCCCCTCAGACCTATCGCCCACTTGGCTGCGCGGTGTTTCACCCCCCCACATTGAATATCTGCAAAATATGGGCGTGGCCGGTTCGATGACGGTGGCGCTGACAGATGAAAACGGCCTATGGGGCTTAGTGGCCTGCCATCACGGCCAGCCGAAGTGGGTAGAGCACACCAATCGAAAGGCTTTTCTCTTACTGGCCAAGGTCGCCAACTTAACCTTATCCCAGCAGCTACAGGCAGAACGACAGCGCTATCAGGAACAAAGCCGCCAGTTGCTCGTAGAGATGCGCCGCATTTTGCCAACTGCCGAAAACCAGATGCTGCCTATTCTGCGCCAGCACGCTCAGGTTCTGCTGGAAACTTTTCAGGCAGACGGCATTGCAATGGTGCTGGATAACCAGTATGAGCTGGTAGGTCAGACCCCCACCGGGTCTGAGGTTCAGACGCTCATACAGAAAAGCCTGCAGTCTGAGCCTTCAGAGGTTTTTGCGACCCAGCAGCTCTCGCAATGGTATCCGGCCAGTCAAAACTGGCAGCAGAAATTTGCCGGTATGCTAGGAGTCTCAATTGTCCTAGCCTCTCCCACGCCAGTGTCCTACCACATCCTCATATTTCGGCTGGAGCAGACCCAGAAGGTTAACTGGGCCGGGCAGGTTCAAGAGTCGGTCAGAATAAATGAAGCCGGTGAGCTAGAGCTGTGTCCGCGAAATTCATTTCATCTTTGGCAGCAGACTGTGCAAGACCAGTCTTTACCCTGGACGGCAGCCGAGCGCGCCGCCGCCGCCGACCTACGCCAAATTTTGATGCTGGCGGTGCTCAATTTTTCCGCGGTTGCCTTAGAGGCAGCGGCTCAGCAGGCTCAAATTGCGAATCGAGCCAAGAGCGAGTTTCTGGCCAACATGAGCCACGAAATTCGGACGCCGATGAATGCCGTTTTAGGATTTACCGATCTGCTGCAGCCCATTGTTACAGACGCTGTCGGTCAGGACTATCTGCGGGCGATCGCCTCTAGTGGTAAAACTCTACTGGCCCTCATCAACGACATTCTCGATCTCTCAAAGATAGAAGCCGGACGGTTAGAACTGCATCCAGAACCGGTAGACCTGCGAGCTTTAATTCAGGATATTCACCATATCTTTAGCCAAAAAGCTGAGCAAAAAGGACTGCAGCTAGAAATTGAAATTGTTGACGATTTCCCCCCATTTCTGCTGTTTGATGAGGTGCGGCTGCGCCAAATTTTGTTTAACGTTGTCGGCAATGCGCTCAAGTTTACAGAAAAAGGGCAGATTACGATTCGAGCTGAACTGACCCCCACGCCTTTATCAGAATCGCAGATGGGGCTAAAACTGAGCGTGAGCGATACGGGTATCGGCATTGCTCCAGCAGATCAAGACTGCATCTTTGAAGCTTTTACCCAGCGGCAAGGGCAAAGTAATCGTAAATTTGGTGGCACGGGGCTAGGACTGGCAATCACTCGCCGACTGGTAACCATGATGGGCGGTACCACAATACTCGATAGCCAGCTTGATCAGGGGAGCACCTTCACTTTTCTCTTTCCCAAAGCTGAAATAGCCGTCCCCAAAGTATCCCCAACCTCTTCTGACCCGACTGACATCAATCTGAATCAGTTTGCGCCTGCTCACGTTCTGATCGCCGATGATGTCGCCTCCAACCGCGAGCTTCTGGCCGGTTATTTCCGCAATACGGCCCATCAGCTTTACTTTGCCAAAAATGGTGAAGAAGTGGTGCGAATGGCCCAAGCGCTAACGCCAGACGTGATTTTGATGGATTTGCGGATGCCCCACCTAGATGGCATAGAGGCATCACGCCGCATCAAAGCCGCCGAGGCCACGCGCCACATTCCGGTGATTGTCATCACGGCTTCAGTCCAGTCCTATAGTGAGGAAGCTCGATACGAGCTGAATGAGCTGTGTCAGCGCTGTATCTATAAGCCCGTCACCCGTGAAAATCTAGTAGCCGCTCTCGAATCCTGCCTGCCTTTGCTCCAGCCTGGCAAGATCAAGGACGCCGCCACGGCGAGACAAAAGCCAGTTGTCACCGCAAATCAGTCTATCTCGGCTGAACAGCAAACCTTACTCGCTCGTCAGCTTCAGCAAATAGCAGCCCAGATTTGGTTTCCTCTGCAGCAGACTTTAGAACTCGATCAGGTGGAAGATTTTGTGAATCACCTGACCCAATTGGCCGCCGAAATTCCGTATCCGCCTTTAGTCCAATACGCCGCTAAGCTGACCCAGCAGCTAGAAGCTTTTGATTGGGAACAGCTCCCTAACTCCATTGCTGAATTTGAGTTTTTAGAAAAGTCTGTCACCAGTTCTAGAACATCTTCCCATGACGGAAAATCTGCGTCTTGATCCCACTGCCAATGCTGCCTCTTCTCTAGGAGAATTCTTTCAACCGCAGGCCCGGTTGATTTTAATTGTGGACGATGTGCCTGCCAATTTGAAGGTGCTCAGGGGGCTGCTAGCGGGGCAGTATCGTCTCACTTTTGCCAGTAACGGCCACCAGGCGCTAGATCGCGTGCAGTCATCTCAGCCAGACCTGATTTTGCTTGATTTAATGATGCCTGGCATGGATGGGCTAGAAGTCTGTCGGCGGCTGAAGCAGGCCCCCAATACTGCCAAAATACCGATTATCTTTCTCACGGCTAGTCATGAGACTGAAAATCTGCTACAGGCTTTTGAGCAGGGGGCCGTGGACTACGTGACTAAACCCTTTCAGTCATCAGAGCTGCTAGCTCGGATCAAAACTCAGCTTGAGCTGACTTATCTCAAGCAGCAGTTAGCCAATACCGTTCAGCAGCTTCAGGATGCCAATCAGGAACTGACCCAGCTTTCTAAGCTAGATGAGCTGACTCAGGTTGCTAATCGTCGCTTTTTCAACGAATATCTGCAGCAAGAGTGGCGGCGTCTGAGACGGGAGGAAGATCCGCTCTCCCTCATCCTGATTGACCTAGATTGCTTCAAGGAATACAACGACACCTACGGCCATCTTCAAGGAGACATTTGTTTACAAGCAGTAGCCAAAACCCTAAGCCAAGTTATCAGGCGTCCGGCTGATTTGATTGCTCGCTATGGGGGTGAAGAATTTGTGGTGGTGCTCTCTAACACTAATACCCAGGGAGCTGCCAAAGTAGCTGAGCGAATGCAGCAGGCGATCGCCCAGCTTGACCTAGTTCATGCAGCTCATCCTTCTAGCTCACACGTCACTATCAGCGCCGGGATTGCCACCACGGTTCCGAGAGTGAAGTCGTCCTGGCAAGATCTGTTAGCTCAGGCCGACACTGCTCTATACGCGGCCAAAGCAGAGGGCCGCGATCGCTACTGTATGGCTAGCAACCATGAGATAGTTGAGTCATAGGTGGTGTTTAGAGTTAGCCAGCAGTAGGGGCTGCCACCTGCTCTAGGGAGCGCTCAACCGCCTGCAGTGCCTGATCCACCTCATCAGCGCTGACAATCAGCGGCGGCACAAAGCGTACCACCTGCGGGCCAGCCGGTACCAGCAGCAAACCTTCAGCGATCGCGGCTTTGACAATATCGGCTGACTTGATCGCCGCGTCCGACTTCAGCACCATGCCGTTAATTAGGCCCCAGCCCCGCACCGTTTCAATCAGATCGGGGTGTTTTTCGGCTAGCGATCGCAGGCCAGAGCGCAACTGCTCGCCCCGGTCTTTGACATTGCTCAGCAGATTTTGCTGCTCCAGGGTTTGGCAGACCGTCAGTGCCACCCCACAGACAAACGGGTTGCCGCCAAAAGTGCTGGCATGTTCCCCTGGCTGCAGCACATCGCAATGGGCCTTACACAGCATCGCCCCAATCGGCACGCCGCCGCCGAGTCCCTTGGCCGAGGTGAACACATCCGGCTCAATCCCCAGATTTTCGTAGCCCCAGAACTTACCCGTCCGGCCTACCCCCGTCTGCACTTCGTCAATCAGCAGCAAAATGCCGGTTTCGTCACAGATTTGGCGAATCCGCTGGAAATAAGCCTGCTCGCCCGGACGAACGCCCCCTTCTCCCTGCAGCGGCTCCAGCATGATGGCGACGACCTGCCGCTGGTCGGCATCTAGCTGAGCGATCGCCGCTTCTAGAGCGGCAATATCGTTGTAGGGGACGTAGTGAAAGCCGGGAACTAGCGGGTCAAAGTTTTTCTGATACTTAGCCTGGCCGGTGGCGGTGACGGTGGCTAAGGTTCTGCCGTGAAAGCTGGCGTTGGCAGTTAAAATGACGGGTGACTCAATCCCTAGCTGGGTCTTACCATATTTGCGAGCCAGCTTGATCGCGCCTTCGTTGGCCTCAGCCCCAGAGTTGCAGAAGAAAACGCGGTCAGCGCAGGAGTGAGCCGTGAGCCAGGCCGCTAGCTGTCCCTGCTCTGGAATGTAATAGAGATTAGAAACGTGGTGCAGCTTCTGCATCTGCTGCGTCACCGCCTCCACCATCACCGGATGGGCGTGTCCCAGGGTGCAGGTGGCAATGCCCGCCACAAAGTCTAAGTAAGTCTTGCCTTCAGTATCCCAAACCTGACAGCCCTGACCGCGCTCTAGGGCCAGCGGGAAGCGCCCGTAGGTCGTCATCACGTGCTGGTCGAAGTGACTAGTCTGAAAATCGGGGTTGACGATGGGCGGCGCTATGTTTAGCGCTCTCAGCGAATTGTGGACTAACGTTTTTAAGCTCACGGGCAATCCTTAGGCAAGAGAAGACTTTAATTATCTAATCTAGCGATCGCAGCTAGCTTTGCAAAGAGATCGGCGTCATCAAGTCTCGACATTTAGAGGCGAGTCTACCTTAAGCAAGAGGTTAAGGATTGTAAAGTTGACTTATTCTACCTTAAGATAAATTTACAAACTCAGCTCGCTAGGCACTCCTCACACTATGACTACCCGAAATTTTGCCCCTATTTTCTTAAGCGTTTGGATTGGTATTTGCTTATTAGTGGTCGGTACCCGCTACCAAGTGACTCGCATCATCGAGTCTGACGCCGCTGATTATGTGGTCAAGCCCGTTGTTCAGGATGTGATCTATTATGTTGAACCGCGCTTTTCTAAGCACATGCATTTGGAGCGAGGTCAGTACTTTAAAGAGCTGGCGGCAGAAAAACTGATGGCATCATTAGACGAGATTGCGGCCAGCCACGCGATCGCGGATACGCGGATTCACCTGCGCAAGGTAGACGGTCAGGACGTACCGGGAATGTTTGTCTTTGTGGAACAGACCCAACTGGCCCAGCAGCCAGCCACCTCAACCGCACCAAGCCTGACCCCAGCGGTTGAGGCGGTCACGGCTGAGAAAGTGTAGTCCTACGACGGTGCCAAACGGCCTGCTTAAACAGGTAGCCCATCGCTTTTTGCCGCTCAGTCTAAGGTTTCTGGCATTGCTGAATTAAGGGATGAACCTGGTGTTTGTCGGTCGTAAGCGAGACGCTCCCTCGCCTATCATTTAGTTAGATTAGTGGGAGCATCTTGCTCGCGCTTTAATTCATAGCCTAAATCAGCAATGCCAGGTTTCTCTATCAACAACGAAAGCGAGGGGACCATCAAAGTCCCCTCGCTTTTCATTCATCTAAATCTGTTTTAGCTCTATAGACTAAGCTAACTTTTTAGCTCAGCCTAGCTTTCTGCCGTGGCGACATCGTGGTAGCAGAAGCCTAGCAGCAGACCTACTGCAGCCAGTTTTAGGACTTCCAGCAGCCAGTAAAAACCGTGTAGCTGGTTCATGCCTGCCGGAATCACTTCAGTAGCTGACTGAAAGCTGTCTAGAGGCAAGCTAAGAGCGCTCATTTCCGGCGCGAGGAAGTAGGTATAGGCCATCGCGATCGCCAACAGCAACCCAGACAAACCAACGGCCCAACGGCTTTTGCTGCCGCTGTTGAAAAGGCTGAACTGATTGCGTCCCTGTCGCAACGCCAGTACGCCCGTCAAAATGCCCGCCGCGCAGAGTAATTCAACTCGATTAAAAACCCAGAATAAGCTATAGCCCATACTGCCAAAGTCCGGCTGATTCATCATTCCAGCACCATACATACTGGGCATAATCAAAAAGTCGAGAAGTAAGCTAGCGCTGAGCCAAAATCCTGCCAGGGCAAAGACTGCAACCTGCCAGTCCAGCGGCTTGGAGACATTTCTGGAAGCCAAATTCATGTGATTAATCTCTGAAAATAATTTGAATGATGATGTTTCCAGAGTAACGAATTCCTTTGGGGCTGACTATGAATTCTCATTACAAGAAACCGTCTGTAAACAAACGGTTAGCCCTAAAAAAGAAGCGTTAAAAAACAATAAGAAAAGTAAAGAATAGCGCCGCAGGCGATCGCTTTTAGCCGTTTTCTACAATAGAGATAGCTACCTCGGATACTCTCGATTGGCAACTCTAATAGCCGTACTGCTATCTATAACCTCAAAAACGAGCTGAAATTTTATGAAACGTCCAGCACTCATCCTCACTGCCCTGGGACTGGGGGCGCTGCTGGGAAATGCCATCCCCGCTCTGACCCAGCCCTCTGCTAGGGCCGTACAGCTCCTCGACGGCGCGATCGCCTTTGTGCAACCGCCGCAGCTTTTAGAGGCCACCACCACTCGCGATCGCGCCCAAACCCGCAACGCTACCTACTACTTCACTTTGGAGCTGCCGGAAGCGGCTGGTGAGCCTTTGGCAAAAGTTGTGATTGAGCAGCACAATGCTCGGTTGACCAGCAATCTGCGCTACCACCTAGATGAAAGCGCAGCCTTTGCGGGCTATCCCAGAGGCGAGCGATCGCCCCTGCCTCTGAGCAATGTCTCCCAGGATGAAGACTCCGAAGCTATTACCTTTACCTTTGAGCCGCCAGTAGAGCCAGGCCAAGTTGTCACCCTCAGCCTCAGCCCGGTGCGCAATCCCCGCTGGGGCGGCACCTACCTTTTTGGCGTGACGGCCTTTCCAGAAGATGAGCAAGTCCGCTCCCAGTTTGCGGGCTATGGTCGGCTCCGCATTTATGACCGCGACAGCGACTCAGATTTTCGGCCCTAGCAAGGCAGTCCTGCGTCTTGGCTTGCCTATATCGAAGCGTCTAGGGGCAGTTCGTCTCGCGCTTCGCCCTGATGGATAGTTTTTACCCATTTCAGCCGCTTAGGCCGCACTGACATGCGCAAGCTGGTGCTGGCAATGATGGGCAGCCAGTGCAGCATATAAACCGTGCCCCGCAGACTGCGAATCAAAGTGATGAGCACAGAGGCTTTTTGGACCCGGCGCTGACCGACAAACATGCCGATTAAAGACAGCATCACTGTCAGGGCAGTCAGGGGGCCAAAAATGGGGGCTTGGCGTCTCAGCGCTGCCATCAGCAGGTCAGCTGGGGTTACCACCGGCAGCATGTACTGCATCACCCAAAAGGCCAGCATGTCGGCTGTTTTCTCTAGACCCATGCGGTTGCGTCCAAGCAGTCGCCAATAGTCTAAATAGCGCTGATAGCCGCCTTCAGCCCAGCGGTTCCGCTGATGCCAAAGGGCGATCGCTTGGGTAACGCCTTCCTCTTTCACGGCGGGAAAGGGCAGAAAACTAATTTCCCAACCGCTGAGATGCAGCCGTACGGTCAGATCTAAATCATCAGTGATCGTCTCTTCATTCCAGCCATCACAGGTTTCCAGCGCCGCTCGGCGCACAAACTGCCCGTTGCCCCGCAGTTCGCCAATGCCCCCAAGGGCAATGCGCTGCTGCTGAAAGTAGCTGTCTAAGACCATCTCTACCTGCTGGCAGCGAGTCCAGAAGTTGGTGCCGCTGTTGGCGATCGCTTTGCGCACCTGCACGGCTCCCACCGATTGAGACTGGAGAAACAGCGGTACCGTCCGCTGCAGCAGATCTGAGGGGACCTGAGCATCGGCGTCAAAGACAGCCACCAGTTCACCCTTTGTCTGCGGCCAGACCAGATTGAGTGCCCCAGACTTACCCCCTTTGGCTTCTGGCCCTCGATGGACTACGTTGAGCTGCTGATAGCGCTGGGCTAAGCGATCGAGCAGGGCGGCTGTGCCATCACTGCTGTTGTCATTGATGATCCAGAGATCGTAGCGATCGCGGGGATAATCTAGCCTGAATAGAGACATGACTAGGCTTTCGATTACCGCTTCTTCATTCTTGGCGGCTACCAGGAGAGAAACATAGGGCCACGGCTCGTCGTCTGCAGTACCCAGCGGCTTCGGCTCATAGACCGACAGCGCGGGCGGTATGGCCTGGGGTCGGGCCAGCAAAACTCGCAGTACGTGAATCCCCATCAGAGCCGTCAAAAACAGGACAACCGCCTGCCCCCAGCGGGAAAAATGAAGGGCAAACGTGCCACCCCAAAGCGTAATTAGGGTAAGCGCCGCCTTTTGCCGACGCCCCGCATAGCCTGGATAAAATGCATCGCCCTCAGAATCTACAATCTCAACCATCAGCGAATTAACCCATTTAGACATCTATCAGCTTGATTGTTCTCCACAAGACCTCAGCCGAACCGAAACAACTTGACCGGTCATCGTTATGACCAGACTCGGCAGAGCGCCATGCCTGCATTGCTGGCTCAGCCATCCTGACCGTTGGCATGATTCCGACTCAGTGAAAAAACCGAACTCGCTGTCGTGATTAAATTTGCTGTGAAGTCGGGAACCCTAACCAAGTAATCAATCGCAAAGCTTTCTTGTGTTACTTTAACAATCTCTCAACTCTTCTTAACAATTAATCATCCTATGGCTTTGTGCGATCGCTCGCTTATCTGCTTGCGGCCAGAATCCATAGAATTAATCTTTTTAATTCCTGAGACAGCTACGGTGTCAACAAGTCTAAGCAGCGAAAACATTGCTTACCATAGGACATTGTCAGTTATCTACCAGCAGAGCTGTCCGGGCAGACTCTAAAATCTGAGAATCTAAGCAAAGCGCTACTTGAGAACGATAGGGAACAGAGAGCCAATGTCTATCTCAATTGAAGAAATTAAGCCCGCTAGCAAGCAGGAAATCGGCGTCTATATGCCCTACTACCAGGGCACGAAGCGGCAAGTCCTGCCTTACGCTATCAGCCTTTATAAGCAAGGCAACTTGGAAGGCGAACGGACGATCGAAGGCGGCAATAGCGTTCCCTTCATCGCCACCTGGAACGTCTCAATGCTACCCGCAGACCTGACTCACTGCCGGATGCAGTTTGATGGCGATGCGGAACTGAGTTACGAGGTGACGATGGCCACCTTTGAGTTTGTTGATTTTCTAATTGACGTAGTTTATTCCATTCGGCGTAAACGGCCTGCTGACTTTGCTAAGCCTTTCTATCGCAAGCTGCTGCGGCTAGACGATTAGGGGCCACGCTAGGCAGCCCCTAATATTTGCTTTTTGCCGCAGGCTGATGGAGACAGCACTAACCTGCGGCAATTCACCCTTTGTGGCTTTCGGCCTGTAGGGCTTCTGCCCCTTTATGCCAAATTTGTTACAGCACTGAGCCGGAAAAACTGGCCATCCTGAAGCTTGGCGAATCTTGGGCAGCTCTTGCTAGTTTTTCAGAATTTAGTTTTCCTGTAAGAAGACTCCAGGGCGAAGACAATGCCAGAATGGAGTCCGTAGCGCAACCAGTCGGATTATATCGAGAGGAGTAGGATCAGCGTGCCCAAACAAGCTCGGCATTTACTAGTTGGCTCCACTGAATCGTACAGTGGCAAATCAGCAATCATTCTGGGACTGGCCTTTCAGCTACAGGCGAGAGGAATTGAAATTGCCTATGGTAAACCTTTAGGCACCTGTCCGAGTGAGCATTCAGATGACCAGCTAGATGAAGACGTTCGGTTCATTGCCGAGGCCCTAAAGCTGCCTGACAACCGAGTCCGACCCACCTTGTTGATGCTGGATGAAGCGACCATTGGGCAGCGCCTATCTGACTACAGGCCGTTCGATAGCCGCGAGGGCTTAGCTCCCTATCGGCAGTCCTCAGGCGAAGACTTGCTCCTGGTGGAAGGTCCCGGCAATTTGGAAGAAGGTATTTTGTTTAATCTGGCCCTGCCCCAGCTCACTGAGGCGGTTGCCGCTTCCGTGCTGATTGTGGCTCGATTCCATTCGGCCCATATTGTCGATAATTTGCTGTCGATGAAGCAGCGGCTGGGCGATCGCCTATTAGGAGTCATCATCAATGACGTACCCGCCGATCAGATGCAGCAGCTCAAAGAGGATATCAGTCCTTTCTTAGAGCAGCAGGGAATCTCCGTCTTAGGCATCATGCCAAGAACAGCGCTGATGCGCAGCATTAGCGTCGAGGAACTGGTGCATCGGCTAGGCGCAGAAGTGCTCTGCTGCGAAAACCGGCTGGATCTGATGGTAGAGAGCCTGACAATCGGCGCGATGAACGTCAGCTCCGCCCTGAAGTACTTCCGCAAAGCCGTCAATATGGCGGTTGTCACCGGGGGCGATCGCACAGATATTCAGCTGGCGGCGCTGGAAACCTCTACCCAGTGCCTAATTTTGACCGGACATCTACCACCGGCCTCTCAGGTCCTGAACCGGGCTATAGATCTGGAAATTCCGATTCTGTCAGTCGATCTCGACACCTTAACGACCGTAGAAATTATTGACCAAACCTTCGGTCAGGTGCGCTTCCATGAGCCTGTCAAAGTTGAGTGTATGCGGCATTTGATGGAGCAGCATTTCGACTTCGATCGCCTGATGTCGGCGCTCAATCTCCAGCCAGCAACCACGGCTTCGTAATCGAGTGCGCTTTAGCTCCGTCCCTTCTGATACAATGAGCCAGTTCCTTAACATTTTGTAGCGCCCTTGAGTCAGTCTATCGAAGCTCCTGCCGAGACTCCGAAAGTTGACCTGTTTTTACAAGAGTTAGCAGCTATCCAGGAATCGGGTTCCAAACGGATTGCTATTTTGGGTTCTCGTCACGTTCCAATTACCCACCAGCGTCTCATTGAGCTAATGAGCTATGCGCTAGTTTTGGGGGGAAATCGGATTTTAACGTCCGGTGCCACAGGCACTAATTCCGCCGTTATTCGGGGGGCCATGAAGGCCGATCCCAATTTGCTAACGGTGATTTTGCCTCAGAGCTTATCCAAGCAGCCGAGGGAGTCCCGCGACCAGCTCGAACAGGTTATGCATTTGGTGGAAAATCCAGAAAACGATTCCCTCTCTCTGGCAGAAGCCAGTTCTACCTGTAACCAGGAAATTATTTCCCGCTGTCAGCAGCTCATCTGTTTCGCCTTCCACGACAGTCACACGCTGCTGCAAACCTGCAGCGCCGCTGAAGATCAGCGCAAGCTAGTGACGCTGTTCTATTTTGACTAAGCTATTTATCTCAACCACGGGAGCGGGAGATTAGCGACGTATGGAAATGTTGAGTTTGCCAATGCCAGAGACTTTGCTAGTCTGCATCGCTTTGGCAGCCGTTTTAATCTACCTGCCCTTTCTGATTGTGGGGCTAGAGCGCTTTCGGCTGGGCTATGACCAGTCAGCGCCCCGCACGATGTCGGATAAGCTGCCGCCCTATGCTCAACGGGCCAACTGGGCACATCAGAATTCATTTGAGTCATTCACTTTGTTTGCACCAGCGGCGCTGATGGCCTACGTGACTGGGCAAACTTCGGCGCTGGTCTTAGGCATTGCGATCGCCTATGTGGTTGCCCGCCTGCTCTATTCGGTGTTCTATATTCTAGACGTGCCGCTGCTGCGATCGCTGATGTTTGCTGTTGGCAGCTTCGGTATTTTTAGCCTGTTTGTGATTAGCTGCCGTTCTGTCTTACTGTAGAGGGCAGTCGGCACTAAAGACTTTTAGAGATTGCGATGGCTTCATCTTATTCATTTGATGTGGTGAGCGACTTCGACCGGCAAGAACTGGTCAACGCCCTTGATCAGACTCGGCGCGAAGTGACTAGCCGCTATGACTTAAAAAATACCAAAACCAGCATCGACCTGGGTGACGAAACCATCACCATTGAAACCGACAGCGACATGACGCTGCAGTCAATTCATGACGTCTTGCAAACCAAAGCCGCTAAGCGTCAGCTCTCTCAGAAAATCTTTGACTTTGGCAAGGTTGAATCTGCCAGCGGCAACCGGGTGCGCCAAGAGATTAAGCTGCAAAAGGGCATCAGTCAGGAAAGCGCCAAAAAAATTACCAAACTGATCCGTGACAACCTGAAGAAGGTACAGGCGTCAATCCAGGGAGATGCCGTCCGGATTTCAGCCAAATCCAAGGACGATCTGCAGTCAGCTATTCAGCTAATCAAGCAGGAAGACTGGCCGATGGCGCTACAGTTTACTAACTATCGCTAACTACCTTCGTCATCCACAGCGCCTGCGGGGAAAAGCCCAGCTTTTCATAGAGCCGCACCGCCGCCTGATTTTGACAAAACACCTGCAGGCCAATCTGGCGATCGCCCCGGGCCTGGCTCCAAGCGATCGCCTGCTGCATCAGGGCAGTTCCTAAGCCTTGGCGGCGATAGTTAGGATCTATATAGAGCAATAGCACGTAGGCATGGCGATCGCCGCTGAGCGGGTCAACCGCATTGCCCAGCCACAGACAGCCCACTGGCTGCACCTGAGCTAAGCTATCTGTTCCTGGCAGGGTCGGGTAAAGCCACCACAGCGGCGTTGCGGTTGAAAAGTGCTGCTCTATTGTGTCGTCTAGGTGCGCAGCCGTCTGGACATTGCCTAGCTCCTGGTAGGTGCGCCGCATAAACTGAGCTAGCAGCGGGCGATCGCGCCTAGAGCCAAGGCGCAGCTCGTAGCCAGGCAGAGAGAACATGCTCACGCGGCCCGGGTTAGGCAGCGTCGGGCTGACCGTGTAGGAGCGCCGAAAGGGTTGGGGGTAAGGCGGTATTCAACGACAGGTCGGGAGCTGCACTGGCCCCGTCCATCTCCTCTATCGGTGCTGGTGCCATCATGTCGCTGGGCAGAACAATGCGGGCACTGACAGCTACTAGGGCAATCAGAAAAACCACCACAATCAAGAACGGAGCGACGTAGGAACGAAAGAAAGCCATCTCGAATCCACCTAAAGCCTATTATCAAGTTTTGTGAATACTCTCATCCTACCGCTCATCGGAGGACTCTGGCCGATCGCTCAGCCCAGGTCGCGGGGCTGGTGCAACCGGATAGCGCTTGCTTAGCTGCCGCAGCCACACGGCCCCAATTACAGCAATAATCAGAGACAGCCAGCCCGTCAGCGACTGCAGCAGCAAAAAGCCGCCAACGGCAAACATGGCCCCAAACAGCAGCAGCAGCGCCGCCAGTACCCGCTGAATATCAACTTTGAGATCTTGGGCTGGACTGAGACCGGTGCGGATCCGCTGGCGGTGCCAGCCAGGGCCACCGGGGCGAACTTTCTGATAAAAACGATCGAGGGTTTCCTCTGACTCCGGCGGCGTCATCAGCATGACGCCAATCCAGATGACAGTGGTGATGCCGGCTGTCACCAGCAAGCGGAGGCCAAAATCCTCAATTGTCAAAACGGGGACGATGCTGGTAAACAGGCCAATGAAAAAGCCAGCCAGCATTGATGCCAGTTCCGCCGCCGCGTTGATCCGCCACCAGAACCAGCGCAGAATCAGAACTAGCCCTGGCCCCGTTCCCACGGCAATCACCAGCCGGAAAATAGTGGTGATATTTTCAAAGTAAAAAGCGGCGATCGCGCCCAAAATCGTTACCAAAATGGAGGCAATCTGGCCGGCTAGCACCAGCTCTGACTGGCTAGCGTCGGGCCGGATGAAGCGGCTATAGAGATCGTTGGTCAAATAGGAAGCGCCCCAGTTGATCAAAGTGGACACCGTACTCATAAACGCCGCCACTAGGGAGGCCACCACAATGCCCAGCAGCACCGGCGGCAGAAAATCCAGCATTAGCTTGGGATAGCCCAGCTCGCGATCGCCTAAGTCGGGATACAGCACAATCGCCGCTAGCGCCACCAAAATCCAGGGCCAGGTGCGTACGACATAGTGCAAAATATTGAAAAACCAGGCGGCCTTTTCGGCTTCAGCCTCGGTTTTAGAGGCCGCCAGCCGCTGAATAAACTCGCCGCCGCCGTCGCTGCGCCGAAAAGCCCACCACTGCAAAAAAACATAGGCCGAAAAGGTACCGGCAGTGATGCCTGCCGTTTCTCCCCAGGCCAGCCCGGAACTGTTCCAGGTGAGGGGCACCAGCGACAGCACATCCTGCTCCGTCACTGCCTGCACCTGAGAGATTAAGCTGCCCATGCCGCCCACGGAACCTACAGCGGCGATCGCCACTACGACTGCGCCAAATAAGGCCAGGAAAAACTGGAAAAAGTCAGTCGCCACCACCCCCCACAGGCCAGAAAATCCGGCATAGAGCAGCACCAAAAAGCTGATGCCAATCACGCTCCACAGCTTCAGCCCTTCACCGGGGTCAATCCCCAAGCTCTGCCACAGTTCTAGGGCATCAATCACTTTGACCATCGCCAGCATGGCATAGCCGATGCCAATACAGTTGATCGGCACCGCAAATAAGAAAGCTTTTGTGCCCCGCAAAATCGCCGCCATTCTGCCGCCATAGCGTACTTCGGTGAGTTCCGCATCGGTGACGATCTCCGAGCGTCGCCACAGCCGCGCAAACACGTAGATCATCACTACATGGGCAATGCCAAAGCTCCACCACTCCCAGTTACCAGCGATACCGCGACTGCCCACGACCCCAGCAATGTAGAGCGGCGTATCAATGGAAAAGGTAGTCGCCGCCATGCTCGTCCCCGCCAGCCACCAAGGCAGCGATCGCCCAGAGACGAAAAAATCCACCAGACTCCCGGACGCTTTGCGGGCTAAAAACAAGCCCAGCCCTAAGGTGAACACCAGGTAGGCTAAAACAATCAGCCAGTCAATCAGTTGCATGGGCAGCTACAGAAAGAATTGCCTAGCCATCTTCCCACAGGTAGGTTCTAGAGGCGATCGCTGCCTGGATTTACCTCAGTTTTGAAATGAGGGGTGCTGCCTGGGAGCGGGCCAAAATCTGCTGCAGCACCAGCGCCGTCCAGTCAACGTCGGCCTCTGTGGTTTGCCGTCCTAGAGTAAGACGAATGCCCGACTTAGCAGCGCGATCGCTGTAGCCCATCGCTTTCAGAATCGGGCTGGGGGAGAGCTTGCCGCTGTGACAGGCAGAGCCAGCGCTGATGCCAATTCCGGCTAAATTCATCTGTCGTACCAGGGTTTTGCCGCTGAGCTGTTCCCCATCGGCTGCCGTCAGGTAAAAGCTGACGTGGTGAGGCAGACGGTTACGGCGATCGCCCGTGGGTTGCAGTCCGGGAGTATCTGCTAACTGGCTAAATAAGCGATCGCGTAGATGAATCAGCCTGACCGTCTCGGCAGGCATTTCTTCGGCGGCCAGCTCTGCCGCCACACCAAACCCGGCAATATTCGGTACGGCCTGGGTGCCTGAGCGCAGCTTGAACTCCTGACCGCCGCCCCCCAGCAGCGGCGTCAGCTCGACGCCGGGTTTGACATAGAGCGCTCCGGCTCCCTGCGGCCCATAGATTTTATGGCTGGACATGGAGAGCAGGTCTACGGGCAGAGTCTGCACGTCTAGCGGCAAACGTCCGGCCACCTGCACCGCATCCGTATGAAAGAGTGCCCCGTGATCGCGCACAAGGCGGCCCAGCGCCTCGACTGGCTGCAGCGTCCCCACCTCACTTTGACCATAGATAATCGACACTAGCACCGTGTTCTGCCGCAGCGCCGCTGCCAGGTCGCGCGGATTCACCTGTCCGGCCTGATCAACTGGCAAGCGCGTGACCTGCCAGCCCTGCGCTTCTAGCTGCCTAGCCGGTTCAGCCACGGCGGAATGTTCCACGCTAGAAATGATCAGGTGCTGGGGCTGCCGGTAGCGACGGGCCACGCCCAGCACCGCCAAATTATCGGCCTCGGTGCCCCCAGCGGTAAAAACAACGGCATCAATCGGGGCGTTGATGAGGTCAGCGACCTGCATCCGCGATCGCTCGATGACGGTTGCCGCTCGGTTGCCCCACTGATGCAGACTCGACGGATTGCCCCACTGCTCAGCCATAACTGCCTGCATCGCCGCGATCGCTTCCGGGCGGGTTGGCGTTGTAGCGCTGTAGTCCAAATAAATTTGCATAGGGGCGATCCTCAGCAACAAACCCAGTCTTACTTCTTAGGATATCTTTATCCGTCCGCTAGACTAGCGTACTGCCCTGAGAGGACGCTGAAATCCACCCCAAGAAAAAACCCCACCAGAGGCAGGGTTGAGGGAGTGTGGTCAAAACTTATGAGAGAAGAGTGAATCAATTAAATGGTGGTCATATGGCAGGATCCTCAAGGCGGGGGCAAAAACGAATCTTGGCTCCTTGTATGTACCTATATTGCAGCGACCAGCAGATTAAAACAGTGACATCAACCGCTAGATTTCGTGATTTTTCTAGGCGTTTACTGTGACAGGTCTTGGACAACACCGTGACAACGGTGACCGTTTGGGATGATAGAGATCACAGTTCCTGACAGGGGCGATCTCTGAGAGGTTAGTTAGGCTGAGTCAAAAGTCCGGTTTTTTTAGCAGCCAATCACAAGACCGGCCTCCGCTTAGTGCGCCGCTACTGCCAAAGCGATCGCCCCGGTAGCGAATCGGATGGGTTTAATAGCAGTTTTGGCTAAACAATTGTAAACAAATAAAGTCAAATTATCACCCTCATGCATTAGCTCCAAAAGGATAGCTAATTGGCTAATCTTAAAGCCGTGTAAGCTGAATATATCCTCAGATAGAAGAGATAAAAACCTCAGATTCATAAAATTCAGCTTGTTCTAATTTTTAACTGTAACTCTGCGCTTCGTATCTACAGAGCTACAGTTTTGTTTCCCCAGGAGACTGCCATGAAACACTTTTCTATCAGTTCAGCCATTGGTCATCGTATTCGTCTTTTTATTGGATTTAGCCTAGCCGTTATTTTAGGCTGGGCGATCCTGCTCAGCCAGCCCAGCTATGCCGCCCCCAAGGCGTCTGAAATTACCCAGACCCAGAATACGGCAGCGGCGGATCGAGAAGATGCGTATGAAAAAGCAGCCGCAGTCATCGACGATCCGAGAGGCGTTGAGAAAGAGTACGAAAAAAATATGGACAACTACAAGCGATCGCATCCTTCAGAAAACGGCATGATTGAAGAGGCGAAAGATCTGGTAGAGAAGGTCACTACGTCCCAGTAAAAAACCTTTTGTTCGAGCAGATCAAAATAAATTAACCGATCAAATTTACTCGGTTTTTAGCTACTAGCAATAGCCTAATATTCTTGGCTAGCGATGTCCGCTTTTTTAGACAGGCGGGCATCGCTGCGTATATTTTAATGAGTTGGATTAATCAATTTAATTCCGGCTGAGTTCAAAAAATGGAACACTCAGCTTGATAAAATACGGTCGCTGAGTTCAAGGCCAATTTTTAATGACTAATAGCGAAGTTCCTGCCATGACCGGGGCTGATGCCGTAGACAACGCGATCGCCCAGGGTACCGATCTAGATGGTTCAGCCATCCCGGCGGCAAAGTTAGACCTCTACAACAGCGTTATGGCCCTAGAAGCCAAGCGCCAGCGCAGCGGCGTCACCAACACCATGCGATCGCGCATTGTTCGCATCGGCGCTAAGCACATTGCTCAAGCTGAGCTAAACCAAATGCTGCTCAAAGCTGACTTTGCGCCGCTTAAGGAAAAAGAAATCGCGTTTTACTACGGCAGCAAATAGCCGACCGCTGGCAGCGATCGGCTATTGGGTAAAAAGGCTTGATTGAGCCGCACCGTTTAGACGTGAATGCCGCATTCCGTCTTGACGCTGCCGCGCCAGCGGCCTGCCCGCTCATCTTCACCTGGCAAAATCGGCGTCGTCAAAGGCTCATCGCCAATGCTGGTGTAGCCGCGATCGTGCAGCGGATTATAGATGACGTTGTTGTTGTAGGTGTAGCTCCACAGCTCTTTGCGCGTCCAGTTAGCCAGCGGATTCACTTTCACCCGGCCCTGGTTGTCCGGCTCAAAGATGGGCATATGCTGACGAGTGCGAGACTGATCGCGGCGGCGCCCCGTCACCCAGGCAGTAACGCCAACTTCAGACAGCGCCCGCTGGAGCGGCTCTACCTTGGTTAAGTAATGGAAGCGATCGACATCGCTTTCCCACAGGGCTTCGCCGTAGCGCGCCGCAAATTCTTCCCGGTTGCTGACGTGCTTAGCCTGATAGACGCGCAGATCCAAGTCGTAAAATTCTTTAGCTCGCTCTGCGGTTTCTAGAGTTTCGGGAAAATGATGCAGCGTATCTAGAAAGATCACAGGAACCGGGGTGTTTAATTCCCGGTAGAGCATGTGGGTAACAGATAAGATGCTGAAAGAAGTGGTCTGCGCCAAACCGTCAGACATATTCTCTACGCACCAAGCCAGAATCTCCATCGGCTCGGAATGCTCAAATCGCTCGTTGAGCCGATCAAAGTCAAAATCTAAGCTGCCGATTTTTGCCCTGACGGGGGATTCCATGCACTGAACCATAATTTGAATTTCCGCTGGTTGACTGCTTGGGCAGTGTCAAATCTGTTATACATCCAATCCTATCTCATAATCACACATAATCCGGTCGGGATTTAGGGATTTAATTACCCCACAGAGAGTGGGGTTATCCGAATAGCCGAGTCTGAATGTATTTCAGCATCCTACCTTAACAAAGGTTAATAAATGCTGCTGGAGTTTCCAAGGGCCGTCGGAGGGAAGTTGCGCTCTATCGGATGAGAGGGATGGGGCAGGTGGGAGAGATACACTTAAAGCTGACCTTCATTCTTCTCATTCCATGCAACTCGTACTGTACAGCAAACCAGGATGCCATCTTTGCGAGGGACTGCAAGAAAAACTAGAGCAGCTCCAGCAGCCTGCGTTTGAGCTGGAAATTCGCGACATTACTAGTCGTCCTGACTGGTTTCAGGCTTATCAGTATGAGATTCCAGTCTTATGCCTGCTGCATCGCGCTGACTCTGAAGTGACAGAAGAACGTTTGCCTCGGCTATCGCCTCGGGCCCCTTTGTCCCAATTGGAGCAATTGCTACAGAAATATCTAAGCCAGAGTAAGCGAAAATAATCGCAGCTCAAAATGTAAGGAGTTGCTGACATGAAGCTGTGGGAACTGCTGGATAAGCTGCCTCAGGCACTACGAACCCCTGGATTCAATCTCCCTGACTATCCGGCGCTCAATGCCGAAGTAAAAGGGCTGTGTACCAATTCTCACGCCTGTCAGACTGGGGATGTGTTTATTGGGATGCCGGGTAGCCGGGTGGATGGGGGTGAATTTTGGCAGAGTGCGGTTGGTTCTGGGGCGATCGCGGCTCTCATCTCCCCGGCTGCTTATGACAAAAAGCCGCCCCTGGCCGATGAGCTGGCCTGCGTAGTGCCTGTAACCGACATGGCGATCGCCTGCGCTGAGGCCGCCGCTGCCTTCTATCACTATCCGGCCCAGCAGCTCAAGCTGGTCGGCGTCACCGGCACCAACGGTAAAACCACCACTACCCACCTGATTGAATTTTTGCTCCTGCAGGCCCAGCACCCAACAGCCCTGTTGGGAACGCTCTACAGCCGCTGGCCCGGCTACCAGCAGACCGCCGTACACACTACGCCCTTTGCGGTGGAGCTACAGGCCGACCTGGCTGCGGCCCTAGCCGCCGGGAGCGAGGTAGCGGTCTTAGAAGTCAGCTCTCATGCCCTGGCGCAGAAACGGGTCTGGGGCTGCCCGTTTGAAGTCGCAGTGTTCACCAACCTGACCCAAGATCACCTGGACTACCATAAGGACTTAGACGATTACTTTGCGGCTAAAGCCCAGCTTTTTGGGCGGGATTATCTCAAAGGGCGGGCTATTATCAATCAGCGAGATTCTTATGGGCGGCAGCTCATTGCCCAAGTCAGCCGCGATCGCGTTTGGACTTACAGCTTAGAAAATCCCGGCGCTGATCTCTACACCAGCGACCTTGAATATCAGGCGACTGGTATTCAAGGACAGTTGCAAACCCCCCAAGGCGCAGCCCCCTTTTACTCTCCCTTAGTCGGCCAGTTTAATTTAGAGAATCTGCTGGCAGCCGTGGGCGCAGCGCTGCATCTGGGCATTTCCCTAGAGCAAATCGTAGAAACTCTGCCTCGCTTTACTGGCGTACCTGGGCGCATGGAGCAGGTGCAGGTGCAGCCCGATCAGGACATCAGCGTCATCGTAGACTATGCCCACACCCCCGATAGCCTGGACAACGCCCTCAAAGCCGCTCGGCCCTTCATCTCAGGGCGGCTAATCTGCGTTTTTGGCTGTGGCGGCGATCGCGATCGCACTAAGCGGCCTCAAATGGGTCATATTGCCCAGAGCCTAGCCGACAGCGTCTGCGTCACCTCTGATAATCCCCGCACTGAAGAGCCCCAAAAAATCCTGCAGGACATTACGGCGGGCATGACCAATACAAAAGCTTTTACCGTGATTGGCGATCGCGCTGAAGCCATTGCCACCGCCATTCTAGAAGCCCAGCCCGGCGACGGCATTTTGATTGCGGGCAAAGGGCACGAGGACTATCAGATTCTCGGCACCGAAAAAGTTCACTTCGACGATCGTGAGCAGGCCCGCGCCGCTCTCCAACAGCGCTACCGCTAGCCGTGCTCCTGGGGAGAGTCAATCCCAATTCTTGCCAGCCACCCCTACTCTCCCCAGATCTCTACCTCTCCTCGTATCTTTCTCATCTCCCCATCCCCCGGCTAAATCTTGCAATACCCATTCCCAAATCGGTGACTTAGTCTTTAATGTGTTCAGATACCCTGTTGATGATTTTCTAGGTTTGACGTGGAACGCCCTCATTCTCCTAAAACTTCATGCCCTCGCCCCGCTACCCCGACGTTTCTCTCTATCAGCTAGCGCTTGACTATCAGCCTGTTCCGCAGCCAGCCAAGGTCTGGCCTAAAGAATTTAAGGGTATTATCCGCTCGGTTACCGAATATTTAGCCGAACAGCAGATTGCAGCTACCTGTTGGCTAAAGCTACCAAGCGGTAACGCTTGGCAAGAAGCAATCCGGACTTATCTAGCTCAGTCCCAACTCATTGAGGCTGTTTACTTTCTCAGCAGTCATGGCCTAGACGATGACAGGCTGCTGAACTATGGCGGCGTAGACTTGGCAGAGCGAATTTCAATTATTCCCCTCGCCCCCCGGAGTGGCCTGCGAGGAGAATATGTGCTGCTCTTTATATCCGAGCAGATTACGGGGATAATTTTGGCGCGGCGGTTTCGAATGCAGCCTGGCAGTAGCTCTCCCGATGATGAGGCCGCAGCCGAAGATACCGCTTTGGGCATAGCTGAAGTCGCTGAGCGCACCAAAGAGAAAAAATACTATCTCCGGGTTATTTGCTCTTTTGATCCGCAGTTTGTACAGCATATATTGCAGGGCTTGCAGACTGTGATCGCGGCCAGTGCCTCTGGCTATTCTGAGTCCACCGAGGCAATTTCAATTGTCCAAAATCTGGCCTTGCAAACGGAAAGGGTAACGGCCCGGCCTGTCAATTTTTCGCTCTTAGATCGTCTAGTAACCCAGCAGCTCACTAGTCAAACCCGCCTGCGCCAAAACCTGACTGATATGCGGCGTCAGGCGGTGGCCGTTTCTGACCTGTCTTCCCAAAATGAGGAACTGCTCAATACCCTCAGACTGCGCGACGACTTCCTCAATACGGTCGGCCAAGAGCTGAGAGCGCCCTTAACCAGTATCAAAACAGCCTTGACCCTGCTGTCTTCACCCAGCCTCAAGGGACCGCAGCGACAGCGCTACCGGGAGATGATTGGCCATGAGTGCGATCGCCAGAGCACTTTAATCAATGGCGTGCTGAACTTGCTACAGCTAGAAGGAGAGCTCAGCCACATTGCCGTACAGCCCCTACAGCTAGCGGATGTAGTCCCTGGCGTCGTCAGCACCTATCAGCCCATAGCGCAGGAAAAAGGCATCATGCTGGCCTATACCATTCCAGAAGACCTGCCGCCGACGGCCTGCCCTGAAGCCTGGGTGCGCCAAATTGCGATCAATTTGCTGCACAACAGTATTCGCTTTACGTCTCAGGGGGGCGAAGTTTGGGTCACAGCCCAGCCCCAGCCAGAGCTGATTGAGCTACAGTTTCGCGACACGGGCATTGGCATTCCCAGCGCCGATTTGCCCAAGATTTTTGCTCACTTCTATCGCGGTCGCCAAATCAATGACGGTGAGCCTGAAGGCGCAGGACTGGGCCTCACCATTGTCCAACAGCTCCTTTTCTACTGCGGTGGCTCTATCAAGGTCGATAGCACAGTGGGGCAGGGCACAACTTTTCGAGTCTCGCTGCCCATCTATCAGCAGTAGCGTCCTTCTCTATGGAGAGGGCAGAGAGGGCGGAGGTTGCTATTCTGTAGAGAGGATTTTACCCACTTCTCAGCGCCACCATGACCCAATCGGCTCATCAGATTTGCATTCTAGGAGGTGGCTTTGGCGGACTCTACACCGCTCTAAGCCTCAGCAAGCTGCCCTGGTTAGCCCCTCATCAGGCAGAAATCGTGCTGGTGGATCAGCGCGATCGCTTTTTGTTTTCCCCTTTGCTCTACGAGCTAGTGACTGAGGAGCTGCAAACCTGGGAAATCGCGCCGCCCTACGAGGAGCTATTTGCCAATACTCAAATTCGCTTTCACCAAAGCGGCGTAGCAGACATTGCCCCTGCCACTCAGCAAGTTAGCCTCAGCGACGGTACCACCCTGCCTTACGATCGCCTCGTACTGGCAATGGGAGGTGAAACGCCAATGGATTTAGCCCCCGGTGTGGCAGATCACGCGATTTCCTTCCGCACGATTGAGGATGCCTATCAGCTCAAGGAGCGCCTGCGGGAATTAGAAGCTAGCGCCGCCGAGAAAATTCGCATTGCCGTTGTGGGCGGTGGCTACAGCGGCGTCGAGCTGGCCTGCAAGCTGGCGGATCGCCTGGGCGATCGCGGTCGCATCCGCATTGTAGAAATGGCAACCGAAATTCTGCGCACCTCTGCTGAATTTAATCGTCAGGCGGCAGAAAAAGCCCTGGCGGAGCGAGGCGTGTGGCTCGATCTCGAAACCACCGTCGAGTCCGTTACCGCCGATTCGGTGTCTTTAAAGTATCGGGGCCAGGTAGATACCATTCCGGCTGAGCTAGTGCTGTGGACGGTAGGCACCCGCCCCGCTGAGGTGACTCAGAGCCTAGATTTCAAACGCAACTCGCGCGGACAACTGACGGTCGAGCCGACTTTGCAGGTGACAGGGTGCAGCGATATTTTTGCCCTGGGTGATTTGGTTGACTGCCATGATGCCACCGGGCAGCAGGTACCGAATACGGCCCAGTCTGCCATCCAGCAGGCCGACTATGTCGCTTGGAATGTTTGGGCCTCGCTGAGCGATCGCCCGCTGCTGCCTTTCCGCTACAACCACCTGGGAGAAATGATGACGCTGGGGACGGATAACGCTACGCTGACTGGCATGGGCATGAAGCTAGACGGCGTCTTTGCGCACGTAGCCCGCCGCCTAGCCTACCTCTACCGGATGCCCACGCTCGACCACCAGATTCGGGTGGGGCTGAACTGGATGGGGCAGCCGCTGCGGGACTTGCTCAAAGCTTAGCTGAACAGGCATGAGCTGGCTTGTCTGACGGTAGGCTGGCTCTAGCGGCCCATACGCCCTGCAGGACTGACGCATTGAATCAGGTTTCAGCTAATCGCCAGATCCTCCCGGCCATTGCCACCTTCCTCACTAGGGGAGAATAGGGGAGAGCTTATCACTACCCCCCGCGTCTCGAATTGTGAGCTGCGTAGCTCCTAAGCCCTGTTGATTTACGCTTGCCTAAGATGTCTCAGCCTCAGGTTATTTTTCTAGATGCGGTTGGTACCCTGTTTGGGGTGCGCGGCAGTGTGGGACAAATCTATGCGGATATGGCCCGCTCAGCGGGCGTAGAAACGGACGCCGCCGCCCTCGACCAGGCTTTTATTCAGGCTTTTAGCAGCGCCAGCCCAATGGCGTTTCCCCAAACGGAAACCACAGCCATTCCCCAGGCCGAGTATCGCTGGTGGCACGCCATCGCCCAGCAGGCTTTTACCCAAATCGATGCCCTGGCAGCCTTTTCTGATTTTGAGGGCTTTTTCACCGATCTCTATGCTCACTTTGCCACGGGTGAGCCTTGGTTTCTCTACTCAGATACGCTGCAGGCGCTCCAGAACTGGCAGGCACAGGGAATTGAGCTGGGCATTATCTCCAACTTTGACTCTCGTATCTATGCGGTTTTAGACGCGCTTGAACTTAGCCACTGCTTCCAAACCATCACTATCTCCACCGAAGTAGGAGCCGCCAAGCCCCATCCTTTAATTTTTGCAACAGCCCTTCAGAAACACGGCTGTCAGCCAGCGGCAGCTTGGCATATTGGTGATAGCTATCAGCAAGACTACGAGGGGGCTAAAGCGGCTGGCCTCAAAGGCATCTGGCTGAACCGATCTGAGAATCAGCCTAACAAGTGAAAACACTGATTACGGACTGTAACAGTCTCCAAATAGCCGTGTTTTTTCCCTGATAGGCTAGCTATGCGATCGCCACAATAAGCTCAGTACTTTTCCGGGAGTTTGTATAGCCAATGGATATTCTCCTGATTGCGGCTACCGTCCTCTGCGCCACACTAGGCTCGCTGCTGCTCTACAACCGCGTTGTTTTAGGCTAAAAATCCAAGACCGCCTTAGCAGTCGCCTCTATCGCACCACTGTCACAGCCTTGATACTCCAAGGCTTCAACTCAAAAACTTCAGTTAAAACGGGCCCTACAGGATTCGAACCTGTGGCCGACCGCTTAGAAGGCGGTTGCTCTATCCACTGAGCTAAGGGCCCCTATACCTAACACACTGAGCTAGTTCCTCACAAATTGTAGCGATCGCTGAGGCGATAAAGCAATGGGGAACACTCAGCAAGTGTTATCAGGGCTACGGGCTGGCCAAAAGTTCTGAGAGATACGCGTAAAGCGCCGTCTACGTTCTAAAGTAGGGATGTAACGGGGTCTTAACCGTTTGAACAGGTAGGTTTCTTCAATAGAAGGGAGTCTACCCGTTACAATCAGATATCTTCTCAACTGTTTCAGCGGCGGATGTGTTCTAGTTGGTTAATAATCACCTCTGCAATCCACGGCCCGATTAGGAGTGAATTGGCAGCGCTATGTTTATTCTCAAGCGACAAGATGTTGACATTAAAAGCGTTCAACATCCTACCAAAGACCAAAAAATTCCGATTCTCTCCTATCAGGATCAAACTTTTCGATTACTCAGCGTTTTTAATGCGGCTCAGGAAGAGGAAGCCAGAGCGCTTTGGCGCGACCTGACCGATAATCGGGGCAAAGCCTGTGTGCTGCTAGAAGAACCTGAGCGCTTTAGCGTTTGGGGCAAAGTTCGAGTTGAGCAGATAGATGCCGCCGAAGGCAGCGATGTGGCTAGCGGCCCAGCCGCCTCAGCCGCTCTGATTCAGGGCTGTTTGCTGCTGCTACAGGCCCTCTATATTGATGTCGAGGATTTGTTGGGAGACAAGCAGGCAGCCCTGTTTGAAAAAGACATTACCGATCTATTTGAGCAGTGGAACTTCCCGCAGATAGACTCGGCTAAATCAGTTCATGCAATCCTGACGGTCGATCCGCTGGCAATGGCCCAGATGCCTGCCTGGCAGGAACATCACCTCAACACGCTGCTGCAGGAACTCTATCGCATCAGTAAGAGCTATTTCGGCAACGCCAACTTTACAGAAAGAGCCTTAGAGGTACTGGAAGATATGACCCCTGCCAATCAAAAGCAGTTTACAAACTGGCTGAGTCAGTCCCCGATGGGCCAGCTTTGGCAGTAAACGGCTGCGCCATTTCCCAATTGTGGCTATAAGAAAACGACAAATTAGTTCGACTTTAAGAATTTTGGCTAATATTTTGCATGTTCGGCATCGTGTGCAAGGCTGAACCATTGGCAACTAGGGTTAAAGTCAACTACTCAATAGCTGTAGCGGCTCCCTGAGCACACAGCCATTACTGTTTAAATGAGGTGGGTTTTGAGTCGTTCTTCCTCGGGTCTAAAATCGATTGTATCTACCCGCAGCCTTGTCCTATTCTGTCTTGCCTGGGCAATCGTTGCGCTGATCTTTTTCTTATTGTTCAGTGTGCCGCCACCGGGCGCAGAGCATCCGGACTGGTTTTTCTACGGGATTACCATATTAGAAACAGGCGCATTCGTCATTGCGACGCTGCTGTGCTTTCGCAACTGGGGCAGTAGCCAAATTGTCAGCGGTCGTAATGTCTGGCTGTTTCTGGGTTTAGGGATGCTGTGTTTCACCTTAGGCAACATCTTGTTTTTCCTTTGGGGAACCGTGTGGAACCTAGATCCGGCTGTCTCCCTAGGCGACTTTTTCTATATTCTTAGCTACGTATTTTTAGTGCTGGGGATGCTGCGGGCCGTCTTACCCCGCCGCCTCAACCTAGAAACGCCTCAGTGGCTCATCATTGCGGGCATTGGCTTCGTCGGTGTCGCCCTAGCTATCTTTCTTAATTACTTTGCCGTCGCCGAAGTTTCCAGCCTGCCCAGACCTTCCCTGATGCAGGCGGCCCACGCCCAAGAAAGCCCGCCGTTAGATCCGGCGGAGGCAACGCCCCCGGCAGAGCTAGAAATCACCGATCCAGAGGCAGTCCCTCCAGCAGCAGCGGTGGAAACCACTGCGCCCGGTTGGGTAGTGGCCTTAGACAACTACCTGAGCCAGTATGAGGAAGCGGCTGGCTGGCTCTACGTGATTGGCGACTGCATTCTGGTAGTGATTGCGGCGACGATGCTGGTGGCCTTTTGGGGCGGCCGATTTTCGCAGTCTTGGAAGCTAATTGCGATCGCGGCTTTCTGTCTCTATATTGCCGATATGTTCTTTGCCTATCGTATCAATGCCGCTTCCTACGAAGAGGGCGAACTTTGGGAAGTCTTTTGGACATTTTCAGCCATTTTCTTTGCGATTGGGGCTACCGTAGAGCACGCCATTTCAACCCAGTCTCGCCGTAGCAGTCGCCGCCGTCGCAGCTAAGCGTGGATTAAACACCTGATTGCGGATGCAATCAGTCATAATAGTAGTCCTAGCTGGGTTATCTCACTCAGCAGAGCAGACAAGATTCAGCAGTGCAGGGATTACGGTCAGCATGGCTCCAAGCAAACTATCAGACGCAGACAAGCAGGCGATTATTGAAATCTACAAGCAGCCAGGAGAAACCACCTCTACCATTGGCGATCGCTTTGGAGTGAGCAATAGCACCATCAGTCGCGTCCTCAAAAGTTCGCTACCCGCCGAAGAATATAGCGCCCTAATTCAGCAAAAGCGCTCGTCTAGCGAGCCGGCCCCGGCTCCTAAGCCCTCTGAGCCAGAACCTGCCGCCAAACAGCCAGCCGCGACCAAAACGGATAAGAAAAAGACGGCTAAAAAGGATGCAAAAAAAGCATCTGACCCGCCACCAGCGGCAGAGGAAGCTACCGTCGCAGCGGCTCCCCCTAGCGATGAGCCAGAAACCGAGAAACCGACGACGAAGCAAAGTCCGGCTAAACCTAAACTCAAATCAAAGACGCCAGCAGAATCAGTCCCTGAACCTCCCAGCGAAGAGGCCAGCGCCGCCGCTTCTGCCGCTGAGACAGCTAGCAGCCCTGAACCGGACGGCGAACCGATTGAAACCGTCGAGATTCCGCCGACAGAAATATCAGTGCCCCGCCGCCGGCGACGCTCTCGCAGTCCAGAAGAGAGTGAGGAAGACAGCACTCAGCTACCCCTGTTGAAAACGGACAGCGACAAGCAGACTGCCGCTCCCATCCTCAAGACGGACGCTGACAAGCAGGCTGAAGCTGCCCCTGCAGCCCCTGAACTCAAAGGCAAAACAGCCCAGCCAGCCACCGCAGTTGACGAGGAGGACGAGGACGAGGAACTTCCAACTCCAGATGACGACTATGGAGACGACTTAGACGAAGACGACGAAGACGACGGTGACGATTGGGATGAGAACGATGAAGCGCTACAGCCCCATTTGCAGGGAAATGCTGCCATCGAAATTGTCCCCCTCACCGAGGCCAGCTTGCCCAAAACCTGCTATCTCGTTGTCGATCGCATTGCCGATTTAATCACCCGCCCGCTGCGAGAGTTTGGCGAACTGGGCCAAATTCCGGAAAGTGAAATCGACGAGCGTACGCTGCCTATCTTCGATAACCACCGGGTAGCCCGGCGCTTTTCACGGCGCAATCAGCGCGTGGTTAAGATCCCAGATGGCGAAATTCTGCATAAAACTGGCCGCTATCTCCACGCCAAGGGCATTACCCGCCTGCTGATTGACGGTCAGGTCTATTCGCTAGCTAGCGAAGAAAATTAGGGGTTAGAGAGCCGCACCGTCTCCTCTCGTGTCAACCTGCCAACAGGGGTTCCAATAGCTCAATTAGGCGATCGCACTCTTCTAGGGTGTTGTAGTGTACTAAGCTGAGGCGCACCACGCCATTTTGGGCTGCCAGCCCCAAGTCTTGAATCAGGCGCTTGGCGTAAAAGTCGCCGTAGCGAAGGCCAATCTGATGGCGATCTAGCTGGGGCGGAATCGTGGCGCTGTCGGTATGGGCGACGGTGAAGGCAATGGTCGGGACTCGCAGTTGGCGATCGGGGCTAGTTTCACCGATGACTTTGACATTGGGCTGATGGGTCAAAAAGCGCAGCAGGCGATCGCTCAGGGCTTCTTCATGCAGGCTAATGCGCTCAAACGCCTCCACCAGGCGATCGCGCTGGTGAGGGATCTCCGTGTCAGCGACCAACTGCTCTAAATAATCCAAAATGCCCAGGGTACTGTAGGACAGCTCATAGTTAGCGCCGCCGGGCTGAAGCTTATAGGGCAGACTGTCGCGCCCGATGAAGCTGTGGTTGAAGCTGGGGAGGGGCAGCAGATGTTTGCGCTTGCCGTAGAGCAGGGCATGGTGCGGCCCGTAGACTTTGTAGTAGCTAAAGACGTAAAAATCTACGTCCATCGCCTGCACGTCAATTAGACGGTGGGGAGCATAGCCGACCCCATCAACGCAGATCAGAGCCTCGTAGCTGTGAACCAGATCGGCGATCGCCCGAATCGGATTGATCGTGCCCAGCACGTTAGACGTATGGGTCAAAGCCACCAGCCGGGTTTTGTCCGTCAGCAGCGCCGCTAAATCTTCTAAATGCAAAGACAAGGTTTCCGGACGCAAACACCAAAACTTCACCCCGATGCCTTGGGACTCTAGCTCCAGCCAAGGGGTGATATTGGCCTCATGATCGCAGTTAGTAACGATCACTTCATCGCCGGGCTGCCAGGTCTGCCCCAAGCAGTAGGCCAGGATTCTCAATAAGAGAGAGGCTGAGGCTCCCATCACCACCTCTGCCGGATCCGCCGCATTGATGAACGTTGCGGCTGCCTGATTGGCTTGGGCCAGCCGCTGGCTGGCTAGCTGCGATACGGCATAAGAAGCGCCTAGCTGCACGTTGGAGGTCAGCAGATATTCGTTGAGGCGATCGATTACGGGCTGGGCGATCTGCGAGCCGCCCGCATTGTCTAAAAAAGTCCAGTCTGAGCCGACACTGGGAAAGGCCGAGCGGACAAGTTCGAGGTTGAGGGGCGACTGAGCTGCTGCAGGAACTGACGTCATATCGGAGAAAATAAACTGCTTTAGAGCTTACCCTAGCGCTATCAGAACTTGCGCACTCGACGAGGTTGAACTGCCCACGAGATTCCCCCGCCAGTGTCCCGGCTTCTGAACGGTGACTGCTATCTAGGTCAAGAATTGTGGCCGCTTCAGTTTTATCTGGCAAAAGTTAGCAAACTCTCACAGATGAAGCCGTTTTTACTACAAAGTATTGCGATATTAGACATTACATTCCAGACTGTTCCTAGCGATCCAAAGGAAGACTTTCGCATTTGTAAGATGGAAGTGAAGATCCCCACAAACCGGAGGATACTGATGGACAAATCACTCCTGTCCCTCTTAATTTTGAGCGTTGTCCTGATTGCGATGCTGTCGCCCTTTGCGGTGATGACGGTTACCAGCAGTATCCTCTTAGCCTATGGATTTGCCTGGGCGGCGTGGACGCTGATTCAGCAGCTAGGGGAAGGAAACCGACAGCGGGCAATTGACTAAACATTAAGTTCTTCGTTTTTGGTCTGGCGTAGCGACTGGAGATAGAACGCCAGCGCCAGCGTTACCTGCTTCAGCAGCCAGTAAAGCACGGTAATGACGCAGAAGGTGACGACCATAATGGCGGCGGGTCGCTGCGCCATCAGGGTTGACAGCAGGTTGTGGAAAAGTGGTTCCGGCTGGGTGACGATATCCCAGCTATTAAAGCGCTGAAACCGCCCCAGATAGATGCCGATCGCTGATAGGGCGTGGATAAACAGCTCTGTGGGCACAATCAGCCGGGTTAGACGGCGGCGGCGCAGAAAATAGCCCAGATTAATCAAAGAGACAACATAAGCCTGAAATCCTACTGCCATAAACAGCAGATATTGGGGCACCAAAACTAAGGTAATAATCCAGATGGAGTAGCCGTAGCGAATGTCGTGAACCAGATGAATAATGTCGGTGAGGACATAAGGGGCGTTGGGCAAGAAGGCAATAAAGGCGGCAAAGCCAATGAGCCAGGGGACAGGCTTGAGCTGGCGGCTGCGAAAGAGCCAAATGCTTAAAAGCAGCGGAATGATGGCGAGAAAGGAGTTCCAGGTCATGAACCGCATGTTGTTGTGAGCGGCTTCTAGGGCAGCGGCTAACCAGTATCCAATGGAGGTCATCGGCGATCGCCTCGATATCAACTAACTATTTCCTAATGACTACAGTAAACAAAAAAACTGTTC
The DNA here is from genome assembly GCF_030405905.1 of Sphaerothrix gracilis Ecp01. Classification (NCBI taxonomy): domain Bacteria; kingdom Bacillati; phylum Cyanobacteriota; class Cyanophyceae; order Nodosilineales; family Nodosilineaceae; genus Sphaerothrix; species Sphaerothrix gracilis. The sequence continues at coordinate 110,412 of NZ_JASATW010000018.1, forward strand.
CGTAAAGCTGTCATAATCTTTGGGGTGATGCTCAGAGCAAATGGAACTAAAGGGCAATATATCGCTTCACTTGTTAAGTTAGTATCCTGTGACATTACCGCTGAAATTGGGCAGTCTAGGTAGAATCACGCTCGCCGCTAAACCTATCGCCAGCCAGAGCGGAATATCGGTGTTACCCAATAGACTGCTAAAATAGCGGGGATCGTTCCTTCACAGCACGTTCGGAGTGAATGTTCATGGAGCCTGTATCCACAGAAGTGGTCCAGCAGGTAGCTGAATATTTCAGCATTCTTAGCGAACCAATGCGTTTGCGACTGTTGAATCTGCTACGCCATCAGGAAAGGTGCGTTCAAGAACTGGTCGAGGCGACAGAAACCAGTCAGGCAAACGTTTCTAAGCACCTGAAGGTGATGTTGCAGGCCGGTTTTTTGACCCGTCGCACTGAAGGCACTTCAGCTTATTACAGCGTCTCTGACAATTTGACCTTTGAGCTGTGTCAGCTTGTCTGCGATCGCATTGCCAGCCGCATTGAGGAACAGGCGCAGCATTTCCGCGCTTTTAGCCTCACGGCGAGCAACGGCAGCAAGCCGACTCCTTGAGCTTGATTGTGGTTTGTGCTTAAACAGGGCGATCGCGCTCCTTACTTCAATAAGTCACCCAGATAGAGATGCACAAACGCTTCAGCAGCCTGCGGATTGAGGGTTTTGAGGGCTTTGACAATATCGGCCACGGTTTCGGCAGTGGGATCGGTAAGTTCGTGGAACCAACGGTAAACAACAGACCGTCTCACGCCCAGCGTGGTTGCTAGCTTGTTTTGACTGATGCTGTAGTCATCAAGAATCTGTCTGAGCGCTTGTCCGGCTCGGCCCATAAACTGCTGGCCTAGAACTGCGCCTCAATCATTTCAGAGGAATTAAGGCTAAGTAAATGACTACATTTATATAGACAGAGAAGCCAAAAGTGACTATATTTATGTAGTCACTTTTCATTAAATTACTCAGAAATGCATCAAAACTTTCTTGAAACCTCGCCGCTTTCAGTTGAAACCTCAGCGGTTCAGCCAGAGCTGGCAGACGTGCCCAGAGCCGAGATCGCCAGGGTGACGGTGTCGGGTTCGCCGGAGGCGGTGAAAGCGATCGTCCACGATTTGCACAATCGCCGTTTTGCCGAGGCGAACGATTGGTGTCCGCCGGTGCCGACGGGTAAGGTGGGCGAGGTGATTCGGGTGTTGCTGAAGCGGGTTTGGATTGGGTGAAGTGAGGCGATCGGGTTGGGGCAGACCCCAGGGTTTTTAGAAAACCCTGGGGTCTTGGGGTCTTGAGGATGTAAGGGAACTCTAGGGTAGATTTCCGCGATCGCTCAACCTATGCCACGTCGTAAAATGGCCTTTATGCCAGGCTGCTACTACCATCTCTACAATCGCGGGCATAACCGTCAGGCGATCTTTTTTGGTCGGGAGAACTATCTGTTTTTTCTCAAACGGTTTCGCCACTATCTAGCTGAGCAAACGCTGCAGGTGATGGCCTATTGTCTAATGCCGAATCACTATCACTTTTTGGTGTGTCTGCGCGAGAGCAATCTATCAGAACAGATGGGATTACTCTCCCTGTCGTATACGAAGGCGATCAATCGCCGTTTGAATCGCTGCGGGAGCCTCTTTCAGGGGCCATTCCGGGCAATTTTGGTGAACGAAGAAGCGTATTTGCTACATCTGTCGCGGTATATTCACTTGAATCCGGTAAAGGCGGGTTTGGTGGCGCGGGCTGAGGATTGGGAGTTTTCTAGCTATCCAGAATATGTAGGGCTGCGACAAGGGACGCTGCCTCAGTTTGAGGCGGTGCGGCGGCGAGTCGGGGCTGAGCAGGATTATCGGCTATTTGTGGAGGCGGAGGCGGGGCGGCTAGAACGGCGTTGGCGGCGTCTGCTGCTAGATGAGTGAGTGGGAGCGATCGGCGAGGGGAAGCCGAGATCCCAGGTTTTTTGAAAAAACCTGGGATCTGGTGATTTTGTTTTTCAGTTGACGAAAGGCGATGTCTAGGGTGGCGGCGGTTTGGCCGAGGCGAGGCTGAATGTCTGGCTCAGGGGCTTGGGCGGGAATATCACACAGCTCGCGTTCTGCTTGGGTGATGTTGGGATTGGTTGAGAGATAGTCGTGCAGCCAGTCGCAGCTCCAATCGAGCAGCGACTCCATATCGATTGGCCAGAGCTTCACCGTATCGTCCCCACTGCCCGAGGCTATCGTCTGACCATCGGGGCTGAAACTGACGCTCCTGACCCAATCGCGATGCCCTTCGAGGGTGGTCAGTAAGGTGCCATCTTTGTCCCACAGCTTCACCGTGCCGTCAGCACTGCCCGAGGCCAGGGTGTTGCCATCGGGGCTGAAACTGACGCTCCTGACCCAATCGCGATGCCCTTCGAGGGTGGTCAGTA
>NZ_JASATW010000019.1:0-108379 GCF_030405905.1 Sphaerothrix gracilis Ecp01
TCTGCTGATGAGACAGGGTCAGCCCCAAAGCAACTTCCTGAGTCGGCTTTTGCACCACTGGCTGCCGGAGCGTCAGCTCGTAAAACCTAGATTCTGCCTCAATTTCTAAGATATCAAAGGGAACTTCGATGACGCGGCTGTCTGTACTACTAAAGGTAAATCGGGCCGTGCCACCACGGGGATTGAGCGGCAGCGTATAGGCTAGATCGATCCCGTCACTGCCCTCAGTCGTGCTGTAGCCCAGCCGCAAACTGTCGCCCAACCCCAGCAGATTTCTCTCCTCGGCCTGAAGCTGATGACGTACGCTGCCGACGCTGGGCGATCGATTATTGTCTAGGGTATAGGTGACATCAAAACTGTCGGCCTCAATCACCGACACCACCAGTAGATTAGTCCCCGGCTGAGTACCCGCCTGCAGATCAGCCGAAATGCTCTCAATCAGCGGATCAAGCTGCAGGAGCTGCAGCCGTTCCAGCAGGCGATTGACGTTGAGCGGCGATGTAGCCCCGATCCCCAAACGACTACTAATATAGTCAGGACTCAGACGGCGAGTACCGCTGACTGAAATCTGCTCTAAGCGCCCCTCAATCACCTGAATGGTAGCTACCCCGTTCTGGAGCTGCTGCGGCGGAAAAATAGCGCCAGAAGTAACGTAGCCATTATCCACGTAGAGCTGCGTCACCGCCGATCGCGCCTGTAAGATTTCGGTAAAGGTGAGTGGGCGTTGGGTGTAGGGAGCCGTCACCGCTGCCAGTTCCACCTCGCTGAAGACCGTGCTGCCCTCCACCTCAAACCGCTCAATCACGACCGTGGTTTCGTCGGTCGTGATGCCCAGTTCTTCATCAGGAACAGCAGGCTGTGGACCCAGCAAATCTTCAACTGGTGGCAAAGTGGGCAGCGGTGTCAGTTCCTCAAACGGTTCTTCCTGAGGACTGGGATCTAAATCTTGAGGTGGCGGTAGAACCTGCGCTAACTGCAACGCAGACCCTGGGGTAATGCTGGCGGATTCAATTGCCCAAGCGGCTGCGCCAACTCCCCCACTCCACAGACCCACGGTTAGACCAAGCCACTTCAAAGGCTGGTGGTATTGCACGCGCACTATCCTGATCACGACAAATGCTGAACCACATACTACAGTATCTGCTAGAAACAACTTTGCCGCGATCGCTTTAGGCCGTTTTTAGAACTGTTGTGGATTGTCGTCTAGCGCCAGCAGAAACTTCACTAAGTCCTGTTGTTCAGCGGGGCTGAAACCAGACTGGGCATCGACATAGAAGGGGTGACCGCTGCCGTCTAAGTTGCTGCTGACCAAGGCGGGCAGGAAGCGATTGGCTTGAATCACCTGGGCTCTAAGATTGCGATCGATCAGCGCATAGAGGCTGCTGGTGCTGTCAGCCGGAATCCCCTGGCTGAGCGTACCCGTCAGGCCCAAGCCGGTTGGATCTACGAGGCTGAAGCTACCGTCTGGGGCAAACTGCAGCGCGCCAGCGCGAACCGCAACCCCGCCGTCGTGCAGATAGGGCGCACTGAGATGCAGCCCTCGCAGCGAGGTGGTTTTGTAGCCACCGTTGGGCAAAACGCCGAAGGGCAACGTCGTTGGACTAGGCGCAATACCCGCCGTCGGAATATCGAGGACGGCAGCATTGGCGGGGGGCGGTACGGGCGTATTGAGCGCATACATTTTAGGCGGCACCAGCAGTTCGTTCAGAGCCAGCCGAGATAGCCCCCGGGCCGGATTAGTGCCAATCTGATCAACTGGGTGAATGATGTTGTCCGTGAAGAAAGGCGGCACGTGGCAGCTAGCACAGTTGGCCTGCGCGAAAACCCGCGCCCCGCGCCGTACTGCACCTGAACTAATAGCCTGCTGATTTGCAGGAGTGCGGTTAGGTGGCGGGGTTAGAGAATTCTGCCAGGCAGACATGGCGTTATTAGCAAAGAGAAAAGGCCCGCTAGCAATATCAAAGCTCTCCTCATCTCCTTCGTCTCCAGGGCCGTCGTTATCTTCGCCGCTCTCTTCATCCCCTTCACTGTCTTTCAAATTTGCCTTACTGCTGAGGGAGGGGTCTGCTTTGGCGGGCAACCCCTTTTCGTCTTCTTGTTCAAAGGCTTCTAAATCTTGAGTATCAGGGCTGAAGATCAGGCCGTTGTAGGTAAACAAGCTGGGCTGGAGCTGCGGGTATGTGCCTGCACCAGGAGCCGGAATTTGGTCTTCTAGCTCGGCCTGTCTGACATCGGGTGCAACCTGGCGTAGCCACTGCGAAGGCTTGACCGGAGCGCCTGCAGGCAAACGCAAAGACGGATCGGCAGCATTTTGCAGACTAACCCCCAGATAAACCTCTGGGTCAATCCCCAAAGTAGCGGCGCTGAGTTGGGCAGCGGCTAGCAGATTAATTTCAGATGAGTGGACACCGTTGTTGATGGCGCTGAGTCCGGCAAAGGGGCCTACCGCAAACTCGCCGCCCGCCGTATAGGGCTGATTTTCGAACGTAAACAGGGAGGGAATTTGAGTAGTATTGTTGATGCCGTCGGGAGAGCTTTCAAAGTTGCCAAAGGGGACATCGAGCACGGCATCGTCCATTGCCCGCTCAAACTTCTGCGGATCGGGTAGCTCAACCGGCTGATTGTTGCTGTCAAGAATAACCTTGCCGTTGCCCTGGTACTGCGGATCGAGGGGATTGAGATTTAAACGGGCGAAGCCAGCCGCCGTATTGGTTGAGAGAGCCACCAGCAGCGGTACGTTGAGATCGCCATTGGGTACACCGTCTTGGCGATCGCCCGTTGTTGTCAGCGTCACGTGGCAGGCGGCGCAGGTCAGTTCCCCCTGCAGATTTAAGCCCAGCGGTTCTGGACTCCTTGCTTCTACCTCCAAGCCAGTAGGCACAACGGCTCCAGCCGGTAGACTACGACTGCCGAGCTGAATCGGCTTTTGCAGACGAATTTGCAGATTAGAGGTGGGCTGTCCCTGCAAAGCGCCAATAGCCTGCGCTAATTCCGGCGCAATCCGCTGCAGCCCCGGCGCAAAGCCAAAGACTCGCTGCAGACCAAACGCGTCGCCGATAGGCCGCTCAAAAAATATTTCTTCTCCCTGATCAATCAGTGACTGGGTGACACGAACAGCACCAATGCGAGCATAGGAACTGGAATTAGAGGGATCTAGTCCTCGTCGTCGCACTAACCGGGCAGCTTGCCGAGGGTTTAGGCGCCGGCCGAAATAGTCAAAAACACCAACGGTCTGAGTGGGAGCCGGGCTCAGTAGCGGGTCAACGGCGATCGCGTCGGGTGGATGCAGCAGCGAACTGGATAGAACAAACGCAACCGAACTCACGATTATGGTCAAAATCAGAGCCAAGCTTTTCCGCTGCCTGCGCATTGTCCGAATCCTCAGAAATTGTTTACTAAAGAGCGGCTACTAGAAAATTGAAACTAGATTTCCTATTGGCCAAAGTATATCGATTGAATTTTGTATTTTTTCTTACATTTCATGACGTTTTTGAGCCAAGAAAAAAGATTTTTTTGAAAATAGCAGCATGGCAGATTTTGTCTAGAAAAATATTTTTTGAAAGAGAATTTTAATCCTCAATTTTGATACTTAATTTCACAAAGAATGATGTTGTAGCTCATTTCTATTCGGCTATGAAATTTCTGTTTTGGATACCGCTAGCGCTGTGGAGCTCAGCACTCCTTAGCATCAGTCCCGCCAAGGCCCAGCCCAGAGATGAAATCTGCTTTTGGCAGCGGCCTGATGGCCAGTTCGTCGATCTTTCAGAGCTTTGTGGTCAGTCCAATTCAGCCACGGGCCTATCGCCAGAAGACGCCTTCCTCAGTGCTTTTCAGCAGCAAGCCCAGCAGTATCCGGAGGCCGTTCAGCGATCGCTCAATACCTACGTCACCCAAGAGCAAAATAGCGCCCTAGCCTCAGCCCAAGCCGCCTGTCGGGTCCTGCAGTATGGAGGGGTAGAAGCTGCCCAGCGCCGCCTGCAGGCACTGGCAAGCTATAACAATTCTGCTAGCGCCACCGCCCGCCAAAATATGACGCAATCACTGGCGATCGCCCATCTTTGCCCGGAATTTTCTGATTCATAAGAGAATAGAAGTCAAACTCATAATCTCTGGTTTAATCCGTTTTTGAATAAACTTAAGCTGAAAGCAAATCTTAATAAATTCAACAGTAGTTGACGGCAAAAATTAAAAAAGCGAGAGCTGCTATTACTCTCGCTTCCAGATTCTAGAAAGTTGCAATCGGTTTGAATCGGGTTATGTTAGCTGCTGGCGCCGCTTCAGGGCGATCGCAGCCCCACTCACAGCCATAAGCCCCAAAAATCCTGTCGGCTCTGGAACAGGCTCCCCTGAATCGGTCACTTCTGTCAGGCGAGCATACAAGCCCGCTTCATTGCTAGCAGCTTCTAGAGTCAGGAAATTCTCGACCAGGGTACTGCCCCCATCCTGAGAAAAGCCAATTAGGGTCAGGTTGTAGTCAACTCCCTCTAAGGTAATAAACTGATCAGAGACAGCATTAGGGAAGCTGACGACATCTGGGCACGGGGGTATCCCCCCATCTGGGCAAATACCCCCAACTGGCTGATTGGTGGTTTCATTGTGGCTGAAGTCGAAGGAAAATAACTGGCTGAAGGCATCTAAAGTTAGGTCAACGTTTAACACGGCCGTTGACAAGGAGCCGCCCGCCCCCGAAATTGTCCGGTTATTGTGAGTAAATTCCCCCAAGAGGAAGTTTTGACTGATCAAGTCGTTAATTTCTACTGATTCAGTGACCCCCTCAAAGATATAGGAACTCTGCGCATTCTCTGGGTTGGATGGAATTCCCCAGGAAATTTGACTGGTTCCTTCTCCCGAAATCACAGCAGTCCCAGTCGTGTCAGACCAGGTACCGGAGGTGGTTAAAAAGACAGCGTTGGCAGCGCCCATACAGGCTACCCAGCCAAGACAGGTTGCCACAGTAATATTACGCAGTTTCATAGCAATTTGATGAATTATGAGTCAATGTCGTTACGCAAGATCCAAGGGAGCTAGTCCATTAAAATCAGTTTGCAGCAATTGGATAGCGTAAACTATTTGACTTCATCAAATCCTCAATTTCAGCTTCTACACGTAAGTGTTTTTACGATCGCACTATTGCAGAGGGTGTCTAAATAAGAGCTAGAAAGTCCTGAGAACGTTTGCCTGCTAGCGAGACACAGCCTAATGTCTCACCTTTAGAGGTGCAGCGTGTGATAGATAGAATCTCAATTTTGAGGTCGATAGCCCCCGTCACATAAGCTTTTCAGGCTTTTCAGGAGCTTTCTGATAATCAACTTGCGGAAATCCGATAGCTCCCAGTTGACTTCATAAAAGCTTTAAGGAGAAAGCAAAGTTAGCTCAGGGCGTATGGCCTGCACGCTGTGCTATCCAGGATTCAAATCCGCTGTGGGTTCGGTGAGAGTGTCGAGCAGGTCGGCAGGCGAGCGCAGTTGCCACTGGTGTTCTTGATCAAGCTGGAGAACATGCTGGTGATAGGCGGCGAGGGTGCGGCGGTGACCGACACTGACAAAGGTGGTTTTGAGTTTCTGCAGGTGGTGATAAAGGCTGGCTTCGTTGTCTACATCTAGGGCGCTGGTAGCCTCGTCCAAAATGGCGTAATCCGGCTGATTCACCAGCAGGCGAGCAAAGGTGAGCCGCTGCTGCTCGCCCAGGGATAGCACGTCGCCCCAATCCTGCTCAGCCTCCAAGCCGCCGAAGCGCTCGGCCAGATCGGGCAGATTGACCTGCTGCAGAATCTGCTGCAGCCTCTCATCGTCTACCTCAGCCTCCACATTGGGATAGCACATCTGCTGTCGCAGCGTGCCCAAAATCATGTAAGGCTTTTGGGGCAAAAACAGCATGTGGTCTAGCTCTGGGCGAGCGATCGCCCCTGAACCTGAATTCCACAGCCCCGCGATCGCCCGCAGCAGCGAGCTTTTACCACAGCCGCTCGGCCCCACAATTAGCAAACCTTCCTCCAGGGGCACCTGCAGCGACAGCTTCTCTACCAGAGTGCGCTGATAGTTGGGGGTTTGCAGCGTTAGGTCAATCAGGGCTAGGTCTTCCGACAGCTTGGTATCGATGATGGGAGTCTCCTCGGAAGGCTCCGCCGTCGTTCCCTGCAGGAAATCGGCAAAGGTATAGAGACGGTCAATGCCTGCGCCAAAGGCCGTCAGCTCCTGGAAACGAGCCACAATCACGTTGAGGGAGAAAAATACCCGCACAAAAGCGCCCTGGGCCTCCGTCACCTTGCCCACTTCCAAATCCCCGGCAAAGACGCTGGGAGCCACGACGATAGCCGGCAGCACGTAGGGAATAAACTCATAGGCGTTGGTGAGAGCATTGAGATTGAGTTCCCAAAACAGCAGGTTTTTGAAGTTGTCGAAGGCAGCTAGAAAGCGATTTTTCACCTGCTGGGATTCCTGATCTTCGCCGCGATAAAAAGCGATCGCTTCGGCATTCTCTCGAATCCGCACCAGGCTAAAGCGAAAGTTGGCCTCACGCTTGAGCTGCTCAAAGTTCAGGCGTACCAGGGGTTTACCAAAGACAAAGGCGGCAATGGCAGTACCCACCACCGCATAGAGCACCAGAAAAATTACCAGCGAGCGGGAAATGCCCCACAGTACGCCGCTAAAGGCAATCACCTCAATCAGCGAGTCCATGACCACCAGCACGAAGGTCAGGGACTCTTGGGTAAAGCTGCGCACGTCTTCGGCAATCCGCTGGTCGGGGTTGTCAATATCAGCGCGGCTCTGATTGAGCTGGTAAAAGGCGCGATCGCCAAAATATTGATCTACAAAGCGATGGGTCAGCCAGCGGCGCCACTGCAGCCCCAAGCGATCGCGCAGATACACATAGCCTGCCAGCAGCGGCGCATACAGCACCAGCACGACGATAAATACCATCACCGTCTGCCAGAAGCGGGACTCATTTTGAGCCGAGAGAGCCGAAATCAGCACCCCCCGCTTGTTGTTCAAAACCACGCTCAGGCCCGTGTAGGCCAGCAGGCAGACCACCACCGCCAGCAGCAGTCCTCTAGCTGACCACTTTTCATCGCTGAACCAGTAGTCCTTAGCGATCGCCCAGAATCGCCCAAACACGCTGAAATCGACTCGATCCATGCCCTTTCTGTGCTAATCAAAACTATGAAAACTTTTTACAAAGCTTAAACTGTGGCGCTGAAGACAGCATCATCACTGCGATGGAGCCTGTTTCGGTTTGCCTCAACTAAAATCGTCAGAGACAGCTCACTTTTTTCTGAGACAAGATGATCGACGCGCTGCCGCTGCTGCTGGCTGGCCCGCTCCTACGCCACACAACCCCTGCTCAGGTTTCGGTTTGGGTCGCGCTGAAGCGGCCTTGTCGAGTTAGTCTGCGGGTCTATGAAACCGCTGAGAACGGGAGCAGGCTGACCGACTGCCGACTGCAGGGAGAGCAGTCAACTCTGGCAATCGGCCAAAATCTGCATGTAGCGCTAATTACGGCGCGATCGCCTGTGGGTCAAACCTTAGCGCGCGATCGCCTCTATGCCTACGATCTCAGTTTTACCGAGGTGGAGCATGAAACTGCACAGACGCTCCTGCAAGCCCTGGGGCCAGTACCAGCAGATGCCCTCAGCTACTTTCCCCATCACTGCCCTACCTTTGCCCTGCCGCCGAGCCGCCTACAGGATCTGCGCCTAGCTCAGGGATCTTGCCGCAAACCCCACGGTGACGGCATGGACGCCCTCGCCATTTTGGATGTTCTGATTCAGCAAAAGGCAGACCAGTCCCAGGCAAGGCCCCATCAGCTTTTTCTCACGGGCGACCAAATTTATGCTGACGACGTAGCCAATCCGCTGCTGTGGGTGGCCTCTCGTCTAGGCGATGCCCTGCTGGGCTGGGAAGAAAAGCTGCCCGTAGGCCACAACCAGCTTGACCCGGTGGAATACTACACGCCAGCGCAGCTATCCGTTGGGCGGCGGGCCGAAACGGCTACCCGGCAGGCGGGCTTCACGGCAGGTCTGCGCAACAAGCGCCACAAAGTCACTAGCCACCTGCTGGGCCTGGGCGAATTTTATGCCGCTTACATCCTGGCCTGGTCGCCTGCCTGCTGGCCGCCGCAGATTCCTGACGGTAAAGAAATTTGCCGCGATCGCGCCGATATTCGCAGTTGGAACCGCGAAGCCAAAGACCTGCGCCAGTTTATTCACAATCTATGGCGAGTACGGCGGGCTTTAGCCAACGTGCCTAGCTACACCATCTTTGACGATCACGATGTCAGTGACGACTGGAACCTTAACCAGGCGTGGTGCCTGCGGGTATTGGGAAAACCCCTGGGGCGGCGGGCAGTGCAAAATGCCCTGTTGGGCTACGCCATTTTTCAAGCCTGGGGCAATACGCCAGAGCGATTCGCGGCTAACACGGCGGGCGACAAGCTGCTGCAGGCCGCTCAGCGCTGGTCGGCCTCAGCCGGCAGCGATCAGAATGCGGATCAGGCGATCGCCCAGTATTTGGGGATGCCCCCGCTGGATTTGCACACGGGCCTACCCCGGTTTGTAGAAACCAACGGCGTGCAGATTCTAGCGCGTCATCCAGAGGCGATCACCTGGCACTACACAATCGGCGGCCCGGCCCATGAAGTGATCGTGCTCGATACCCGTACCTGGCGCGGCTATCCCACCGACAAATCCGCGATCGCCCCGCCGATGCTGCTCTGCCCTAGCGCTTTTGAGCAGCAGCTCACCCAGCCCCTGCAGGCCAGCCGCCAGCCCGACGATGCCGATCATGTCACTCTGGTAGTTGCCCCCACTAACGTCTTTGGCCTCAAAATTATCGATCGCATTCATGACTGGCAGCTACAGCGCCGCAAGGTTTTTTCCACCGATGTTGGGGATGCCTGGAACGTGCATGATGAAGCCTTAGCTCAGCTCCTCACCCGTCTGTTTCAGCAGCGGCAGCGGATTCTGGTCCTGTCTGGGGACATTCACTATAGCTCCGTAGTGCGTCTTTCCTATCAGGACAAACAGATCCAGTCAGTGCTGGTGCAGCTCACCGCCAGCGCCTTCAAAAATGAGGAAACCTTGACCCGCCTGCTGCACACCCGCCTTAAAGGCTGGCTGCTGCCCGAACCTGTCCGCCGCTGGGTGGGCTGGTCGGAACCACCAGATATGATTGAGCTGCCCACTGCCGAATCTCATCCCCAGCCAGATTGGCGCTGCGTTTTGGAATGGATTCCGCGTCAGCGCTATCAAAATCTAGTGGCAGCGGGCGATTTTTATCCGCGCCGCTCTCCGGCTAAGCTGCGTGCCTGGCTACAGCCGCTTTGCTTTTGGCAAAATCGCTGGTTTCAGTCAGGGCGCGAGGTCGTCGGACTCAACAATATGGCGCTGGTGGAGTTTGACACCGCCAGCGTTCCGCCAACTGTCACCCAGCAGAACTACTGGTTTACCCTGAATCAGCCAGCGGCGATCGCCGTGAGCCGTTTCACCAGCGATATTGCCCCCAATGTGGCACTGCTGCGTCAGCTTAAAAAGGATAAACCAGGGGCGTCACGATCACTGTAATCAGCCAAAACAGTAAGTTTAGAGGAATCCCTACCCGCATAAAGTCAGTGAACTTATAGCCTCCCGGCCCGTAAACCATCAGGTTAGTCTGATAGCCGATGGGGGTAGAAAAGCTAGCTGAGGCCGCCACCATGATGGCAATGACAAAGGGCATAAAGTTAACGCCTAGCGTTTGGGCCAGGGAGAGGGCAATGGGAAAGACCAGCGCCGCCGCCGCGTTATTGGTAATCACCTCTGTCAGCAGCGTGGTGATGCCATAGACCATGACCAGCGACACCCAGGCATTATCCCCGGCGAGGCCGACAAAACTAGCGGCGATCGCCCCGGCGGCCCCTGTCACCTCTAGGGCTTTGCCCATTGCCAGCGCCGCTCCAATCACCAGCAGCACCGACCACTCAATATTACGCAGCGACTGGCTAGGGGAACAGCAGCCCGTCACCAACATGGCGATCGCCGCCAAAATTGCCGCCTTCAGCATACTGAGCCAGCCCAAAGCTGCCAATAGCACCATTGCCGTCAAAATTCCCACTGCCAGCGCCGCTTTCTCGTGGCGCAGCGGTTCCGAATCGGGCACGCCATTAATCAAGTAAAAATCCCGCGACACCCGCCGCTGCTCTAAAAACTGCGGTGGGGCCTCTAGCAGCAGCACGTCTCCGGCTTGCAGGCGAATGTCGCCTATTTTGCCCACCAGCCGCTCCCCATTGCGGGCCACGGCCAACACCACCGCGTTGTACCGGGTGCGAAACTGACCTTCGCGAATCGTGCGACCAACCAGCGGACAGGTGTTGGAAACCACCGCTTCAATCAGACAGCGCTCGGTGCGCGGTACCTCCAGCTTAAACACCTGATCGGTGGCGGGCTGTAATCCCCGCAGCCGCTGCAAATCTACAATCGAATCAATCACGCCGACAAAGATGAGCTGATCCTGCTCCCTCAGGGTTTCCCTCGGACTCACAGCCGGTAGCAACTGCTCACCCCGCATAATTTCAGCCAGGTACAGACCGGGCAGATGCCGCAGTCCGGCCTGCTCCACCGTCTTGCCAGCCAGCGGACTGCTTTGGGCCACCACCATTTCTACCGTGTACTGCCGACTTTCTTCAATCGAGCTAAAGCTCGACTGGCGATTGGGCAGCAGCCAGCGCTGGGCCAGCAGCAGAAAAACGGTGCCAGCGATCGCGCAGGGAACGCCTACCCAGGCGATATCCAGCAGCCCCATGCCGGGTAAGTCAGTAGATTCAATCAGCAGACCGTTGACCACCAGGTTAGTGCTAGTGCCGATCAGCGTACAAATGCCGCCAAAGATGGCGGCGTAGCTTAGCGGAATCATCAGCTTGGAGGGGCTAATTCGCAGCTTGCGGCACCAGTCGCTCACGACCGGAATAAACATGGCCACGACGGGGGTGTTATTGAGAAAAGCACTTAGACCCATCACCGGGGCCATCAAGCGCCACAGTGCCGCTCGCTCACTTTTGGGCAGCCCTAAAACCCGCTGCGAAATCCAGGCCAATGAGCCGGTCTGCTGCAGGCCCGTCACCACAATGTAGAGCACCGCCACGGTGATCATGCCGCTGTTACTAAAGCCTGCTAGGGCCGCTTCCTCATCCAAAATACCGCTGAGAAACAGCACTGCCGCCCCGCCCAAGAAGACAATGTCGGCAGGCAGCGACGTGGTGGCATTGAGCCAGAAAGTGACCAACACCACGGCGATCGCCAGTCCCCCCTGCCAGCCCAAGACCATCAAAGACTCTGGCAGCACCCAGATAATCGAAGCAACCAGGCTGAGACCAAAGGCCGCCAAAGCCAACAGTAACCAAGTTTTAGGCGATTTGGGGGTGAATCGACGCCAGCGCAGATATCCAGTTGTCATACAAAAATCCTTACGGCAAAACCGTTATCAGAATTGGGTAATACCAGTTTTATGAACTAGCACTACCTATCGGCATCCCACCGCCTGCGGCACCTCCCCTTGGCAAGGAGAGGTTGGGAAGGGTCTGATCTGTAGCTGTAAAACCAAGAGTCGGTATAAGTCGGCGTTGTCTAATTCTAATTGCGATCATGTTTAGATTGAATCATAATGCATTTGAAAATCACTTCAGTATTAATCAGGATTGTGTGAAGTGTTAAATTGCCCCGTGCAAAAATGGAAAAGCTTGGATTTGGGAGAACTTGCATGGCAAATCAGGCCGAAGGTTCTGAAAAATCCGACCTGGTCGCGGCTTTGCAGCAAACGTTTCTGTTTAAGGAATGCGATCGCCCCTGGCTGCTTCAGCATTTGTTGCCAGAATCACTGATGGCTGAAAAGCTCTATTCCAATCGGCCCGTCTTCACAGCTTTCCGGCCTGGGGCTTCTCTGAATTTTTTGTACGTCGTCGTAGCTGGTGGCCCCGTCATTACCCGCAGCGCCCCGCTCGATCGCGTCATTGCCCTGACCTATCCCGGTAGCTGCTTTGGTATGCGCAACCTGACGGTGGGCTGTGGCCCTGTGATGCGAGCTTTCCCTAGCCTAGTGGAAGCCTACAAAACCACAGACGTCATCAAGGTGCCGGTAGCGGCGGTGCAGGCGCTTTATGAGAATAGCGAACCCTTACGACAGCGCTATAGGCTGCTGTTTGAGCTGCGCGAAAAGTTTCAGTATCACCTGCTCAACTGCAGTACCTATCCGCCCCAGGCCGTAGCGGCGCTGCTGCGATCGCTAATCTACCAGGAGCGATCCTTAAGCAATCAGCCCCAGCCGGATGGCCTATACAGGTTCGATTTGCCAGTGGATCTGATTGCTCGTGCCTGCCAGCTCAATCACCGCACGGTTGAACAGGTGCTGAAAGGAATGCTGAAGGTGGGCCTGTTGCAGCCGCCTGACGAGGCTGAGACGGCTGGCGATTGGGTCGTTATCGCCGATCCAGAAGGACTCAAAGAAGTCTACGGCGCTACCCGCGATAAAGTTTCCTGGTGGCCGTTGCGCTAAGGGATCAGAGAGCGACAAATCCGTATGCATCCTGATCAAGTCTGGGCTATGGCGATCGCCGTCTTGGTCAGAAACACATTTATGATGATTCAAAACGCTCTACGGTTAAAACAAATCCCGGCAGCACGTCTTCGCCCGATAGATCAGCCGGTAGTCTGCGAACTTCTCTGACCTGCCCGGGGCGGTAGATTTCCACCTGCTGATCCTGGGGATTGATCAGCCAGCCCAAACGGACACCGCTGTCTAGGTACTCCTGCATTTTCTCCTGCAGCGCTGCCAAGCCATCGGTGCGCGATCGCAGCTCAATGACGAAATCAGGAGCAATAGGCGGAAACTTCTGTCGCTGCTCTGGGGTGAGCTGCTGCCAGCGGGGCAGCTCCACCCAGGCCAGATCGGGAGAGCGATCGCTGCCCCCCGGTAGCTTAAATAGAGTAGAGGAACTGAAGACCTTGCCCAACTGGGTGCGGCGATTCCACAGACCCAAATCAACGCCTAGTTCAAATTCCTGATTGCCGCTTTCACCGCCCACAGGTGACATTAAGATCAAATCTCCTTGGGTATCCCGTTCAATGACCAGTTCGGGATTATTAAGGCAAAGCTGGTAAAACTGCTCATCGCTGAGATGCACCTGTTTGAGATCGACTTTGAGGGGGAGTGTGAGAGAGGCCATAGGCTAAGCCCACCATCTGTGATGTCGATTTAAGAGACTGTGTCTATATCCTATCTGACAAAAAACGGCGGGGCGCTGGGCGATCGCCCCTGCTAGGATACCGTCAGCAAAATCTTGCCGACGGCGCGTTCGGTTTCGCTATAGCGGTGAGCGGCTGCCGTTTCCGCCAGGGGAAAGGCGCGATCGCATACGGGTCTAATTTGTTCAGTTTCAATCAGGCTTTGCAAGTAGGCCAGATCGATACCTTTAGGCTGAGCCAGCACCAGCTTACAGCGCTTACCGGGTAGAACAGTGGTAATAGCGGCCTGGATCAGCGTTTGGGGGCTGGGTAAGGTGGAGATGTAAACGCCATTGGGCTTGAGGACTTGGCGACACTGACTAAAAGTCTGCTGCGCCACAGCATCAAAGATGAGATCGTATTTCTCCTGATGCTGGGTGAAGTTCTCATGGGTGTAGTCAATCATGCGATCGCAGTTGAGGGCCGTCATCAGCTCAAAATTGCGGCCACTGCATACCCCAGTCACCGTAGCGCCAAAGGCTTTGGCAATCTGTACCGCAAAGCTTCCCACTCCGCCAGAAGCCCCATTGACTAAAACTGCCTGATCGCTGCGCAGATTACCCAAATCCCGCAGGGCCTGCAGCGCCGTCGTCGCCGCCAGCGGCACCGCCGCCGCTTGGGCAGCAGTCAAATTCTTGGGCTTAAAGCAGGCGAGAGACTCTGGGACGATGGCATATTCGGCATAGGCTCCTCCCGCCAGCGGATTGAGAAAGGCGTAAACTTCGTCTCCCGGCTGAAAGAGTGTGACGCGATCGCCACAGGCCACCACTTCCCCGGCCAAATCGCTGCCCAAGCGTTTGGGAAAGCGGCGGCCTGAGAGCAGATTGAGCTTTCCCTGGCGAATTTTCCAGTCAACCGGGTTGATGCTGGCCGCC
The DNA here is from genome assembly GCF_030405905.1 of Sphaerothrix gracilis Ecp01. Classification (NCBI taxonomy): domain Bacteria; kingdom Bacillati; phylum Cyanobacteriota; class Cyanophyceae; order Nodosilineales; family Nodosilineaceae; genus Sphaerothrix; species Sphaerothrix gracilis. The sequence goes on from NZ_JASATW010000019.1 coordinate 14,125, forward strand.
TGCACTTTGACCTTTAACTCATTGGCGTTGAACGTCGGTTCAGGCAAATCGACGTATTCTAGAGCGTCTGCTGAACCATATTGATTAATCACAATCGCTTTCATGCGCGGCAAATTATAGCTGGATACAGGTTTTTGTATTGTCGCGTTTATAGATCACCACAATCAGGGCGATCGCTGTGCTCTTGCCAATTTTTCTAGTCTCTATCGACAAGAGGATACGCTGTGTCAGGCAGGATAGGGCGATCGCCTCAGGTAGCAGAAGACCCTGCCGTCAATATTCGCGTTGCAGCACGCAGCCACGATAGGCGTAATTTTGCCTCACCTGGATCTCAACAAATAAATAATGTATTGGTCAAATTCGAGCTAAGAAAAAATAACAAATAGCTGATAAAACAAAACAGCGGCGTAGAAATTCTACGCCGCTGCTGATAGATTGAGGCTGATTACGATTAGCAAGTCGGCTTGCACTGGAGGCTGTGGCAATCATCAATAAATCCGTCAAACTCAACAGATTTTCAGTGATTTACTGATAGTAGCGCTGCTCTAACCAGGCTCTCAGGTCTTGCTCGGAGGTGAAGGCAGCTCGGCTGCCGCTAATCGGATCGTAGACCTTCCAAACCTGTTCACCGTTGACAGTCGTTGCCTGGATACGAGGCTGATCGCTGTTGATAAAGAGGCTCAGCAGCGTAGAGCCAGCCTTTGACAAGAGCTGAGCGATCGCATTTTTAGCGGACTGAGTTTGCGATTGCTGTAGGGTTTCTTCAAGCTGCTGCCGGTTGAGATCGAGCTGATTTTCGTGAGTATAGCGGGTATAACCTGTCATGAAATTCTCCTATTGCTGCGCTTATGTTTAACTGTTGAGCTGAGGTCTTAAAAACTGTTTTTTTGGCAGTGGGAACAGTTGCTAATGACCTACTTAACTCACTGTAAGAAACTAGGCCAAAAGTGCCAAAGCATAAGATGCATAGCTCGTATGAATAAAATCGATACGTCTTCTATAAATAGATGCGATAGTCTAATGGACACAGGCAAAGCCCTTTATTGTCCTGATCTCCGGTAGCCTCTGGCTATCTCTCTGAAACCATGACGCTTAAGCTAAAGCTATCTCAGCTCAGAGCCTTGGTTGCCGTTGCCACCTGCGGTAACTTCAGCGGGGCAGCATTAGAGATGGAAGTTACCCAGTCAACCATCAGCCATGCGATCGCAACTTTAGAAGATGAGCTAGGAGTGATTTTGCTGCAGCGAGGCCGACATGGTGCCCGTCTGACGCCGGTAGGAGAGCGAATCACGGCAAAGGCGCAGCAGGTGCTTGCTTTGCTAGAGGAAATGGCTGGCGAAGCCGATCAAGCCAAGGGACTACAGGGGGGCACCGTGCGAATTGCCGCCTTTCGCAGCGTGGCGACAAACGTACTGCCCAAGGCGATCGCCCAGCTTCACAGCCGCTATCCCAATATTTCAGTCTCGATTTCTGAGTTTGATGAGCTGCGTCAGCTAGAACAGGCGCTGCTACAGGGACAGGTGGATCTCTGCGTAGCTGAAATTCTCTATGGTGAAGACTACGAGGTCATTCCCATTGTGGAAGATGAATATGTGGCTTTACTGCCACCTTCAGTGGGACTACGCGATGCTCAGCTTTGCTTAGACGATTTAAGTAAGTATCCGCTGATTGCTTCTCAGCACAGTAGCTGCTTTGATCGCATTCGCCTACAGCTCTCCCAGCTCGATCCGCCTCACAAAGTTACCTACCGTATCCGTCACGACTCTTCCATGACCAGCATGGTGAAGCAGGGCCTGGGCATTGCCATCATGCCGCGCATGGCAGCCGAGCCCATCCCAGAAGGGGTACAGGTTTGCCGCTTGCCGTTTCAGCTGTTTCGTCCGATTGGCGCGTCGCTACTGAAGAAGGCATTGCACACCCCAGCAGTCTATGCGTTCTTGGATGCTTTGCAGGATTCCCAAGCAGCGATCGCCATGCCGTCAGTCAGCTAGCGATCGCCTTGCGTACAGGTTTACGCCAGGTATTGTGAGGTGGGCGCTGCAATATGAGGCGAAAACATGAGGGATTCCTCCAAGGGATGTGGAACAGAATCACAAAAAAGCAGCCGCCCCGAACGTATGACAAGTTGGGACGGCTAAAATAACTCTAGCTTCCGGACTAGGCTGACAGTCCTGGGAGTAAGGTATTAATTGTTGTGCCACCAACTTTCGGTACCGCTGACCAAAGGTACCGCTGACCAAATTTTTGGGACAAGCTGCGGGTTAAACAGCCATAGCTCAAAACGCCATCGGATTTGACTGGAGAAGTCAGGTCCAAATTTGTGATATTTGGTGAAGCTAGCAGCATGTGGGAAGGTGGGCGATCGCTAACGTTTTACCATACTCATGCTAGAACACCGTTTAGCCTGAAATAGCCTATTCTGATACGAAGGCTCACCGTTCACGCAATTTTCTAAAACTATTATGCTGAGGTCTCTAAAAATTGAGAATTTTCGCTGCTTCAAAGCTTTTGAGCTGCAACAACTCGGTCGATTAAATCTATTTGTAGGGACAAACAACAGCGGTAAGACTTCGATTTTAGAGGCAGTTCAACTTCTCAACTCACAAGCGGCCTTCGATTCCCTACGGGAAGTAATGCTTAGCCGAGGGGAGTATATATTGAATGATGAGCGCAGTGGCAGTCGCGAACTAGATGTACGCCATCTTTTCTATGGGCATGAAATTGATATAGGTAGTAATTTTTCGATAATAAGCAATACCAATATTGACAAAGAGAAACAAGAAGGCATTACTGTATCAATAGAACATACAGGTCAGTTAAGCTTGTTTGAAAACTTACGCGAGCTAGCTCTAGCTGTTGAATGGCGGTTAGACCAAAACTCCGAAAGCATCAAGCTACCTTTATCACTCGAAGAAGGATTGCCCATAGGTTATTTGAGGCGAATTCGTAGAGATTTTGATATTTCCAAAGCCAAGACGCAATTTGTAACATCTTCTTCTCTTACGACAGAAGAAATGATTAATTTATTTAATAAAGTTGTTTTAACTGATGAAGAAGATTTTGTAATTGAAGCACTCCAAACTATTGAGCCAAAGATAGAAAGAATTGCTCCTGGCGAACTGAGAACCAGAAATCCCGGTTTACGTGATGGATTTAGAGTGCGTTTATCAAATAGTGAACAGCCTATTCCAATTGGCAGTATGGGAGATGGAATATGGCGACTTTTAGCTTTAACTTTGTCTATTGTGAATGCTAGAAACGGCTTCTTATTAGTTGACGAAGTTGATACAGGGCTTCACTTTAGCGTTATGTCTGACATGTGGAAATTAGTCTGGACAGCTGCTAAACGTCTCAATGTTCAGGTTTTTGCCACAACTCATAGTAATGACTGTTGGACAAGTTTAGCTGCGATCGCAAATGCCGAAAATCCCAGCGAGGAGGGCATCACGATTCAGAGAATTGAAAAAGATAAGCCACACAGCGTGGTCTTCACTGAGCGACAGATTGTGATTGCAGCTGAACGAGGAATTGAGGTGCGCTAGGGAATGGTCGTCTATTCAAAGATACTGCTTGTTGAAGGCAGACAAGACGTTCGTGTTATTCCTGAACTGATTGAAGCCAATAAGATAACCTGGGAGATCAATAATCAGCCAGTTGTTTACATTCAAGAACACGGTGGCTACGAAAACCTGGCAGATCCAGACGTAATTTCAACTTATTTACAAGCTCGCAGCCTTACTGCCCTCGGCATTATTATTGATGCAGATGACAATCCTTTAGAGCGCTGGCAGAGTATTAGAAACTCATGTTCAAAAAGTATTCCTAACTTACCTGAACTTCTTCCCAAATCTGGACTCGTTCATACAGCCGAGAATGATATTAAGTTTGGCATTTGGATGATGCCAGACAATAAAATGCAGGGTATGTTAGAGACTTTTTTGGCATACATCATTCCATCTCAAGATGAGCAACTTTGGCAGTTTGCGCAAGAGACAGTTCAACAAGCAAAAGATATGGGAGCCTCATTTAGAGGCTGTATGAGAAGCCAAAACTGACGTAGGAAAGCTCACACGGATAAGCTGAAGTTGAAGAGCTACAGCACCGTGAGAGCTATGAGTAAAGCATACACAAGCAATCTGACGCGGGAACAGTTTGAGCTGATAGAACCCCTAATTCCGCCAGCCAAGCCCGGTGGTCGGCCGCGCTCAGTAGAGATGTGGGCCATCGTCAACGCCATCTTGTACGTGGTGGTTCAGGGGTGTAAGTGGCGCGATATTCCAGGAGATCTGCCGCCGTGGTCAACAGCTTACACCTACTTCCGCAACTGGCGAAATGACGGCACCTGGATAGCGATTCACGACCGCGTGCGCGGCTGGCTCAGAGCCGATAGCGGTCGGCCAGAAAGCCCCTCTCAAGCCGTTATCGACAGCCAAAGCGTCCAGAGTGCAACGATGGTCAGTGAAGCGGTCGGCTATGACGGTGGCAAACAGGTCAAGGGACGCAAGCGTCATCTAACAGTCGATACACTGGGCTTAGTGCTGCGGGTACTGGTCACTGCTGCCAATGCTTCAGAAAAGAGCCAGGCCAAAGCAGTGCTCAAGCGAGTCAAGCAAATGGGAGAGCCGGTCAAGCGGCTTTACCTAGTCTGGGCTGATGGAGGCTACGGCGGCGAGCCCTTTCTACGCTGGGTGATGGACACGCTGGGATGGATTTTGCAAGTGGTCTTGCGGCCAGAAGCAGCCAAGGGTTTTGTGCTGCTCAAGAAGCGGTGGGTGGTGGAGCGCACTTTTGGCTGGCTCAACTGGTCGAGGCGCTTGAGCAAAGACTATGAGCGACTGCCGGCTTCTTCTGAAGCGATGGTCTACATCTCGATGATTCGCCTGATGGTCAGGCGGTTGGCGTAGCATTAGCTACCCGTTAGCACTTCTCATACAGCCTCTTAAGACTGCTCAATTCGATAAAGCCAATATTTATACCTGGCTAGCTTGGCAAAGTCCTCCTGGCAGACAACTACATCAGGCTGTTAAAGAGCGAATTTTGAGTCCTGTTAATCCTAAGTCCCAACAGTTTATTACTTGGTTTAAGACACTTTATGACTTAGCATGAATAGCCAAGCCTTAGTCTAAATCTTGTTCATTGTTTGTACCACCGACTAAACTCAATCTGACTCGATATATACAGTGGATGCCTCGGCTGTCCCGTCTTATTCAGTCTTAAACAGTAAAGCTTCTGCTTTTCCGCCGACAGCAAAGCCAAAACTGCCCGATCGCGTCCCTGCCAGCTTCCCCAATTTCCCCAGGCCAAAACCGTTTTCTCCGACCGTTGCACTGCCGCTTGGATATGTTCGTCATTTTCGGGGCCAACGGGAGCGATCGCCCGCTTGAGCAGCTTTGGATGAGCCGTGCGAAAGGCAAACAGGTTGACCACCTCCAGCGAACCGTAGCCCCAGCCTTGCGCTAGGCTAAGGCAGCGCCGAATTGTAGGGTCGTTGCGCTGGTGATCGGCACGACTGGGGTTGAGCATGATGAAGGCTAGGCGGGGTTTGCTCGCGTCCCAGGTGCGACTCAGCGAATAGCGATAAAAGCCACTGGGATCAATTACCGCCTCTAGATGCATGGCATTCGCTTTAACAATTGTTAACATTTAGTATCTGTGAGTATCTACCTGTGCCCTTAGGAGAACGTTTTGAAGCTTTTTTCCACCTTTAGTCCGGCGCTGCGATCGAATTTAAGCTTTTTGTTTGCCTCTGGCCTATGCTTTTGGGCTGGATTGGCCGGGTTACTACCCGTGCTGCCTCTCTATATCGAATCCCTTGGCGCTACCGGACAGGAAATTGGCTTCGTTATGGCTTCTTTCGCCATTGGCCTGCTGGTGGCTAGACCAACTTTATCTCGCCTGGCCGACGAGCGGGGACGCAAACTGGTGCTGCTGACCGGGCTGTTTGCGATCGCCGGAGCACCCTTCTGCTACATGCTGGTAGATCAGCTTCCGGCTTTTGGTCTACCACTGGGAGCCGTGGTGCTAGACGGACGGTTAGCGCTTATGGGGCTGTTTCGAGCCTTTCACGGGATTAGCATTGCGGCCTACGTTACGGCTTACAGCGCTTTGATTGTGGATATTGCTCCGCCTGCTAATCGGGGTGAGCTGATTGGCTATATGAGCCTGGTAAATCCCTTAGGGATGGCGCTAGGGCCAGCCTTGGGCAGCTATCTGCTGGACTGGGCCGGGTTTACGGTAGCGTTTGCCGTGATGGGTGGCTTAGGGCTGGTGGGGCTAGCGCTGTCTAGCCGAGTGCGCGAGTCCTATGAGCCGGATCCAGAAGTGCTTAAAAATCAGCCCGATCAGCTCTTTTGGCGACTGTTGCTGACGCCACGGATTCGGATTCCGGCGATCATTCTCTTTCTAGTAGGGTTAGCTTTTGGAACTCTCAGCACGTTTACACCACTTTATGTGCGGGAAGTGGGACTAGAGCTCAGCTTTGTCGGACTGATTTATACCGCCTCGGCGATCGCTAGCTTTGGCGTCCGTCTGCTGGCTGGCCGCGCCTCTGATCGCTACGGACGGGGCCGCTTCATCAGCATGAGTCTGCTGCTCTACAGCGTGGCAATGGTAATTTTGTGGTCAGCCCAGGGGGCACCGACCTTCTTGATTGGCGGACTGGTGCAGGGGACAGCGGCTGGAATGCTGATTCCCATGATTGCCGCCCTAATGGCCGATCGCTCTGGAGCCACTGAGCGCGGACGTATTTTTGGCCTGTGTATGGTGGGTTTTGATCTGGGAATTGCCTTGGCTGGGCCAATTTTAGGCACGCTGGCCGACACGATTGGCTATCGCGGCGTATTTGGCCTATCGGCACTAATGACGGCCTTGGGCTTTGTCATCTTTGTCACTGCTTCCAGCAAGGACATCCGCCACTCTTTGCAGTTTTCCCTCAGCCGAGGCCGCGACGTTTACGCCATTGATTCGTAGTTAGTTTATAAACAGGCATTGAGTTCATAGCCTTCTGGAAAGTCTTCCTAGAAGTAACGGAATTCAATTAGCTAAATTGGTGGAAGCAAGTTCTGTCCAGTTCCAAAACTAAAGTTTTCTCCTATCAAAAAATTAATATTTTTTACTCAATGTTCAATAATTATTGACATAGAGATAGCTCTATAAAATACACGTTATTTGATAGAGTTTACTATGTAATAATGTTGTATTTTGACCGTTATAGTTATTTTGATCGCAGGTAGCTCAGGTATCTTAGACGTAAGGCTGCAATCACAAGCGACACCATGAAAGGAGATGTGCTCAAGCGGTTATTTCGGGCGGTTGCCAGTGACGATTCACAGGCAGTGGAAAGTATGCTGTCCGTTGTCATCGCCGAAGAGCGTAAACTGGGTCATACCAAGTTAGCCGAGCAGCTTGATGCTATTCTGCAAAAGCGAGATCGCCTCGCTAGTTCTGAGCAACTATCCCTAGCGCCTCAATCACAAGATGCCTTAGCAGTTCCTAAACAATCTGCCTCTAGTTGTACGATTGCCCAGCCGCTTAAACCGCTGTCGAGCAATCGACGCTTCAACCATCCTTTTATCGTGACGATCCCCCGCGATCGCCTGCGGCATCACATGGTCTTATCCGATGCCGTTGAGGAGCGCTTCTGCCGTATCGAGCGGGAATATACGGCCCGCGATCGGTTGGCCCACTATGGCTTGAAGTATCGTCAGAAGATTTTGCTGTATGGCTCTCCAGGGTGCGGCAAAACCATGGGAGCCGAGCGCATTGCCTGGAACACAGGGCTGCCCCTAGTCAAAGTCCGCTTTGACGCGATGGTGTCTTCCTACCTAGGCGAAACCGCCACCAACCTCCGGGAAGTCTTCGAAACAGCCGCTGCGAATCCTTGCTTGCTGTTTATTGACGAATGCGACGCTCTCGCCAAGTCCCGCGAAGACGCCCAGGAAGTCGGCGAAATCAAACGAGTGGTCAATACCTTCCTCCAGTTGCTGGATGAATACGAGGTGTCTAACGGGCTGCTTATCGCCGCCACCAATTTGACCAAATTTTTGGATGAGGCCGTTTGGCGGCGGTTTGACGATGCGATCGAAGTTCCTAAACCCACAGAGCCAGAAATTCGCACCATTTTGAAACAGACCCTTGCTTCAGTCGAAGTGGGAACAGTGGATTGGGATGCGATCGTTCAGAAGCTGGTTGGCGTTTCTGCTGCTCAAATTGTGAAGATTGCACAAAGCGCTGCCAAGCGTGCCATCTTAGACAGGGAAGACCTGGTCATCCAAGAGCACTTGGAAGCTTCAACTCAAGACGTTTTAGTCACACATGCCGGATAACGCCTCGCCTTTTCCCCACATTCGTCTCAGATTAGCCAGTCAGGGGATTGCTGCTCCTCAAGGAGGCGGAGGGCGAAAAGTTTCTCCGATTACTGCTGCCAATAGAGGAAATGCAGGAGGTCACGGAGGAAAACTCAGATCTTCCGTTGACCTAATCACGACCAACTGGCGAGAGGAACAGGAAAAGCGGAAAGAGGAAAGCAAACCGGATCTCTCCTATGCCGTTTCATTCATCCTGCAAGTTGATCCCGACGCCTTCGACGCCGATGCCCTCAAAAGCTTCGGTATTGAAGTGGTCGCTGACTTGGAAGAAGGCTATATTATCGGCGCTTCGGCAGATACGGAGCTATCCGAACTGAGGAAGAAAATTGAAAATTTTATTAGCTCTGAGCGCGGTGGCGGCAAGGTTCCAGAAATTTGGGAACTCCTAGAAGGCACTCGTCGCCCAGAATATATTTTGTCTGACGCACTCAAAGCCGAATGGGATCAGGTTCAGGATAGTCATGACTGTATTGTTGATGTTGGTATCTCCTGTATCGATATTCAGGACCAATATTCCCGCTGTCCTAAACGAGAACACTACAAGACCGATGAAAGTTTTCAAAAAGGAGTCAAAAAATGGTTGTCTAAGCACAACCTAACTCCTGATGAATGGGATGACCTTTACTGTGACCGCTTGATCAAATTAAATGCATTTATTCACGGTTATGGTGGGACGATTATCAGTGATACTGGAGGCGACGAGGTTGGAGTTTCAAAACTGCCAGATAGTTTTTCTTGCCGCATACGTATTTCTGGTAAGGGCCTAAAGGATCTTGTTCTCAGTTTTCCTTATATATTTGATGTCAGTGAAGTTGATAGAGTTGATTTCCTACCAGTAAACCCTGATTCTTTAGGAGATGAGCGGGATAGCTTTGTCCTCGAACCTCCCAATCCTAGTGCCCCCCAAGTCTTTGTCTGTGTCATTGATAGCGGTATTCAGGAACGCCATCCTCTCCTTAGAAGGGCGATCGATATATCTAATTCGAGATCTTGGGTACCAGGAGAGCAAAATCAAACAGCAGACTCTGTTCCCAACGGTGGGCATGGTACTAGAGTCGCTGGTGCAGTCATCTACCCTCGTAAAATTCCTAAAACGGGACACATTCAATCAATCTGTTGGCTACAAAACGCGAGAATCCTTAACCGCTTCAATAAACTCCCTAAAAATATTTTTCCTCCAGAAGTATTGGAAGAAATTGTTGACTTTTACTTCGGACGTACCAGAACTCGTCTATTCAATCATTCCGTTACTAACATTACCCCTTGCCGAACCCAGTTCATGACTGCCTGGGCTGCTGCCATCGACAAGCTAACCTGGAATATGGGTGGAGATCTCCTCTTCATTGTGGCATCGGGGAATCTCAGCAGTACGAAGGACTATACCACTCGCCCCTCTGTTGCTGTTCATGTTGGGGCCGGTAGAAATTATCCGGACTACTTGCTTACGTCATCAGCAAGAATTGCTAGCCCAGGACAAAGTTTTCAAGCTCTGACAGTTGGTTCAATTGCTCATACCACTTATGATTTACCACCCCTGCGATCTCTAGCAGACACAGACTGCTGTTCAGCTTTTTCATGCACAGGCTTAGGCATCTGGAATACTATCAAACCTGAAGTTGTAGAATATGGCGGAGACTTTGTCATTGATTCCAGCGCTCAGCCCAACATCACTTGGCCTGAGCCTGTTTGCCCCGAATTAGTACGCTCTATAAGTAATGGCCCTGCCATCAGCCGAGATACTGTTGGCACGTCATTTGCGGCTCCCAAAGTCACCCATATTGCAGCCGCCCTGGCTGCCGCGTTTCCTGAGGAGAGCGCCTTGCTCTATCGCGCCCTGATTGTTCAATCAGCCCGCTTGCCCAATTGGACGCAAGAATCTGATGACAGGCTTTATCACGGCATTCGGACGATGGGGTATGGTCTTCCCAACCTTGAACGGGCTTTAGGAAATTCCCTCAACAGGATCACCCTCACAACTCCGGGTAATGAATACATCAAAGCCCGGCAAGCCAAAATCTATCAGGTTCAAATCCCTGAATTCCTGCTTAGGGAAGGCGAAGGCTTCGACATTCGCATCGAAATTACCCTGTCCTATGTTGCTGAACCTCGGCGCACCCGCCGCAATCGCCGGAAGTACCTCTCAACCTGGCTCGACTGGACCTGTAGCAAACGCGGAGAAGACCCCGACGCTTTCCTTACCAGGATTCTCAAAGAGTACGACCAAGTCCCCCCAGATGCTGACGAGGGAGAAAGTGGGTTTCCCTGGACCTTAGGTAAGAGACAAGCGAGAAGACGCGATGATGGAACAGTTCCTTTACAAGGAATTGATGGCATCGTTAAAGAAGTTTCCAGAAGCGCTGGAACTATTCAAAAAGATTGGGCAATCGTTAAATCCTACAATCTCCGTGAGGGCTTCTGCGTTGCCGTAGTAGGTCACCAAGGCTGGAATAAAGATTCAGAAGCCACTGTGCCATACTCTTTAGTCGTCAGCTTTGAGGCAGTGAATTCGAAAATTCCCATCTACGAGGCTTTTACTCAAATTCGACAACCATTGCAGGTCCAACAGCAGGTAAGTGTAACAGCCTCTTAGTATAGATTTTCAGTCAATTCAAAACATATAGATATTTACACACCCATACATTCATTTATGTTTAGCTTCTAAACGGGCGAGGAGGGATTCGAACCCCCGACACCGTGGTCCGTAGCCACGTGCTCTAGTCCACTGAGCTACACGCCCTTGTCAGGCTTTTAATCCTAACATACAAGAAACGGCAAAACAATTGCGCTCATGGAAAAAATTTCAGAGACGGCTCAATCTCCGGCGCTGAGCCACTTGAATGCCCAGGGACAGGCCCACATGGTGGATGTCTCTACCAAGGCAGTTACCGTGCGACGGGCGATCGCGGCGGCAGCTTTACGAATGCAGCCGGAAACCCTGACGGCGATCGAGTCGGGTAACGCGCCCAAAGGGGACGTGATTGGCACAGCCCGTTTAGCAGGCATTATGGCCGCTAAGCAAACCGCCAATCTGATTCCGCTCTGCCACGCCCTGCCAATTCAGAAAGTGGAGGTGCAAATCACTGCCGATGCGGCCCTACCGGGCTATCAGATTCGGGCCGAGGTTAAGACCAAGGCTGAAACCGGCGTAGAAATGGAGGCGCTGACGGCAGCTTCTGTGGCGGCACTGACGCTCTACGACATGGCAAAAGCGCTGGAAAAGTCAATGCAGATTGAGCACATCCGGCTGCTGAGCAAAACGGGGGGCAAATCGGGAGACTATCAGGCTGACGCTTAAAAGAAGCGACACATTCCTACTTCAATGCTTCGCTGGAATGGCAAAATAGGTCAGACCTCAAAGACTGAGAAACTATGACCCTTCATCCTCATCTCCAGCGATCGCTGACCGCAGGCCAAGCGCTGAAAATCATTAGCGGCCTGACCAACTTTGATCCGGTGCAGGTCGCCCGCGTGGTACAGGCGGCTGATCAGGGCGGCGCCACTTTTGTCGATATCGCTGCCGATGCTGAACTCGTGCGTCTGGCTCGGCAGCACACAGCGCTGCCGATCTGCGTCTCTGCCGTGGAGCCGGAGAAATTCTTAGCCCCCGTGGCTGCCGGAGCAGATTTAGTTGAAATTGGCAACTTTGACGCTTTTTATGCCGCAGGACGCCGTTTTGAAGCGGCTGAAGTTTTGGCGCTAACCCAGCAAACGCGATCGCTCCTGCCTGAGATGACGCTATCTGTGACGGTACCCCATATTCTGCCCCTAGACGAGCAGGTGGCCTTAGCAGAACAGCTAGTTGAGGTCGGAGCCGACATCATTCAAACCGAGGGGGGCACCAGCAGCCAACCCATTCATGCTGGCACCCTGGGCCTAATTGAAAAAGCAGCGCCGACCCTAGCAGCCGCTCACGCCATTTCTCAGGCCGTCTCGGTGCCGGTACTGTGTGCCTCTGGTCTGTCAGACGTAACCGCGCCTATGGCGATCGCAGCAGGCGCTGCCGGAATTGGCGTTGGCTCAGCGGTGAATAAGCTGGACAACGTGGTGGCAATGGTGGCAGTGGTGCGCAGTTTGGTAGAGGCGATCGCCCGCGTTCGCCGCGCCCAAGTTCGGGTATAGCCTCGCCACTGGCTGCTTGCGCACTCACCCGCAGGGGTTTGGCATCACCGAACCCCGACTTGCCTGCTATCAACCCACCAAATTCTGGCGGTCTATTAGTCAGCTTTGCTTTTGGCTTCTAGTGCTTCTAGTCGGCTCTTGAGTTCTTGGTTGGCCTGCTTCAGTTCGTCGACTTCCTTCTGCAGCGTCTGCACCGCCTGATTCGAGTCGATCGCTTTACGCACCTTCTCGAGCGCCTCTTCGGCCCGACGCCGCACCCGACCGTCTGGAGTTTGGTGGGCTAGGGCTTGCAAGACGCTGACGGCACCGGAGACTTCCATCTGGCCTAGCGCTCCCACTACTGAAACCTGGGTTAAGAAGAAGTCTTCGCGGGAGAGGGCTTCGAGCCGCTCCAGAATTTTGTTGAGATTGGGCTTGCTTTGGCTGGTGGAAATGCTGCCTAAAGCCCGGATGGCACCTAACCGCAGGGCTTGGGGGACACCTGCTTCGGTGTACTTAAGGATGATTTCTAGAGCTTCATCCGAAGTTTTGAGCTGGCTGAGTCCGGCGATCGCCCCAGATCTGACCACCTCGTTCCAGCCCGATCGCTCTTTCAGCACCGTTTCTAGCAGCTTCACCACTTTCTTCTCTTTAGACTTGCCGTTGAGGCTAGTCGCCCCGACGCTGCCCAGGGCTTTGGTCGCGGCAGATTCCACATAGTAGCTATCGTCACCCGCTTCAACCAGCGCCTTCAGCGCCTTATAGCTTTCCTGAGTTTTGATGTCTCCCAAGGCTTCTACGACAGCCCGACGAACACGGGGATGGCGATCTTGCAGACTTTTCTGCAGTCCCTCAAACGCCTGATCGAGGTTGATTTTGGCTAGATTCTTGGCCATCTCTACCCGCACCCCCCAAAAAGCTTCAGCCTGCATCGCTTCGGTTAGGGTATTAACCGCCTCTAAGCCGCCTTTTTGGGCGATCGCCTCGGCAGCGGCAATCCGCGAGAGCGGATCGGGGTCAAACTGAAGCTGGGCCTTCAGTTCCGCCATTGGATATTCCAGCTTGACGGTTTTGGTGAAGTGGTTGCCGGCGTCAAAGCTGACAAACTGGGGCTTGTTTTCTAGCGGGAAGTAGAAGGTTTGGGCCCGCTCATGCAGCCGTACCGTGAAGGTTTTCAGCTCGGCCTTGCCGTCATTCACATAGCCAAAGGCGATCGGCACACGCAGGTCAAATAGGCCGCTACTGCTGCTGGTATCGCCTTCTTTGGCCTGAGTCTGGGTCACGCTGAGCTTTGCCAGGTTACTGTCGCTGTCCCAGCTATAGCTGACGCTGTAGTCAGGGTGGCCGCCACGAAAAACGTATTGGTCAAACAAGAAGCGTAGATTGCGCCCGGTGGCCTTTTCGATCGCCCGAATCAGGTCAATCGTCTCTACCGTACTGTGGGCGTTGTCTTGCACAAAGGTATGAATCGCTTTTTGAAACAGCGTGTCGCCCAGCTCAGTGCGCAGCATGTGGTAGACGCAAGCGCCTTTTTCATAAATGTGGCGATCGTAGAGTTCGATCGCTTCCCGGTAAACATGGGTCACCATCGGGCGGCGATAGCGAGTTTTGTCTTCGCTCAGGTAGCTGCGCATTTCGCCCAGGCGGTAGTAGGCGGCTTCTTCAGCCCCATATTCGTGGTCGGTCCACAGCACTTCGGAATAGGTGGCCATCCCCTCTTTCACCCAGGCGTGTGACCAGTGGTTAATCACCAGCAAATCGCCAAACCACTGATGGGCTAGCTCATGGGCTACTAAGCTTTCCGAACTGCGATTATCCACGGCGGCGCGCTCGTCGATTAGGCAGCGATCGGTGAGCAGGGTGGTGGAGGTATTCTCCATGCCGCCAAAGATGAAATCGGCAACGCAGACCTGGGCGTATTTAGGAAAGGCGTAGTCGTAGCCAAAAAACTGGCTAAAAAATTCAATCATCTGGGGCGTTTTGCCCATTGTCCGCTGGCCATCTGTCTTACGCCCTTTCTCGACGTAGTAGGTAACTGGAATGTCGCGCCACTGGTCTTGGATAACGTCAAAATCACCTACTGCCAGAGTCATGAGGTAGGTGGGATGGACCTGCTTTTGCGCCCAGTGGTAGATTTTGCTGTCGCCGTCTTCTTCAGTGGCAATCAGCTCGCCGTTGGAAACAGCCACGTATTCCTGAGGCACCCGCACCCGAATTTCTGAAGTGGAAAGCTGACCGGGATAGTCGAAGCAGGGGAACCAGAAGCGGGAATCTTCATCTTCGCCCTGGGTCCAGACCTGCACGGGCTTATCGGGATAGTCGTCATTTGGGCCAATAAAATAGAGGCCGCGCTGGGGCTTTTCGCTGCGATAGGCGATCGCCAGGGTGAAGGGTTTGCCGGTCGCGGGCGATTCTTTCAGCGTAATCCGGAGCTGCTCACCGTCGTAGTCGAAGGGCTGCTTGGTACCGCCAATTTTAACCGAGTCAATTTGCAGGCTGACTGCATCCAGCGTCAGATGCTCAATGTTGTCACGGATGGGATTAATCCGAATCTTGCAGGTACCTGTATAAGCCTGATGCGGAATATCTAACGCTAGATCTAAAGCAATATGCTCAACTTTGCCGGGTTTATCGGGGCTGTAATGGGGCTTGGCACCGGGCAGTTCAAAAGACTTGTATTGAGGCTTTTCGGTATCTAGGTAGAAGTTTTCCATCGGCAAACCTGAATTCTGAACGAGAGATAAAACGCTGATCAATCCGGAGCTAGCCCGTAGGATGGGCAAAGGGTCTGGCCCATATCCATAAAATGTTTTGTCTAGGCAATAGAATATTTTGTAGATGATGGTCACGCTTCGCTTTGCCCATCCTACCGAGACTATTCATAGCAGGATATATAGGGGAATACTCTTTGCCTGTCCGACATTGGTGGCACTGACTCAGCACCTTTTACCTAGAGTAGCGTCTATCTACTAGCTGAAGGGAGGAAGGTTTGGAATAATAAGCCTACTGCATTTAAAAAGCGAATTTAATATGACTGCTGTTGTCCCTAGCCTTACCTCTCGCGCCGTCAATGGCCTCCTTGCCGTCAAGCCGCTGGCTAATATCGCCAAGTCCAGAGCCAGGAAAATGATGATCGATCGGGCCGAATCTATCGGTGTCTTTTGGCGAGATGAGGTCAAGGCATTGCAGCAGCGCGATCGCCCCGACGACTTTGCCCCTGACTGGCAGAGCGATCTTGCCGCTCTGCAAAATCCTGATTTAGCCTATCCTGACTACTACGTCACCAGCTTCCATGCCTACGAGGAGGGCAATCTCGGCTGGACACCGGCGATGGAAGTGGAAGTTGCTGCCCGCGCTGTCCATGCCCGCATTTGGCCAGAAGCGGGTGCCCAGGGGGATACCTGCCTGCGCCAAAGCTATCACGATGTCCTCACCGCCCACCTGCCGACCTCCCCTCAAGCGATTGTAGATCTTGGCTGTGGGGTGGGCCTTAGCACTTTTGCCCTGCGCCATACCTTTCCGCAAGCCCAGCTTACGGGTATTGATTTGTCGCCCTATTTTTTGGCAGTGGCGCAGTACCGCGATCGCCAGCGGTCGGCCTCTATCAATTGGCTCCATGCTGCCGCTGAAGCAACGCCCCTCCCCAGCGTCTCCTGCGACCTAGTTTCCGCTTGCCTGGTCTTTCACGAGCTGCCCAAAACGGCGGCGATCGCCATCATTCAAGAAGCCCGGCGACTGCTGCGTCCCGGTGGACATCTCGCCATCATGGACATGAACCCCCACTCCGAGGTCTTCGCCAAGATGCCTGCCTTTGTGCTGACGCTGCTCAAAAGCACTGAACCTTATCTGGATCAGTACTTTGGCCTAGACATGCCTCAGGTTATGCAAGCATCAGGCTTCACGACTCCGGTGCAGGTGCAGAATAGTCCTCGCCACCGCACTTTCATTGCTCAGGCCATTTAGTTTAGACAAGAGCGCTCTCGCAAGTCGCTGACTCGCTCGGATGCACCTTGGCGTTGCACCGGGCTGGTTGAGGGGCTAGAACCCTCGAAAAAAACTAGGGACTTCTACATAATGCGATCGCGCTTTGACTTTAGGTTCAGCGATCGCAGCTACCAGTTGCTTGCATAAGCGTGCCTGAGCGGCATTCCATTCCAGTAGCTGTATCACCCAGGCCCACGCCTTAGCACTCCAGTAAAACCTTAGTTCCCTACCGACGACGCTGCAAGCGTCGCTGCCGTCCCCAAAGAATCAGCCGCAGCCCCCCAAAGTAAGCCACGATCGCACACAGCGCTCCCATTACCGCACAGCCGACGAACAGAGTCAGCGTAATATCTGCGCCCATCGCCATCCACGCCTCTAAAGACTGCTCATCGGGAATGGCAACTGCGCCGCTGCGATCGCCCAATAGCCAGCGGCCCACCTGAAAGTTCAGGGCGTAGATCGGCACATAGGTAAAGGGATTGCTCACCCAGGTACCCGCTGCCGCCAGGATCTTGTTGCCGCGAATCACAAGAGCAATGGCAATTCCTAAAATGGTCTGAAAGCCAAACAAGGGAAACAATCCGGCAAAAACGCCTGCGGCCAAGCCCCGCGCTAAAGCTTTAGGGCTGCCCTGGAGGCGAATAAAGCGATAATAAAAGTATTTCAGACGCCTTTGCCAGACTTTCTTTTTCTTCACGGTCGCGGCGGGGAGAGGATGGGCAGAGAGTGTATGCAATGAACTGGGTGGCAAAACAACGGGAGTCCGGCGGGACTGAGCTGAGGGCAATACAGGCTCGCCCAGTAAGCTAGACGGTTTAAATGACATGGGGTGAGCGCGTTTATTATCCCTGTAGCTTTTATTATGCTGACTGCAAGGCATGATCCGCAGCCGTTACCCTAGGAATCCCCCATCTCTTCAAAAAGTCCGCTTATTTTCAAAGAATCCGCAGCCATCACAATGTCATCAGTTGTTCAAGCAGAAACCATTGCGGCGATCGCCACAGCTATTGTGCCCCAGCAGGGCAGCGTGGGGATTGTGCGTCTGTCGGGAGCCGAGGCTCAGGCGATCGCTCAAACGCTCTTTCACGCCCCCGGCCAGCAGCCCTGGGAGAGCCACCGCATTCTCTACGGCTATGTGCGCCACCCTCAGACCCAGCAGATGATTGACGAAGCCCTGCTGCTGCTTATGCTGGCTCCCCGTTCCTACACCCGTGAAGACATTGTGGAGTTTCACTGTCACGGCGGCATCATGGCGGTGCAGCAGGTCTTGCAGCTCTGTTTGGCAGCGGGAGCGCGACTGGCTCAGCCAGGAGAATTTACCCTGCGGGCTTTTCTCAACGGGCGGCTGGACTTGACCCAGGCCGAGGGAATCGCCGACCTGGTGGGGGCGCGATCGCCCCAGGCGGCCCAAAGCGCGCTGGCAGGCATTCAGGGTAAGTTGGCCAACGCCATTAGCCACCTACGGCAGAGCTGCTTAGACATTCTGGCCGAGGTGGAAGCTCGTATCGACTTTGCCGATGACCTGCCGCCCTTAGATGAAGCGGCGATCGCCCAGCAGTTGGCTCAGACTTCAGCACAGGTGGAGCAAATTCTGGCGACGGCCCATCAGGGGGAACTGCTGCGATCGGGCTTGCGGATTGCGATTGTGGGGCGGCCCAATGTGGGCAAGTCTAGCCTGCTCAATGCTTGGAGCCGCAGCGATCGCGCCATTGTCACCAATTTGCCGGGGACGACCCGCGACGTGGTGGAATCGCAGCTTGTGGTAAGGGGTATTCCGGTGCAGGTGCTCGATACCGCAGGCATCCGGGAGGCGCTAGATCAGGTGGAAAAAATCGGCGTCGAGCGATCGCGGCAGGCGGCACAGTCAGCGGATTTGGTGCTGCTGACGATAGATGCGGCTGCGGGCTGGACGGATGAGGATGAACTGCTGTATCAGCAGGTAGGCGATCGCCCTTTGATTCTGGTCATCAACAAGGTCGATTTGGCCCAGCCGGAAACGCTGACCCTACCGTCTATTGCCGGACAGACTGTTTATACCGCTGCCGCTAAGAATCACGGCATTGAATCTTTAGAACAGGCCATCTTGAACGCGGTGCAGGCGGGCGGACTGATAGCTGCCGACTGGGACTTGGCGATCAATCAGCGTCAGGCCGCTGCTCTGACCAGGGCGCAGGCAGCTTTAGAACAGGTACAAAAGACGCTGCAAGACAACCTGCCGCTGGACTTTTGGACTATTGACCTGCGAGCCGCCATTCGCGCTCTAGGCGAAATCACGGGGGAGGAAATGACCGAATCCATGCTCGATCAGATTTTCAGCCGTTTTTGTATTGGCAAGTAGAAGCGTTATCGCTGTCCCTGTACCTGCTGCCGCAGCGAGTCGATCGCCTCAGACAAATCAGCCTGCGAGAGTTCCTGCTGCTCTCCAGATTTGAGCCACTTGAGCTGCACCGTTTTGTTCTCGGCCTCGCTATCCCCCAAAATTAAGCAGCCCACTGCGCCGCTGCGATCGGCCCTTTTAAACTGTTTGCCAAAGGCAGAGCCGCTGAGGTCAATTTCCACAGAAAATCCGGCCTGACGCAGCGTTTGGGCGATCGCCAACGTTTGCCGCTCCGCCTGCTCCCCGCGCGACACCACGTAAAAATCGAGTTCGGCAGGCTGGGATTCCTGGAGCTGTTGCAGCAGCAGCGTCAGCCGCTCTAGACCAATAGCCCAGCCTACCGCTGGCGTATCCGGGCCGCCTAGCTCAGTGACCAAACCGTCATAGCGACCGCCGCCGCAGACGGTAGCCTGTGCCCCTAAATCCGCCGACTGAATTTCAAAGGCGGTATGGGTGTAGTAGTCGAGGCCGCGCACCAGGCAAGGATTCAGCTCATAGGCAATCTCTAAATCAGTGAGAATCTGCTGCACGGTGTCGAAGTGCTGCCGGGAGTCATCGCAGAGGTGATCAAGGATGCTGGGAGCGCTTTGAACGATTTCCTGGGTTTTAGGGTCTTTGCTGTCGAGGATGCGGAGGGGATTGCGGCTGAGGCGATCGCGGGAGTCAGCGTCTAAGTCGTCTTTGTAGGGGGTGAGATAGGCCACGAGGGCTTCCCGGTAGGCTTGGCGATCGCTCTGGTTACCCACCGAATTCAGATAAAAGCTGAGATTTTTGAGGCCCACGGCTTGCAAAATGTCGGTAGCGATCGCAATCACCTCCGCATCTGCTCTGGGGTCGCGGCTACCTAAGACCTCTACCCCCAACTGAGAAAACTGCCGCTGCCGTCCCTTTTGGGGGCGCTCATAGCGAAACATCGGCCCGGTATACCAGAGCCGCTGCACGCCCCCCTGAGCGTAGAGGCTATGCTGAATGTAGGCTCGGACCACGCCAGCCGTGTTTTCCGGACGCAGCGTCACCGAGCGATCGCCGCGATCTTGGAAAGTATACATTTCCTTGCCGACTACGTCCGTCGCTTCGCCAATGCCCCGCTCAAACAGGGCCGTCTGCTCAAAAATGGGGGTGCGAATTTCTCGGTAAGCAGCCCGGTGTAAAATACCGCGTGCTGTAGCCTCAACGTGCTGCCAAATCGCTACATCGGCTACCTTGACGTCCTTACCCGTAAACTGTGTCAGCGGCAGGATATCTTCCGTACCTGTTAGCTTTTGCAGCGTTTCCATCAGTATTCTTTCAAAGATTCAAACTAGCCCATCCTACCGTAGTGGAAAGCGGCTAGCGCCCAATATTTTCCCAAGCGCCATAGCGATCGCCGTAGTAGGTCAAAATCACTTCTACCTGGGCCTGAAATGTCTCTGCTGACTCTGCTGGGTAGCGAATCCATAAGCCTCCCACCTGACTCTGCAGATAGTCAAATTCCTGAGAAGTCTGGGGCAGCAGGCCGGTTTCAACCTGGTCAAGCTGCCGCAGGTGAGCGGCCACTTCTCGATACACAGCTAGCGGCAGGCGCGGACAGCGCAGTTGAAACTGAAGCTGTTTAGACGGGGGAGTGTCGTTGCTGTCTGAAGACGGTGAAATTGAGCTAGTCTGACCCATTGGCGGCAAAGTCTTGAAATTGCTATGAAGCTATCCCGTTGCGAGGAATATTAGGCAGCGGGCAGCAGTTCACATCTTCTAGACAAACTTTACCCCACTGCAGCGCCCACTTGACTAGGGCTACCCGATTACCCGTCGCGGTTTTGGTCAGGATGTTGCTGATATGGTTATCGACGGTACGCTTGCTGATCTCCAGCTGCTCAGAGATTTCTTGGTTGGTCAGACCCAGCGCCACCAGTTCAACAATTTGCAATTCCCGTTCTGAAAGGGTGCCTGTGGCATTCAATTGAGGAGACTCATTACTCATGATGACTTTTCCCGCGCTTCGGTGACTATCTCAGTACTGTGTATATCTGCTTAGCTATATTTGCCTAGCTTACCTCTTAATGTTAAAAGCCGATACCATATTTAGCTACGTTCGTAGCACAGGCTTTGCGACTTGTAATGCTTCGCCACACAGATTCCAGAGATAGAGCCAAAGGCTTTAAGGCTAAGGCATGCCGGTTCACCGCCCAGGCTTAAACCCCAGGCGGCACAGCAGATAGCCGCTATCACAGACTAAATTCCAGCGCGTGATCAGGCGCGTATAGACAGGGCAAGCCTATCTTGCCTGAAACTTTTGTCTTTTAGATCGATGCAGTTGATGTCGTTAAATAGCAAACTGGGCGGTTCAGCCTTTCCGGTTTTAAGCAAATGAGCAGGTATCTTTGGGCGCTTAGAGCGGGTAGTTTTCGTCAAACTCAGCGCGGGTCATGGGTTGAGAGACTTCTAAGCCTTCACCCCCCAGCAGGGTCAGGGGTTCTCCTTCAACTGAGATCCAGACGGGGGTATCGGGATCGAGGCTGCTAGCGGTATAGATCACCTGACCCAGGCGGCCCATCATCGCGGCACTGCCACCGCCGAAGGTGAAATCCTGAGATAGATCAACGTGTACGCCATCGCTAGCCACTTCTACGCCTAGAAGCTGGGTGGCCTCTGGGACAGCCGAAGCGCCTTTAACGGCTTGGCCTGGCCCAGCCAGAAGTTGTTCAAATGCCTTTTGAATTTGGGCTTCCGGCTCCCCGGCTGCCAAATCAATGCTTTGGGGCGTCAGTGCAAAGCGAGTGCCTTCATCTTGCAGCCAGTAAACCTGTCCTGTTTGAGCGGCGTCAGGACGGGCAGCGCTGGTCTGGGGCGATCGCGGTTCAGTTGGCGCTTCCTCAGCCGGTTCTAACGGCGTTTCAAAGCCAGGCGTCTCGCTAATCGGTTCTTCGATACTGGGAAACTCAGGGGTAGCCGTTCTGGGTGAGAGCGATCGCCAAGTAATCAGCGCAGTTGCGCCTCCCGCAGCTAAAACAACGGCAGAGAGACCCGCTACGACACCGAGTGGAATTTGTCGAAGTCCTTTTTTATCTTCCATGTTCTCCTCCATTTGGGGTCGCAGCCCCTTATCGTAGAAAGTCGGCGTAAAAATACTAAAGTGGGAATTTAGCCGTAAGTCTAGGGACTCTCCTCAGTGGCTAAGACCGATGGCTCGACTCTAGCAAACAGGGCTAGGTTTGTCGTCGATTCATTAATTTTCAGCTCTAAAACGCGGGCCATCACCCCCGAAGTCTCTAAAGTTTGTAAATTCAGCCGAGTATTAATACCGTCAATTAGCTGCTGCACTAGCTGACTAGGAGCAGGCTCACCGTCTACCGCGATCGCAGGATCGACTAGACGCAGATCGCTCCCGCCGGCAATAGCAATACCCGTTTCAATCACCACGTCCAAGACTTCGTCAGCCACAATATCCTTGATATCGACTTCTATCTGCAGCCGATTGTTGCCAATAAAGTTAATCTGAGGGTTTTCCAGGCGATAGCGCTGAGCGCGGCGATCGCGGCGGGATGAGAAAAAGTCAAAGCTGAGATTGCTCAGACGCTCTGCTACGCCAGGGGAGGCCAGAAACTGATTGATGTCCTGCTCGTCTAGCTCCAGGCGCATTGCCGCCTGAAAGGGCGCATCTAGCTGCAAATCACCCCGTCGCAGCCGCTCCAGATTAAAATCGACGGTATCGGTTTCTAGCTCAAAGGCGGCAATGCGCAGGTTCTCAACCGGCACAATGCCCCGTCCCGCGACCCGCACGTGATCCACCTTGCCCTGCAAAAGCTGAAAGGATGGTGCATTGTCTATGCGCACCACTAGCTCGTCGGCTGAAATTAGCCGCGAGCGAATATTATCTTCAGCTACCTGATCCACCACAAACCCCACGGGCGAGATCAGGGTCAGCAGGCCGGAGAGCAGAATTGTAATCAGTTCCATACCTACGAGTTTAGAGCCTGATCAATCCACTGTTTGAGGGTACCGACCACCTCGGCAATCGGCATATCGGCTGACTCATGGCTGGCCCGCTTCACCACTTCGACTTTGCCGTCCTTCAGCGATCGCCCGGTGACGACCCGAAAGGGAATGCCAATCAGGTCAGCGTCCTTAAATTTGACCCCGGCCCGCTCGTCCCGGTCGTCTAGAAGCGTCTCAATTCCGGCAGCCTGCAGATCGGCGTAGAGCTGTTCCGCCGCCTCTACCTGCTTTGAGTCAGCAATATTGGGAATTACCACAATGGCCTGATAAGGCGCGATCGCCACTGGCCAGATAATGCCATCCTTGTCGTAGGACTGTTCCACTGCCGCCTGAGCCAGTCGGGAAACCCCCACACCGTAGCAGCCCATCACCAGCGGCACTTCTTCACCGGCTTCATTAGTGTAGGTTGCTCCCAGGGCCTGAGAATATTTGGTACCGAGCTGAAAAATATGGCCAATTTCAATGCCCCGCGCCGTTTGTAAGGTTTGGGCCGGATCGTGCAGGGCGCGATCGCCCGCCTGCGCCTTGCGCACATCTACTTTATGGGACGGTAGCTCAAACTGCTCACCCCAGTTGGCCCCGACGACGTGATAGCCCGACTCGTCTGACCCCGTGACGAAGTTCTGCAGCCCCACAGCAGTCTGATCCACTATGCGATCAAATTTGAAAAGTGTTTCACCTTGATTGAGCAGGTTCTCTAACTGTTTGCTCTTAATAGTCAATCCTTCTGATCCAAATAAGCTATTTTTCTCATCACCAGAAGTCTGTTTACGGGCATCTTCAAGGTTCTTCCAGTAAGTACGAGCAGCTTCGCAAATTGCCGCTAATGCCTCTTGAGGGTTTCTGAGATCTGTTGATGAGGGAATATATTCAGTTATTTTTCGAACTGTACCTATACTCTTCATTGACAAAACTTTCTTAATATCCTCATCTGTCTCCAGTCGAAGTTGAGCCTGAAAGTATTTACTCCAATCTAGTTCAGGCGATATGTATCCTACAGGTAATGGTTCTAAGCTAAGTTCCTCCGGTACTGGAAGAACTTCCAAAGCTTGTAGAGAAACAATTGTTACATCCCCCAGAATTTTAGAAACCTCATTCTGTAACTTAACTTCGTTGACTGTTTGATCACCACGAATACTCACTGAAATCACTAGTCTGAAGTCAAGTAGTAAGGAAGACCTTCGATATTGGATATCGTATAGGACGTTTTTGACAATCTGCGTCGGTGAGCACTTGAGGAACTTAGCCAGCGACTCGATGGTGGGGGTATTGGGGGTGTCTAGCTTTTCGTAACTGTCGAAGGAGGAAGCGACGGCATCGGCGGGTTGGGAAACCGCTTTCTCCACGTTGGCGGCATACTGGCCGTCCTCGGTGTAGAGCACTTCATCTTCCCCCGCCTCAGCCAGCACCATAAACTCATGGGAACCGGCAGAGCCGCCAATCGCACCAGCATCAGCTTCCACCGCCCGAAAAGCCAGCCCGCAGCGACGTAAAATATTGCTGTAGGCCGTGTACATATCCTGATAGGTCTGTTTGAGGCTCTCCGTGTCGGGGTGGAAGGAGTAGCCATCTTTCATGATGAACTCGCGCCCCCGCATCAGGCCAAAGCGGGGCCGAATCTCGTCGCGAAACTTAGTTTGAATCTGGTAGAGATGGAGCGGCAGCTGACGATAGGAGCGAATCATATCACGGGCGATCGCCGTAATCACTTCTTCATGGGTTGGCCCCAGTCCCAGAAGCTGCTCCCGCCGATCAATCAGGGAAAACATGATGCCTTCTGCCTTGGTGTAGGTTTCCCAGCGGCCCGATTCCTGCCAGAGGTCAGCCGGTTGTAGCTGGGGTAATAGGCATTCCTGCGCCCCCGTGGCGTTCATCTCCTCGCGGACAATCTGAGAGACTTTGCCCAAAACCCGCCACAGCAGCGGCAAATAGGCGTAGACGCCGCTGGTGATCCGCCGAAAGTAGCCGGCTCGGAGTAACAGCTTATGGCTAGGAATTTCTGCCTCAGCCGGATCTTCTCGCAGGGTCACAAAGAGCATCTGAGACAGTCGCATGGCGGCTTGCTTCTCCTAATATTTTCTGTCGCTTATCTTCAGTTAAGAATAAAACATTCGGGCAAAGAGAGAATATACAGCCTGCGGCAGCCCCTGCAGCGTCTAGCGCCAGCAGGTCGTTAAGTTAAATAGAGCCAAGGAACCTATATTAATTTTGCAAAGTCGCTAAAAACTACTAATACTTCGGTAGCTTAGGGGCGATCGCCCGATTAAATAGATTTGCACACTGACATGATTTGGCAGCAGGTAATTAAAATTGCGTTTCCGCTTTCGCTAACGCTGGGAGGCTGGGCACTCACCTCGGCTACCGCCCCCACCCAGGCGCAACCGCTTCAAATCGCGCAGGCCCAGTCGGCTGAAGACTATGGGCGAGCCATGCGCATTGGCTATGCCGCCACCGCTCAGAGGGACTACCAGACGGCTCTGATTAACTTTCGGCGGGCACTGGCGGCTAGGCCGGGCGATCGCTACGCCATTGCCGCGATTGCTAACGTCCAATCTTATATTGACCAGGTACGAGCGATCGAGGCCAGAAACCGCCGCGTTGAAGAACTGCAAGATACGCTAGCAGAAGCCGTTGACGAGCAAGACTGGGTCTGTGCCGCTGCGACGATAGATGCCTTAGTGCCTCTGGTACCGCCAGATTCAATTGAGCGAGGTCGTTTAGTGGCTTATCGAGGAGAACTGACCGGCCTGCTAGAAGCACGGGCCAGTTTGGAAAACTGGTCTACAGTTTGCTCGGCTAACGTTGCCACCGATTAGAGCTGAAGGATCACAGCTGTCACCCAAAAATCTTGCCTATCAGCGATAAAGCAGCTCCACGCAAACGTTGCACTTCACCTGAGCATTTGTTACATTAGTTTACAAAGAAATGAAACTTCATAAGCACTGCGTTGCCGCTGACATAGCGCTGCGGGTAGCTGCATGAATAAGCTGATCGGTCAGTTCTGACAGGGGCGATAGGGCCGACCGCGTTTTAAGACTGCAAAGGCGAGCCGCCGCCCCTGACCGCGCTTTGAGATTCCTGTAGCGTGCGTCACAGAAGTTCAAGCAAACCTGACACGGAGCCAATCGAGTCAACATGGAGGCTATCAAGCTACTACAACACTACGCCATCGGTAAGCGCGACTTCAGCTATTGGAATCTCCGTGAAACCTGGATCCTAAGGGCCGATCTAACCGGCATTATCTTGCGCCGCGCCGACTTATCCTGTGCTAGTTTGCAGCAGGCTGATCTGACTCTGGCCAATCTGTCTCATGCCAACCTCTGGCGAGCAAACCTAAAGCAGGCCGCTTTGCCTGGTGCTAATCTCTGTCAGGCGGTTTTAATTCGCAGTTGCTTAGAGTCTGCTAATTTGACTCAGGCCCACTTATCCCAGGCAGATTTGCGCTTGGCAAGCCTGGTAGGGGCGCAGCTTCAGGGGGCTAACCTGCAAAATGCGAATCTTTGCTATGCCGATTTAACCGACGCTGATTTGCGGGGGGCTGATCTAGCTGGGGCCGACCTGACCGGAGCCTGCCTGAAAGGTGCGGTGGTTGAGCGGTCTCAGCTAGAAGCTGCCACGCTGGAGCGGGTGAGCCTGTCAGAGGCTTCAATCCTAGAAACCGATGCCGAGCTGGCGAAAGCTTAGGTTTGCGAGGTCAGCAGTAAGCGAGTGCGCCATAGCTGTGCCCGGCAGATCAGCGGACTGTAATGTACGATAAGTTCCTTCTGTTCTAGGGAGGGTAGCCGCTTGGCTACGTCATATTTGGCGATCGCCGCTGCAATCGTACGGGCATCGGTTTTAGGTATGCCTTCACGAACGAGCTTCATCCAGTAGGCAATACCGATTTGCTTGATGTAGGCGTTTTGCTCTGAGCGATCGCCCGTGGAAAAAGTGGTGGGGGAAGTCTGTGCTAGCATTTGGGGCTTTGGGTTAGGGAACAAAAGTTTGTAAAAAATGAAATAGTGTCTCAATCGCAACGGGGACAACCGTGTGAGGTGGTCCGGGCCTGTTTCAAACTACAAAGACGCTCCCTCAGCTCATCATAAGCCAAGGCGTTGGTCGTTACCTGAAAGCCCTCTCTTGGTTCAACCTGCAGTAGGCGTTCAATCACGATTTCTTCTTGCGTCGTTAGCGATTCACTTAGCAGAGCAGAAAGCAGGCTATAGCCGCTGCGAAGAGCAATGCACCCAAATTGAAAAGTTAGAGAGTTGGCTTTGAGGTTAGCCGCTAAGTGAATCTGAGGTCGCATAGATGCAATTACTGAACTGATAGTCTTACTATCTCGTTTTTCTCAAAATTTCTCCGTGACTCTACCCATACCGCCGACGTGATCTTCCTGGAGTCGGGGCGTGATGAAAGCTGCGATCGCTTGTGACCAAATTGGGCTGGCGGCTGTGACCGAGATTACAACGACAGTCAAAAAAGCAGCTTCAAAGTCTTGGTGATCATTCAGACAGCAGTGATTCTTTGAAAAATCCAAATAATCAGGGCCGCGGTCTTAAAGTTTAGGTTTTGACTCAGCCAAAACTGCAAGCAGGTAGTTGCAGTCGGGCATGTTGACAACAGCAAGTAAACGGCAGCTAAACTCACTCACTCTGTTTTATAGTCAACAGGCACAGTCGTAGAAATACTGATTTATTAAAGAGTCGATGATAGCTGCAAATATATTCACAAAAAGGCTTTTTCACTTGCTAGCCTGGATAAAGTGAAATTATGTCTAGTAAAAAAAGCCACTCACTTTACTAGATACTTAGCCCCTGCAAAATCACGTTTACAGATACTACTTTTTAGTCTTTAGGAAGGTCGTCACTCTATGAAACTTCGTTCTTTATTAGGAGCTTCTCTCGTGGGAGCTAGCCTGATAGGGCTTTCAGGGGCCAGCGCGGGTGCTGCTCAGTGTAACGCCGGCAACGTTACGTTGGCCCTGGGCGCTTCTAGCCAAAGCTCATTAGCCTGCATTGGCTCTTTTGATGGTAACGATACCGGAGCGCAGGGCAACCTGCTAAATGAGCTGAACAGCATCGACTTCACTAGCTCAGAATGGGATGTTTTCAGCATTGATGAATCTACGATTAGCGGGTGGGAAATTCTCGCCAAGTCGGATGAGGGCGGCAGTGGTTTAACTGCTGATAACGGCAGCACATCAGGCTCTTGGAGCTTCAACAACAGCGGCAGCACAATTGACGGCCCGTTTGTGTTGAGCTTGAAAGCAAGTAATTCTTGGAGCGCCTATTTCTTTGATAACTATCAGCAAGCTGCTACTGCCCTAGCAGGTTCTTTTGAGACTGATGGAGTTTCCACGAATAAGAAAGGAAAGGCCCAGGCACTTTCTCATGCCACTATCGCCCGCGCCATCTTCACGCCTAAAAACTCGGAACAAGGTTACCAAGAAATTCCGGAACCAGGGGCGGCAGCGGCCCTAGGACTCTTTGCGCTCGGCACTGTGCGTACGCTCAAGCGGCGTACTGCTCAGTAATTTAGCGCTCAGACTGTATTGAGTAGCTCAGACCGTTTAATTACTTCTCTAACATTGGCTCCCCAGCGTTGGAGAAGAAAAAGATTTCAAATAATTTTTCGCTTATATGTCACGAGGCTTTTGCAGCCATCCCTAAAGCGCTTAAAACCTGTACTACTTCAAGCCCCCTACTCAGATCTGCACAATTCCATTCGCTTGAGGTATTCATGAAACATATTCGACGTTCTCTTTTAGCTGTTGCTCTACTGCTAGCTGGGACAGGTGTTACGGTTGCGGCTCCCGCCCAAGCTGTCAGCCTCAACTTTGACGAGGGCTTTGCTGGGGCTGACGGCACTCGCATCACTAACCAGTGGCAAAATACGCACGGCGTCAGCTTTAGCACCAACAAATCTCACGGATTGCTGCTCTATGACACAGCCTGCAAAGGCAAAGGGGGTGACAATGGCTATTCAGCTAACGGCTTTACCAATGTCTGCACAGGCGGCGATCGCGACTTAGCCACCGGCAAAGGCGCTTACAAGCAAGGAGGAAACTGGTATGGTTACGACACGCCAGAACAGGGTAACGTCCTGATTATCCAAGAGAACAGCAGCAATACGCCGGACGACAATGGCAGCGGCGGCAAAGTGTTTATCGACTTTGACCTAGATAAGTTTGCCTCCGGTATTACCTTCGACAAGTTTGGCTTTGTGGATTTAGACGAGGCGATTATTCGCAATCAAAAGCTGAACTTCACTTTCGCCTACGCCGATGGCCGAGACGACTTCACGATTGATAACGACAACTACGAAACTTACGTGACTGACACTGTTTTATCAAAGGAGTGGGACTTCAACTCCAATACCAAAACGGGCAGAACAGGTGGAGCACTAGAAGGAGACAACTCCTTCAGAGAATTCACTTTCGACAACGGGAATGGAGACTTTGACGGCATTAAGCAAATCATCGTGAACTATCAGGGAGCCAGCGGCGCGATCGCTTCCTTTGACTATCAAGAAACACAATCGCCGGAAGATCCTGCCTCTGTCCCCGAACCGGGCGCAGCGGCTGCCTTAGGACTCTTTGCACTCGGTACTGTGCGTACGCTCAAGCGGCGGGCGGCTCAGTAATCTGCGTCTTTGTTCTATTTGGGGTGTATCTACAAAATTAGTCAGCTTGTGACAGCCGAGTTTCTTCTGCGTTGGAAGAAACTCGGCTGTGGCGTTCAACCCTGATAGTATCGAGTCAAAATTCGGATGACTTCGCCCTGGATGGGGGAGGGCAGCGGCGGACTCCACTCATAAACCTGAGAAAAGCCTTGCAGATAAAGCCGCATAATGACGCTTTCAACCCCGTCTGGAACGCCGCAGGCAAGCAGGCGAATCGGTTGGCGGTTGGCGGGAGAAGGCGCTGCCGTTTGCTGCAGCAGTTCTGGAATGGTCTGAACAGTTGGTATCATGATGAGTAATCAAATAAGTTTGCCCGCGATCGCCTTTCAGATGCGATCGCGTTTTTTTGTCCGTATCTATCGGTGATCAGACAAGTCGTAGTATAAGTTTTTTGCGCCCTTTTATCAATGCAGCGGCAAATTAAATTGCCGCTACGGCAAACATACAGCTATTTGAAAGCCCCGGATGATAGCATCTGCTTGCATATAGAGAACTGGCAGATCGTGTGATTCGGTGGCGGTTAGCAGTAGTCATGGCAGAGCGCGATATGAGCAATAAAGAACTTGCTGCGCTTACGGGAATGCATCCGACTTCAATTTCTAAACTGAAAAGTCGGCGGCGGTTTACCCGCATTGATGAAGCGACCTTGGATGCGCTTTGTGTTGCACTGCGCTGTCAGCCTGGGGATTTACTGGTGCATCAGACCGTAGACGAAGGGACTTAGCTCTGAGCGCTGCTGACGTTTTGCACGACAGGTAGATAAACCCGAAACGTGCTGCCTTCATCGATCTGAGACTCTACCTCGATGCGTCCCTGATGGGCTTTGATAATCCGAGATGAGAGGTGCAGCCCCAAACCGCTGCCTGCCCGCATGTGCTGTCCCTGGCGGAACCACTCAAAAAGCTCTTGCTGATCCTCTGCCGAAATGCCAGTGCCTGTATCCTGAATCACCGCAACGGCATACTTTTCTCGATCTATTCTGCCGTCGCCATTCTTTAACTCAACGCGAATTGTAATTCCCCCTTCATCCGTAAACTTGATGGCATTGCCAATCAAATTCGTAATCACTCGCCGGATTTCTAGGCAGTCTCCCACAATCTTGCCATCCCAGTTAGCGGCTTGAGAACTGCTGGTTTGCAGCTCCAAATTAAGCCCTTTCTCTTCAATCAAAGGCCGCAGTTCTTCAACCACATCTCGAATCAAACCTTCAAAATCGAAGCGAGCAAACGTCATTGTTTTCTTACCCGCTTCGTGCCGATACACCTCCAGCAGCGTATTCACCATTTGCAGCAGATTTTGGTTGCTGCCAATAATGCCCTCGATCGCTTCCTGGGCAGTCGAGGCTACATCGCCAAATGTGCCTCTTTGAAGCAGGGTTAACATGCGATCGGCTGCCACCAAAGGCGTGCGCAAGTCGTGGGTAAGGCGAGAGACAAAATCCTCCCGCTGACGCATAATTTCTTGTTCAGCATCAATGCTGTGCTTCAGCCGCAGCAGCGCTCGCACCCGCGCCAGCAGTTCATCCATGTCAAAGGGTTTACGAATAAAGTCGTCAGCGCCTGTATCTAATCCTTTCACCACGCTTGACTCCTCGTGGGCCGTGACGAGAAGAATGGGGATAAATGGCAAATTGGGATTGCTGCGAATCTTCTGTGTCACCTCATAGCCATTCATACCCGGCATCATCACATCTAGCAGCACCAAACTCGGCGGAGACTGATGAACCTGCTCCAAAGCAGACATACCATCTTCGGCGAAGCTAAGCTGATAGCCTTCTTCTTCCAAAATGGTTTGAACTAAAAATAAGTTATCAGGAGAATCATCAACGACTAAAATACAATCGCTTTGCGCTTGAAAAGAGGGTGAGGCATCGACATCGTGAATGGGCTGAAGCATTGTATTTTGAAAATAATTTAGTAAGAATACATGATTTTCAAACTTAGCCGAGGGAAAAGCTGGAAGGTACGCAGCGATCGCAGTCATTAGGTTCAAGACCTCAACCTAGGCGCGATCGCTCAAGCCTTTAGGAAGCCAAAATATCAACCTTTGTACATGTTTCAGAACTGTCAGGTTCCGCTGTTTGGACATGGCGAGGAATACTCACGGTAAAAACAGACCCCTGCTCTATATGACTATTGACTTCAACTGTGCCGTGCATCATCTTGACTAAAGAATCTACAATCGCTAGCCCAAGCCCCGTTCCTGGATAACGGCGGGTGCTGGTTTGATCAACCTGTCTGAAGGCTTCAAAAATGTGTTTGAGATGATTAGGCTCAATACCAATTCCGGTATCGCTCACCCGCAAACAAAGTTGCTCAGGCGATATTTCCGTGAGTTCAACGGAAACCCTACCTTGATCCGTAAATTTAATGGCGTTGGAGAGAAGGTTGACGAGGATCTGACGAAAGCGAATCGGATCGTTGATGATCCAAGGGTTGCTGAGCTGGATCTTGAGCTGTAGAGATAGACCGCTTTCTTCCGCTAGCGATCGCAGCTCCTCAGTCGTTGACTCGATTAGCTGAGCCGCATTAAACCTTTCTAGCTTGAGCTGTAAGCGGCCCGCTTCTATCTTAGAAAAGTCCAAAATGTCATTCAGCAAGGTCAGCAGATTTTTGCCGTTATTTAAAATGCGCTGCACCATATCTACATGTTGCTGCGAAAATCGCCCCTGACCGCGACGCAGCAAAATCTGAGAAAACCCAATGATGGCGTTCATCGGCGTTCTCAGCTCGTGAGACATAGTGGCTAAAAACTCAGACTTGAGCCGCGAAGCCCGGATGAGTTCAATATTTTGGAGCTGGATTTGCTGCCGCTGCTTTTCCAGCTCTAAATTTTGCCGGGTCAAAATTTCGTTCTTTTCCCGTAGCTCCTGCTGGGCCTGCGCCGCTTCAAGCTCAGCTTCATAGACCCGGATCGCATTGCGCAGACAGCGCACTAATGTACCCGGAGTGATTTTTGATTTTGATAAATAGTCCGAAGCGCCAGCCTTCATCAGCTCGACGGCTATTTCTTCATCGCCCTGACCTGTGAGCACAATCAGCGGAATCTTCAGACCGGACTGGCGCAAAGCTTTGACTAACTCCAGTCCGCTCATATCTGGCAGGCGGTAGTCCAAAAAGATGCAGTCAAAGGAAAGCTGCCGCAGCATAGCGATCGCGGTTTGGCAGTTTTCTGCCTCATCAAACTGCAGCGGAATATTAGCCTTTCTAAAAGCACGACGAACTGCCAAACGATCGATCTCGTCATCATCAACAATTAAAATCTTCAGCAAATTTGCTGATTGTGCAGTTGAGGCAGCAGTCGTTTTCTTCATTAACGCTTACGTGGGCAGTCTTACGGCATTTCGCATAGAGTCCAGTACTTGTTTAAAGTTGCCATCACCTCAGCGAAGTTAAGAAATGTGACAGGCTTCAACAAATACCCCGCAACATTTAACTTGTAGGCTTCGACCCGATCTTGATCCTGATTGGATGTGGTTAGCACAATTACGGGAGTTAGGCACAGCTTAGGATCAGCTCGGAGATTTTGTAAAAACTCGATGCCGCCCATCTTAGGCATATTCAAGTCCAGCAAAACCAGTCTCCTCTCATCGGGGATCAAAGGACGCTTATCTTGACTTCCCTGCAGCATTTCTAGAGCTTCTAGACCGTTTCCAGCCACATAAAGTGGGTTGACGATGTTATTTTTGCGAAAAGCCCGCTTCACATTCATCACATCGACTTCGTCGTCTTCTACCAGCAGAATATTGATCGCTCTAGAGTCCATGAGGCGCGATTGCTACAAAGCAAAGTTAAGGTTTTGTCATTTATATCAAGTCCGACGGTCAATACCTATCTGCTAAGGGATAGACTCTAGCGTTTGGAATTTTTCGCTCACAGCCATCGCTCAGCCAACCGCCTGCCTATCTATTAGCATTCCCATCGTCAGTTTTGTTTAGGCCAGATGAAGTGAAAGGTGGTCCCCTCTCCTAGCTGAGAGTCCACATTAATCTCGCCACCCTCCGTATCAATAATTTTTTTGATGATAGACAAACCAATGCCGGTGCTTTCAGTTTTGTCGCGGGGTTCAAGGGTTTGGAACACTTGAAAGATCTTATCGTGATATTGAGGCGCAATTCCAGGGCCGTTATCGCTGACTAAAAATTCGTAATATGAGTCTTTGTCGTGGAATTGAATATCTATTTTGCCTTGAGGCTTGTCGTTGTATTTAACGGCGTTGCTGATCAGGTTCGAGAAAACCTGCCGCAAAATCAGGCGCTTAGCGGTTATCGTCGGCAGATGCGATGGCAGGTTAATCACAAAATCGTCGGGTGGGGCCTGCAAATCAATCACTTCTGCCAAAAAGTCTTGCAGTGAAAAGGTTTCTGTCGGGACTTCTTTGCGCCCTATACGGGAATAGGCTAGGAGTCCTTCAATCAGCGCCTCCATGCGATGAACTCGGCCCCGCATCAGTCGCATATGTTCTTGACTTTCTGCTGGTAGCTGATCGCCGACGTCTTCTTCTATCCAGGTAGAAAGATTGGCGATCGCCCGCAATGGGGCCTTCAGATCATGGGAGGCAACATAGGCAAACTGATCGAGTTCTTGATTACGTCGCTCTAAGAGGCCGGTCGTTTGTAGCAGCAGCGTATTAATTTGCGCCAGTTCGTTAGCGCGGGCCTCCAGCATTTCTTGGGCTTTACGGCGATCGCTGATATCGTTGATAACCCCGACCATACCGACAAAAGCGGCGCTTTCGTCATGCTGAGGCTGTAGGTCTATTTCAATCCAGCAGGTTTGGCCTGAACGAGTCTGCAACCTCAGTTCACGCTGCTGCTGCTGCAAATTTTGAGCCATCTGCTGGGTGCAGTCACGACACCAGGGCTGATCTTGAACATGGAAATACTGCCAGAAAGGTTTTCCTAAGCTTTCCTCAGACGAAAAACCGGTAATTGCCTGCCATGAGGCATTCAAGAATGTCCAATTGCCCTCCGCGTCCGTCTGAAAGATAATCTCACGAATACTGTCTACGACGGAGCGATAGCGCTGTTCACTGAGGCTCAGAGCCTGTCTAGCAGCCTCGATTTCGGCCTTGGCTGTGCGCTCTCGTTTTAGCAGATTGTCTTTCACCTGGTTAGCGACTTCTAACTCAGCCGTACGGGCTGCCACCCGCTCCTCTAGTTCCTGATTCAGCGCCGCCAAGCGGAATTCCATCTGCTTGCGCTCGGTGATATTTAAGCTGACGCCAATAATGCGATGAATTTCTTTGTCGGCATCGTTCAAAGGAGTCAGGGTAGTTAACCACCACGACTCCTGGCCTGAAAAAGGCAGCTTTTCCTCATACTCAACCGTCTGCCTTGCTGCCACACAGGACTGATAGCGCGATCTCACTGCCGCGGCTGCCGCAGCGGGCAAAATATCTTCTGGCCCGCTGCCAATCACATGGTCAGCCGATAGACCTGTCAAACGCTCAGAAGCGGGATTGAAGCCGGCATAGCGAAAATTTCCATCGGGCAAAACATCCACGACAAAAATTGCTTCTCTGACATTGTCGTAAACGCTGCGTAAAAAAAGTTCTTGTTGACGCAGCGCTCTCATAGTCTCCTCGTGATCGGCCTGTAGCTGACTATACTCAACCCGGGTGTCTGCCAAATTTTCCTGCAGGCGATCGCCACGACTGCGCGCCGTAGGCTCTTGAGGATGAAACGCATCTGGAAACTGAGCCATAAAACATTAACGAAAAAATTCGAAAGACAACGCTTTAGGACTGAGCGATCATAACTGGGATCTAGACAGGGTATCTCAGCCGAAACCTCTGTCAAAATGCCAGTCAGACATCAGTAAATCGTGAAGCACAGGGAGCTAGCTGCTAGGGACAGCCTAGCGCAATCCTGATCCCCACCTTATAAATTCAATCATCCCTAAAACCCGACAGCGTATGACTATAGACAGATATCCGAATGGTTCAACTCTGTGGGTAGTTTCTCGGATCTTCATCGCCCAGCAATTCTATCCTGAAAGCGCAATCCATCAAAATTTCAGAATTTGGCTAATCGTCTGCGAGGCCGTTGAGGCTCAAAGGCGGTTTTCCAAGTCTTAATTAAGAAATGATACTCCCCCAAAATCTATCTAGAGATTTATCTAGCTAAGACAAAAAATAGTTCTTTTGTCAGGCGTTAATTCTGTAGGTGTTTTAGTAAATTTGGCCGTAATCTGTTTTGAAGTCTATTTTTGCAGTTATTTCATCAATCACTTAACTTACTTGGGAAATACATAACGGCAATTTTCCACCGCCATTCTAGAGACAAGTCGAAGTGAAGAGTGGGCGGTTAATGAGGTGACAATAAATTACGTTTTTGCTTTTTTGCTAAATAATGATTGCAGTTTTGAGTTTAGTTAGACCAATCATGCTAGTTGACAGCCCCCTACTCTGTCTGGATTATCCGTTCGGGGAGGTGCGTTGAATGGGATCTCAAGAGCAAACGATTGGTCAGCTTGAACGGGATTTATCACAGAAGCTGCAGGCGCTTTATCGTCATCGACTGGGACACCGCGTAGGTAAAGTGACCTGCCAGATGTTCGAGCAGAAGTTGGCGATCGTGCTTGAAGACTCCCTGACCCTGCCAGAGCAGCTGATTGTGGAAGACGGCAGCACTGAGCTGGCTGATGAAATTCACGGACAAATTGAGCGCCTGCTGCGGCCTGAGATCAAGCAGCTCATTGAGACGATTTTTGCAGTTGAAGTCCTGGATCTACTATCAGATGCCAAACTCAGCACGGGGCGCACAGGCATGATAGCTATTCTGGACAAAGTTCCAGACGTGCGAAATCCTGATGCAATTCCCAAGATTAAGAAAAAGGCGGCAACTTAGCCAGTGAACTGGATTGATTGAATTGAACTCAGCTAGCTCAACGAGGGCTAACAGCAATCTAATTGTAGGAAACTAGGCAGCAATAGTAGAATTAGGGAGTTAAGCGTAAACAGCTTAATCTCGGCTAGCGCCGCCATGTGTAGCTGAACCCTAAAGCGCTTCCATTTTAGGCATTGCAGTAAACTTCATTTTGCGCCTACAAGTGAGCTTTAAGCGATCGCCTTTACCCAGATATCCCCTGATTTTTCCACTATGGACAACATCCGAATCGTTTTGATAGAAGATCATGACTTAACCCGCGTCGGCCTCAAAGCTGCGATGCAGCAGCAGCCTGACATGAGCGTAGTGGGAGAAACAGGCAATGGTAAGGCTGGACTCAGCATTTTGCGGGAAATCCAGCCAGATATAGCCGTAGTGGATATCGGTCTGCCGGATATTGACGGCGTGGAGCTAACTCGGCAGTTCAAGGAAAGTCAGGGGGAGGCTGAGACCAAAATTTTGATCCTGACGATGCACGATAATGAGGAAGCGGTGATGGCCGCCTTTGCGGCTGGGGCTGACTCTTACAGCGTTAAGGATGTAGACATTGAGCAGCTAATTGAGGCAATTCGCGTCACCCACGCGGGCAATGCCTGGATTGATCCGACCATTGCTCGCATTGTTCTCAATCAGGCCCAGCAGCAGCAGGTAGAGATTGCCAGTTCCGGTGACGCTGCCGATGCGGAAAATTCTAAGGCCGACTACGAGCAGGTATTAGCAGCCTATCCGCTTACAGAGCGGGAGCTAGAGGTTTTAGAGCTAATCGTAGCGGGCTACAGCAACGCGGCGATCGCCGAGGAACTCTACATCACGGTCGGCACGGTCAAGACCCACGTTTGCAACATTCTCAATAAGCTCAGCGCCAGCGATCGCACTCAGGCTGCCGTCCGTGCCCTACGGACTGGACTGGTTAGCTAGCCGTTTTGGGGCTGATACGCTAATAAGTCGCAAGAGGGATGTATCGTCAGCAACAGTTTCGTAACCTGAGCTTAAAGGTTGATATATAAGGATTTAACCTATGAACTTATTTATGCAAACTGCTGAATCTACGGCACTACCCATATCGCTGGGTATGATATTTTTTATTGGTTTTGTGGCAGCAGTCGTTCTAGGTTCAATTGCCTGGTACAACTCGAAGCGCCCGGCAGGTTGGGAGGACAAAGAGCGTCCTGACGTTGTGCCCAAAATTGACAAGTAATTAATCGCTGACTCTTCTCAGTGAATCATTCAAAGACGCAGTTACATCGCGTCTTTTTTTTGCTTTTTCCTGGCTGAGTTTAGATTTACCGCCTGCTGGTAGCGATCCGCGGGGGTAATCAGCCAAAGAATTTGGGATTACGTCTCCTGGGAGATGTGCGAACTATTAATAAGACGAATAATAAGCTATGTGAACTACTTTACTTAAACGACCCAACAGTCAAACCTGTCGGCCCTGTTCCAGAGCAACTAGATCACACCTAAGGTAAGCGTTTTTCAATTTTATGGCAACTGTTCGATACTCTACGGATTCAGTACGTAACTATCTCAAAGAGATTGGTCGTATTCCTTTGCTTACCCACGAGCAGGAGATTTCCTACGGTAAGCAGGTGAAGCGTCTAATGGCCCTAGAAGCCGTCCGAGACTCGTTTGCTGAGGAGAAAGAGCGTCAGCCCTCCTTAGCTGAATGGGCAGAAGCCGCTAAGGTGTCAGAGACGGAACTAGCGCAAGTCGTCGAGAAAGGTGAGTCTGCCAAGAAAAAAATGGTGGCCGCCAACCTGCGTCTTGTGGTTTCCATCGCCAAAAAATACACCAAGCGCAACTTAGATCTGATGGATCTAGTGCAGGAGGGCACCATTGGCCTGCAGCGAGGCGTTGAGAAGTTTGATCCAGCCAAAGGCTATCGCTTTTCTACCTATGCTTACTGGTGGATTCGTCAGGCCATGACCCGCGCCTTAGCAGAGAAGAGTCGCACTATTCGCCTGCCCATTCACATCAACGAAACGCTCAACAAAATCAAGAAAGCTCAGCGTACCCTGGCCCAAGAACTAGGGCGCTCAGCCACCGTTTCCGAGCTGGCCGAACATCTAGAGCTTCCTAACAAGAAAGTGCGGCAATATCTCGGCTATGCCCGTCAGCCCCTGTCGCTGGAAACGCGTATGGGCGACAACCAGGACACTGAACTGGGAGATTTGCTAGAAGACCCCGATTCTTCCCCCGAAGACTTTACAATCCAGACCAATCTGCAGCAAGATTTGCGCGAGATGATGTCTGGACTGACGCCGCAGCAGCGGGAAGTGCTGGCGTTGCGATTTGGCCTAGAAGATGGCCGCGAGCTATCACTGGCTAAAGTGGGTAAGCGACTCAACATCAGCCGCGAGCGCGTCCGGCAGCTACAGCAGCAAGCGGTGAAAAAGCTGCGTCAGCAAAGCGGCAATCTCAAAGAGTATCTGGTAGCCCTCTAGGCGCAGTTTAGGCAGATTGCCATTCGATGCTGAGGGTCCAGGCGGTGAAGCTTCATCCTGGTATTGCGGTAAGACAGGCTGGGGTGAAGCGATCGCCTAACAATTGAGTCCATTAAAAAACTATTTTTATCAATCTAAGCTGTAACTGTTTATTTTTATAGAGGTGACATTATGACACTTGGCAAACATCGGCGCGCTATTGGCGTTTTTTCTCGCGAACGCGATGCTCAATATGCTTACGAAGATCTCAAACAGTCAGGCTTTCCGGTTGATCATGTTTCGGTCGTAGCGAAACAGCCTACTG
This sequence comes from Sphaerothrix gracilis Ecp01, assembly GCF_030405905.1. Classification (NCBI taxonomy): domain Bacteria; kingdom Bacillati; phylum Cyanobacteriota; class Cyanophyceae; order Nodosilineales; family Nodosilineaceae; genus Sphaerothrix; species Sphaerothrix gracilis. The sequence goes on from NZ_JASATW010000019.1 coordinate 53,219, forward strand.
AAAACTCCACAGCCGGGAAAGACCTCACCCAAGAGCCAGGGCACGAGACGGGCAAAGGGGCCGCAGTGGGAGCCGTTACTGGCACAACGCTGGGACTGCTGGGCGGATTACTGGCGGGTGTAGCGACATTTGCCATACCGGGCGTGGGTGTCTTTATCGGGGCGGGCACGATTGCCACAACTCTAGCCACAACGCTGGCAGGCGGCGGCATTGGTGCTGTTTCTGGGGGCTTGGTTGGAGCGCTAGCAGGCTTAGGCATTCCAGATGACCGGGCCAAGGTTTACAGCGATCGCCTGTCTCAAGGGGACTATCTAATTGTGGTAGAAGGGACGGCTGACGAAATTTTACGAGCACAGTCAGTGCTGTTTAACCACCCAGGACTGGAAGAATGGGGTGTCTATGATGCCGACAGCGATCGCCCCCGGCAGGTTGATTTAGCAAGCGAAGTCCGCAGTGACTCTCAGCATTCACGGCCCTAGCCGCGGCTGAATACTATTGAAACAGACTAGTAAGTCTCGGTGTTGGCATTAGAGCTGTTTGACTCCTCGGCGGCCTGAGCCTGTGATTTGAGCATCTGCTCTAGCGATCGCAGCCGCCCGTCGTAAGCCTGCTTAAAATCAGTAATTTGCTGCACTAACAGGCGCTGCTGCTGCTTCAGCCTTTCTGCCATCTGCTGGTCTAAGTCCAGCCGAAACTGCTGCAAAGCGGCATCAAGCTGGGCCGGATCTAGCGTCGGCTGAGGTGGCGGGGTGACGGGGGCTGACAGCGTGGCCGTCAGTTCGCTGCTGTTGCCCACAGTTGCTGGCTGAACAGGGTTTGCTACCGTGGGTTCATCTTCAGGCCAGTCCACTGAGGAGGCAGTCTCTGATTCCGAAACAGGTTGAGCTAGCTGCATCACTTCAATCCGGGCCTCATACTCCTCTCGCACCTGTTCGATCCGCTCAGCTAGCTGATCCTGATAGTGTTCAATTGTTTGAGCCAGCTCGGCCTTATAGCTTTGCCGCATCTGGTGAGCGTTTTCGTTTAGATGCTGTACCTGAGTCTGATCAAGCTGTTCGTGCTGTCGCTGCAACTGCTGCAGCATTTTCCTTTGTTTTCGAATTCGCTGCTGCTGTAGCCAATAGACAATCAGGGCAATCAACAGTCCTACCAAGAAACCCAAGAGCACGTTCGCAGTCAGAAACGAAGTCATAACATTTGCTCCTCAGTGGCCTAACCCGTAACCACTGCTTCAGTCTACCTGGGGTCTGCGCTTTGAAACAGGGCTTAAAATGCTTCTAGAAAATCATCGTTTACAATGGCTTTAGAATGATATCAAAGGCCGTTCAAACTCTTCTAGCATATGACTCATTTTTCTAGCCATTTGCGCCAGCAAGTGCTGAGCTGGCTAGATGAAAATGTACCGCTACCTAGAATCAGGCATGTGCTGCGGGTTGAGCAACTAGCCGTCGAGCTAGCTCAGCATCATGGTTTCAGGGTTGAGCAGGCTGCCCAAGCTGGCCTGATGCACGACTTAGCCAAATATTTTCCGGCAGAGCGCCTGCTGCGCATGGCTCAACAAGCCAACTTAAGCCTTGATCCGGTGGCGATCGCTAACCCGCACCTGCTTCATGCGGAAATCGGCGCTATCGTAGCAGAAGAGGTGTTTGATCTTAAAGATGCCGTGGTTTTAGCCGCCATTCGCAATCACACGCTAGGCGCGCCCAACATGGACGCCATTAGCTGTGTTGTCTTTTTGGCCGATGCGCTAGAACCAGGTCGCGGGCAACAGAGTGACCTAAATCGGCTCAGGCAGCTATGTTATGAAAACCTGTTTCAGGCTGTCTATGAAACCTGTGAACATACTCTCACGCAGCTAATCCGGTCAGGAAAGCTGATTCATCCCCGTGCTGTCCGCACGCGCAATTGGTTTCTACAGGCCAGTCAGACGCATCCGGAGACGACTCGTTTATCCATTGGATGAACGGGCTTTAATGATTGATGAACCGTAATTAGAGCTGAATTGAGGAAATGTAATTTTAATGGCAGATCGTCCTAACTTTTTCACCGCTGAGCGCTTAGCAACCCCAGAAGCCCACTCCGCCACTGATGCGGCCTCTTTAGAAACGGCTAAGCAGCTTGCTATGGATATTGCTCACGCTGCTGACGATCGCAAGGCAGGCAACATTAAGATTCTTCAGGTAGCTGATGTCTCTTATTTGGCTGATTTCTTTGTGATTGTGACCGGCTTTTCCAACGTGCAGGTGAGAGCGATCGCGCGATCAGTTGAAGAAAAAGTAGAAGAAAACTGGCAGCGGCATCCACTGCGAACTGAAGGCACAACTGATAGTAGCTGGATTCTGCAAGATTACGGCGAAGTGATTGTGCATATCTTCTTGCCCCAAGAACGCGAATTTTATGACTTAGAGGCTTTTTGGGGCCATGCTCAAGAAGTTGCCTTTGAGCCATCTACGGGGGCCGCTCAGAGTCGCTTGCACTAATTTTCTTTATTTTTAACAATAAAGAAAGGATGTCCATGCCTCGCCCTGGCGCTTGAATCATATGAAGCCTAGATCTACTCGCTGCCCGGTTCCCCCTGAACAGCAGCCGATTAATGAATATCAGCACATTCGCGGATCTTGGTTTTACAGTTGGGCTGCGCGCGATCTGCGGGGCTTCATTGTGCCTATTTTGATCTTATGGCTCATTAGCTGGCTGGTGAGCGGCCCTGTTTCGGCGGCCAGTTTCCCACCGCATAAAGTGCTGCCTAAGTTCTTAATTAGCGGTTCAGCTGGAGCGATTCTACTCCCCACTTTGGCGCTGCTGCAGCTCTATGTGGGCTGGATTCATGTGGGTAACCGCTTAAAAGCGAAAACCGTACCCTACGAAGAGTCGGGCTGGTATGACGGTCAGGTTTGGCTAAAGCCAGAGGAAGTCGCTACTCGCGATCGCCTGATTGTAGACTATCAGGTACGGCCCTTGCTCAAGCGAATTCAGGCTTCTCTGGGAATTCTGGCGAGCTGCCTGCTAGCGGGGAGCCTGATTTGGCAGTTTGTATAAAGGTCATTGTGTTTATGACATTAATGTGTAAGAGTCTTAGCCATGACTAAGGCCAAACGGACTCAAACAGCAGAAATTAAAGTTCAGCTATTGCGAGAGGGAATACCTGAGTCAGTACACCGAGCCCAGGCGGTCGTCTGCGATAGCCGGGGGCGAGTCTTGTCAGTCGCAGGCAATGCTGAAACGGCCACCTTTATTCGCTCAGCCCTGAAGCCTTTCCAGGCTCTATCGGTCACTAAAACCGGCACGGTTGAGCGCTACGGCCTCACCGATCGCGACTTGGCTATCATCTGCAGCTCCCATCGGGGATTGATGGAGCAGGTTAGGCAGGTTTTCAATATTCTTTGGCGCAGTGATGTAGATCCGACCCTGCTGCAATGTCCAGTCCCTGAGGGCAAGCGCAGCCCCTTACAGCACAACTGCTCCGGTAAACACGCCGGTATGCTGGCTGTGTGTCAGCAGCGCAAATGGCCGCTCAACACCTATCTCCAGCGCAGCCACCCGCTGCAGCAGCTCATCCTGCAACAGGTGGCGGAACTGCTAGGGATGCCCGCTGACGAGTTTATCTGTGCCCATGATGACTGCGGCGCACCGACTTACTTTATGCAGATTGGGCAGATGGCGACGCTGTTTGCCAAGCTGGCTTCAGGCGATAGCGTCGATATGGAACGCATTGTGCGAGCAATGACCAGCTATCCAGCCTTGGTGGCGGGACATGAAGCGTTTGACACGGATTTGATGCGGCTGACAGAAGGTGAAATTGTCAGCAAGTCGGGGGCTGAGGGCATTCAGTGTGTCGGCCGGGTTGGGGCTGGCTTAGGGCTGGCCGTCAAAGTGATGGACGGAGCTAAACGGGCTAAGTATGCGGTTGCCATCCACTTACTGAAGCAGCTCGGCTGGATTACTCCCTCAATCGCTGAGAACTTAGCGGAAACCTATTTGGTTTTGGGCGATTTTAAGCGGCTTGATGTCATGGGTGAGATTGAAATCCTTTAGTTTTCGCCCTGAAAAGAAATTGTTGTCGTTTTGACCAAAGTTCAGCTATAGTGGGAAATACGTCGCGGGGTAGAGCAGTCTGGTAGCTCGTCGGGCTCATAACCCGAAGGTCGTTGGTTCAAATCCAGCCCCCGCCACCAAATAAAACAAAAGCCCTTAGATATTTCATCTAAGGGCTTTTGTTTTATCCGATAGGTTTAGCCTAATGCGCTATAAAAACTCAGCCATACGCTGAACGGCAGCTTCTAAAATATCCGGCGGGTGCACCAGGGCAAAGCGCACATAGCCTTCCCCAGATTTGCCAAAGCCAATGCCGGGAGAAGCAGCTACGCCAGTTGTCTTAACCAGTTGAGTACAAAAGCCAATAGAATTCTGGCTCCAGGGATCCGGCAGCTTGGCCCAAATGTACATCGTGGCGGTTGGCGTGGGCACCGACCAGCCAATTTTGTGTAGGGCTTGCACAAAGCGATCGCGCCGCTGCTGAAAAGTCTCTACGGCCTGACGAACCGAATCTTGAGGGCCAGAAAGCGCCGCGATCGCGCCGTTGAGAATGCCGCGATACTGGTTGAAGTCAATGCAGGCTTTCACCTGCCGCAGAGCCTGAATCACCTGGGGGTTGCCGATGGCATAGGCAACGCGAAAGCCCCCCATGTTGTAAGACTTAGACAGGCTGAATAGCTCCACGGAAACTCGCTTTTGCGGATCTGCCTCCAACACAGAGGGGGCATGATCGCGGTCAAAGACCATGTCGGTATAGGGAAAGTCATGCACCAGCACCAGTCCATGTTGCTGGCAAAAATCCACGGCCTGTCGGAAAAAGTCGAGGGAAGCGACTGCCGTTGTTGGGTTATGGGGATAGCTCAACACCATCAGGCGCGACTGGGCCAGAACAGGCTCCGGAATTTCCGCGAAAACGGGCAGGAAGTCGTTTTCAGCCCGCAGGGGCATGGGATAAATCTGGCCGTTAGCCAAATAGACGCCGCCCGCGTGGGAAGGGTAGCCCGGATCCATCAGCAGGGCAAAATCCCCCGGATTGAGAATGGCTAGAGGTAAATGGGCTGTCCCTTCCTGGGAACCAATCAGGGCCAGTACCTCAGTCTCTGGATCGACTTCGATACCAAACTTATGGGTATACCAAGCAGCCGCAGCCTGCCGGAATGGCCGCGTACTGTGAAACAGAGAATAACCGTGCGTGCTGGGATCTTGGAGCGACTGGGCGATCGCTGCTAGCACATGGGGCGGGGCAGGCAGATCGGATGAGCCAAGCGACAGGTCAATAATAGTTTGTCCCTGAGCTATAGCTTCAGCCTTGGCCTGATCCATATCGGCAAAAACGTTGGCTTGAAGCGGTTGAAGTCGCTGAGCAATCTGCATGATAACTATGATGGGGGAGACTAAGCGGGCGAAGAGACATGCGCTTCGAGCAGTTGCTGAATTTGAGGCTTGCTGATGGCCCCTTCGCTGTCGGCTACAACTTCTCCTGCCTTGAAAAGCCGTAAAGCGGGTACCCCTTCTACGTTGTAGGTGGCAACGGCTTCAGGATTAGGATCTACTTCCATCTTAACGATTTTGAGGCGATCGCCATATTCGCTAGCCAGATCGCCCATGATGGGAGACATCAAACGACAGGGGCCGCACCAAGAAGCCCAAAAGTAAACCAGTACAGGTTCGCTGGCCTGCAGGACCTCGGACTGAAACTCGTTATCTTGAATGACGGTGGGTTCGTGACTCATGATGCTTAGTGCGTAGTGTGATTAAGAAACGATCGCTTCTCCAGCTTATATCGAGTCTGAGTCAGGCCAAAAGTAGGCACGACAATTTAGGCTCAAGACTGCCGCCTGGCTGGCCAGCCCTTCCAGGGTTGCGACAATCTCAATCGCCGTTCTAAATTTCAAGACTACAAGAAACGGGTAGCAGCCAAAAATGCTGTTACCCGCTAACGTCTTAATTGAGGCGCAGAACTCATGGATCTTCTAAATCTTTGAGTCTGTACCCGGTATTAGAGCTGATCGAGCTGAGACTTGAGCGCTTCTAGCTCAGCATCTACGGCTTCGTCCTTAGCATCGTCTTTGGGTTCTGTAGCGGGCGTTTCAGCAGCGGGCAGGGCACCCTGGTCGGGAGCCGCGCCACCGAGTACCTGAGCCTTCATTGCGGCTAGCTCATCATCGACATCATTACCCGCTTCTAAGGCAGCAAACTGACTTTCTAAATCAGCTCCAGCCAGTTCGTGAGCCGCCTGTGACCGAGCTTCTAGCTGCAAAATCTTTTCTTCCATGCGATCGAAGGCACCCATCGCACTGCCAGTGCTCATGCGGCCCATCGTATTCTGCAACTGCTCGTTAGCCTTAGCCGCGCTGGCCCTAGCCTTGAGCATATCTTTTTTGGTTTTGGCCTCAGAAATTTTGCTCTCTAGGGCAATGAGGTTTTTCTTCAGCGTGTCTACTGTAGCTTCTTGCTGATCGAGCTGCGCTTTAAGAGCGGCTGAGGTTTCTGACTGCGCTTTTTTGCGGACTAAGGCTTCGCGGGCTAAGCTTTCATCTCCCTTCTGGATGGCTAGCTGTGCCCGCTGCTGCCAGGTGTTGGCCTCGGCCTGAGCGCGATTTTGCTGCTGCTGCACGCGCTTCTGACTGGCGATCGCGCTGGCAACCGCCTGGCGCATCTGCACCAAATCTTCCTGCATATCAATGATGGCTTGATCCAAAATCTTTTCAGGATCCTCAGCAGCACTGACCGCCGCATTCAGATTGGAGCGAACAACTCGGCTCACGCGATCGAATAAACCCATGACTCTATTTATCCCTTCTAACTCTGATGTTCTCTCATAAGACAACTGGCAAGCCTTTTGCGATAGCTTGCTTCAGCCGCAGCAAGCCCCAAAGAGGCATCTAGGGCTATGGAACAGTCTTAGCACATTTGAGAGGGGATGGCGGCGATCGCGCAGGGTGGCTTTATGTTTAGCTAAATAGGGGAAGCGTCTTGAGTCTAAAAGCGGCTGTCTGCAGCACCTAACAAAATATTCTCAATAAAGGTTATGTGTTGTTTGCTACAGTCTGCTTTTATGGCATAGACAAGCTAGAGGCCGGCAGAAGTCCTGTATTTGGGCATAACGGTCACCGACTGTAGCGGTTTTTGAGGACATCTATAAGACTGCTCGGCCAGTTTACCAAGTATCCGTATCTCAAATTCAATCAGTTATCAAATAAAGGCTTTATCTGCAAACATACTGAGTCATCATTTAAGCCAAAAGCTTGTGAAGATTGTCTAATAAATTATCAACATCAACTCGAATATAAAGACTTGATGAAATGAATGTATAGATAACTTGAATCTTGCAATCTAAACGGCAGACATAAAATTTTTCGGAGACATTTTGCGGTTTGATTAAACTGTGGTGTATCTGCTGTAGCCCAATAGAATAGGGCAATTTATCATTCCGCTCTGCTTTTAAGGCATTGACCCAGGTAATATTTATTGCTTGGTGATTTGACCCAATTCGCGGTAAATGCTGATAAAAATGCGTTTTGAGAAGATGGTTTCAGCTATTTAGCGGATTCTTACTTGAAATGAGTAATGTTAGTTTTTAGATATAAATAAGTCTTGAATTTTCAAAGTGAAAAGTTCCTACTTCAGGATTTCAATTTTAGCCAGTAGGATCCACACTTTTCCCTTAGGACTCGGTTAACAGCTCATTGGTTTTTGAAGAATGAACAGTTCGCTTAATCCAACTCCTGATGATATGCCCGGTGTATATGAGTGTGAAATCCACCTCAAATTTCGCCTGATTGAAGAGAACTTGCCCGTTCGCGATCGCGAACAACTCATTCAGCTACTGGTTGATGCTTTTGCCTATGGCAGCGATGACTATCTAGAAACGCTTCACACCGATGTTCAGGTGCAACAGCTTTCTGAGCTAGAGGCTTCCCCCCAGCTTCGTCGTCAGCTTATTCGCCTGCGCAATTCTGTCTGCTCCGCTTGACCACTACCTGTTTCATACCTGAGGGGTCTCACATCTGAGGGTACAGCGCATAAGCTTAATATCGTCGGTAGAAAAATCTCAAAAATTTTTTTGCTGTAAATTGACACTGGCAGCGCAGTTCGGTATATTGGAAAACGTTGAAAGGCTGTGCCCCCATCGTCTAGAGGCCTAGGACACCTCCCTTTCACGGAGGCGACGGGGATTCGAATTCCCCTGGGGGTATTACTACTAGGCTACGAAGCATCAAGCCCTGAGAGCAGCAAAAGCCCTCAGGGCTTTGATTTGGTTTGGGTGGAACGCCAAGCGAGTCGTAGAACAGGCGTTCACTTATGTGGTTTCAATCCCTGAGAGGGCTTTGGTTTGGTTGGAACCTGCTGCCGGGAAATTGTCTCCCTCGTCACGTCATTGTTTCAATCCCTGAGAGGGCTTTGGTTTGGTTGGAACGGCGGGGCTTGCAAAGGGTTATGGTATTTGGTTTTCCAGGTTCGGATGCGCGGATTGCCCAAATCATAGCGTCTTAACTAGAGAAAAGCTAATTTAAGCATGGAAGAAATTGTATGAAATCCAAGAAAAACAAGGCGTATAGCCGTTGCGCGGATTGTTCAAGCCAGAGCGATCGCCGAAAGCATTATTCAGTAAGGATTTGAGCATGATTGAGAGTATTCAAGCCATCAAACACCTGCCCACTCGCGCAGACTAATACTTAGGCAAAAAAGACCGTATCATCTCGAACCGCCTCACCTCCAATACGCTCCACCTTTCGCTGACAGCACTCACACAAAAAATAGAAGCGGATACTATCTTCCTCCGATTTAATCAATTTATTCAAGCGGTTGCGCAGCTTTGTGTACTGAGTTGCTGTCAAACTACACTCGAACACGCTGAACTGCATCCACTGACCAAATGAACATCGTTCCTCAACTGGAAATCGTTTTGACACCTTGAAGATATTCATAGCTGCTGCAAAAGCAACTTGATACACCTCCAAATCTCGATAAACTTTCACAAACTTACCCATATGCAACCCATTGGATATATCCGTTCCCCTAAACATTCCCACCCCTCAACTCCTCTACCCTTCCACCCCTCCGACACATCCCCATCCCCATCGGCGTCTTCCGCCCAACTCCGGCATAGAGGGCAAAGTCAGCTAGCGTATTGAGCTGTTTAAGAGTAGTTGCATCAACCTGTCCCAAGATTCGGTAAGTAACCTTGCCGACACAGCCAGTGAACTGATTGCAGGCATAGGTTTTTGCTCCGGTATCTTGAAACTGACTGCGCGGATCAGTGGCAACTTCTGTGCGAATATCGAAGTAACTAGGTCGCAGAAACTCTAGAATTTCTAACGAAAACTCCAGCCCACTATAGTAGTTCCAGCGGCGCAACAGGCTGCCAAAAACTCGATCGGGAGTTGGCATAGCAGAGTCGAATTTGCTTTGGCGAAAAGCCGTGGGCGTGTAGAACTGAAGCGTCAGCTTGCGTTCTTGATCTGAGGCTTGCTCATAGAGCTGCTCATAATTGCAGAAGTCGGCCCAGGGCTGGGTGCTTTGCGGTGTTCCTAAAATGCTGGTGACATGTAAATTAGCAGGCCCTAAGTGCCAAGGTTTCTCAGGATTGAGATTGAGCCAGAGCTGAGTGAGGCGGCCAAAGAGGCGATCGTCTAGTAAGGAAATGCGCCACCAGCAGGGGGTACCGGAGGAAATAGGCTGACGATAGGTCCACTGCAGCGGCGATTTAGCCAGATTTTGCGGTTGCCTGCGGTGCTGTTTCAGGAGCTGCAAAGGGCTTAGCGTAAAGGATTTATTGCCTTGGTTGGCGTGAAGTTGGTCGCCCATTTCAGCATCGACAGTGCTGACCAGGCTGAGAAAGAGGGCGTGGAGATGCCTGCCGGAAGTGAAGCCAGGGGGAATTGGGGATTCGGGCAGGAGATTAAGGACGAGGCTATGGGGCATGGCGAGGTAGTTTCTCCGTTTGGTTGACTCAGCGTGTTCCCTATGAGCAATGCCTGCGCTAAAACCCGGAGCAGCAATTCGAGGTCTTCAAGGACTTGGTAGCTGCAATTGATTGCTGACTGTGATGGGTATTTGATGCGCGATCGCAGGTCTTCTAGGCGATTGAGGAGATGACTGTATTGCGGCAGGTTAAGTATGGTAGATGCCGGACACATTAACGAGGCCAAAAGTGTAATTACACTTTTACTAAGCTACGGAGATCTTGAGCCGCCGCTGAAGCAGAGCCTTATGCAGCAGGTTAGCCAGCCCATAGAGGGCTATCGGCTACAGCTAGAGCAGTTCATCAACCAGCAGCAGCCTTTCCTAGTCAGTTATGGAAGACCAGACCAGTCACTCTTTGACTTCACGGTTTACTACGCAGAACTATAGCTGTAGCCAATCAGGTTAGGACATAGACTGGAATAAGTTGATACGGTTACTTGACAATGGCTCGACCCTACAGCGAAGACTTCCGGCAAAAAGTGATTGAGGCGATCGAGTTGGATGGTCTCAAGAAAAGTGAGGCTAGTGAATTGTTCCGCATTAGTCGCAATACGATTAATCTCTGGTTTCAGCGCCAAGCCAAAACAGGCCATCTCAAGCCAAAATCGAGAAAAGGCAATAGTCGAGCTGCTAAGATTACCGACTGGCAGGCATTTCGCGTTTTTGTCGCAGAACATCGCAACTGCACCCAAGCCGAGATGGCCGCCCTATGGCCAGAGCCGATTAGCCAACGGACTATCTCAAGGGCGCTGCAGAAGATCAACTTCACGCGAAAAAAAAGACCTATGGCTACCATCAACGCGATGAAGCCAAGCGCAGCGACTTCCAGGAGCAAGTCGGCGATGACCCTAGAGCCTGCCATATAGTCTATGTCGATGAAGCTGGCATGGACGAACGGGATGATTATGGGTACGCCTATGCCCCGGTAGGGGAGCGGGTCTATGACCTCAAGTCAGGCCGGCGCCAGGGACGCATCAACATGATAGCGGGGTATCGAGGCACTGAGCTGATAGCCCCCTTCACCATCGAGGGGGCCTGTAATCGGAGAGTTTTTGAGACCTGGTTAGAAACCTGCCTGATTCCTGCCTTACAGCCTGGGGACTGGGTGATTCTTGATAATGCCACCTTTCATCATGGCGGTCGCATTGCCGAGTTGATAGCAGCAGCCAAGTGTCGTCTGCTTTATCTGCCGCCTTATTCACCAGACCTCAATCGCATTGAAAAGTGTTGGGCCTGGCTGAAAAGCCGGATTCGCAAGCAGTTCGCGTTGTCGGCCAATTTGCGCACAGCGATGGAGGACGTTCTTAGGCAGGCAGCGTCCTAATAAAAGTGGCTACAGCTATAAATTCAATCGAAAAGCGCTTGTACCTGCAAGTATGGTGCCAGGAGGTAGAAGACAACTACGATATCCCGGAGCTTAAACACAATCGAACGCTACGGCTCGATCGAATTCAGGCACTTGCAGCCATTGACGGTCAATGGCGAGGCCAGCTTGACAGCATTGACGTAGAAATACACTTGCTGAGAGGGCTAGCCAGCGCTTATGAAGCTCGGTTCAATGATGTTGTTGATGAGAGGTCGGATGATCTACGCCGCGTTGTACGCCGTATTCACAACACTTTTTGGTTCTTCCGCGAAGTCCACCGCTACGGGGCCGACTGTGTGATAGTCGGGCCAGAACATGTGCGCGATCGCTATGTCCGTGAGCTAGCTAACATGATGGCTCTCTACGCACCGGAAAATCGCTAGGTAAGCTGCAGCGATCGCAGCTTTGGCAGGAGCTGTTCAAACGCAATACCCCGGTGACTGTGCTGCTCTTTTTGCGATGGTGTCATCTCGGCAAAGGTTTTGCCTAAACGGGGCACATAGAAAATGGGGTCATAGCCGAAGCCACCACTACCCCTGGGGGCGGTCAAGATAGTGCCGGGACAAATGCCTGCGGTTTCCAAGACAATCTGACCCTCTGGCTGAGCTAAGGCAATGGCACAGACAAACTGGGCCTGACGATTGGGGCTGTCTCCCAGCTCGCGCAGCAGGCGTTCGATGCGATCGCGATCGGTTTTGCCATAGCGGGCGGAATAGAGTCCGGGTGCCCCATTGAGGGCGTCTACCTGGAGGCCAGAATCATCGGCGATCGCCCATTTCTCAGTAGCGATCGCCACCTGAGCTGCTTTGAGTCTGGCATTTTCTAAAAAAGTCTGCCCGGTTTCTTCCACCTCAATCTCAGATGGCTTCAGCTCTAGCGTCCAGCCCAGAGGCTGCAGATAGACCTGCATTTCCTTCAGCTTGCCAGGATTTCCTGTCGCCACAACTACCGTCGGCATTGCGCAATGTCCTAAAGTCAGACCAGATTTACCTTTTTAATCTTATCGGCAGCGGCCACGGACTTGGCGACAAACTCGATTGGTTGACAACGGCGATCGCGGCTTACGCCGTGGCAGAGCGTTTTGCCGGAACGGTTTGACTGAGCCAGTGACGACAAGGCTAGGCTATTCGGCAGCGTCAAGTCGCAGAATATATTGGCTGTTAGGTGAAAAAGTAACAATGGCGCGACTAGGATTGCTGGGCGGTGAAATCAAATCAATCAGGATATCGGCAGCTTGGCCGACCATCGCCCCCTGAATTAGGCTGCTTTCGCGGCCATCGCCTAAAAAGCTGCCAACGCTGCGGCCCAGAGACACAAGCTGCGGTGGAGCATTAGTAGGGACCACTGGCGGCGGCGTCTCAATTCGGCTCGGCGGTACGATGTCGCTGGTGGCCTGCAGCGGAATGAGCTGTCCGTTGACTAAAACCGCTTCGGTAACAATGCGAACGCCATTGGCGCTGGGGACTAAGCGAGCCTCAATAGGGCAATCAGCGGCGATCGCAATGTTGCCTGTGCGATAAAAAATGGGCTGAGCTAGATAGAGAGTAGTCGGAACGGCAGTGCCGCTGACGGCGCTCAGGTCAAGCTCGATCGCTTCTGGCACTTTGACGACTATGGCCGCGTAATCGGTCACGATTTGCGCTAGCTCGGTGGGTTCTGGCAGGGGCGCGATGGGGAACTGTTCAGGCTGCGTCTGAGCAATGGCGGCGGGGGCAAAGAAGAGAGCGATCGCAGAGGTCAGGCAGGCAGATGCGTTCATTTTGCAGCTTCTCCAAGATTGGGGGGACATCGGTGGGTTAGCCGATGTGTCTAAGATGGCTGTTCTGGGATAGCTACGTCGATACAGAAAACTCAGGACTTGTGTTCTGGGAGAGAGTTCTGGATCGATAACGAACTTGACTGCAGAATTCAGGTTTGTTCAGGGCAGGAGGCTGTCGCTAATCCGCTGTCTCAGGTGCTGATTCAGGCCCAATCACAAACTGAGAAAGCTCCGCCGTTTCAGGCAGCGGCTCTAGTTTGTTCTCATAGACGAGTGCCTGATAAATCAGGGCTGCCGCCCCACCGCGACTGATGGGTTCATTGGGGTTTAACACACTCGGCTCAGGATGGTTAACAACTAGCCCTTTTTGAGTAGCTAGGGCGATTTGATCGAGGGCATAGTCAGGAATCTGAGCCGCGTCGGTATAGTATTCGCTTAAATCTAGTTCAGTCTCTGGGGCGTCATCGTTAGCGGCTGTGACGGCGGGCGCGGCTGTAGGGGGTGGCGGGGCAGCTGTAGTCGGTAGCGCAAAAAGCTGCATCATCGCGGTTCCAGCGAGAGGAAAGGCTAACTGGTTGGGCGTTTTCCCTTGTTGTCTGACAGGTTGCACCGTCTTAGCCGCAGCGGGAACGGCTGCCACCGGAACGGCTTCTTCCTGGAGAGCGAGTCCTTCCACCAGGGCCACTATGGCATTAGCACGGCTAATTTCAGTTTTTGGCTCAAACTCATTAGGGTCAGGCGTGCCCATAAAGCCCATTTCATAAGCTTCCTCGATGGCCGTGCTGGCCCAGTAGTTATCTGGCACATCGGCAAAGGCGCTAGCCTGGGGCAAAGCCCGGATCGTTTCCGTGTCAAAGGCTTGGCGAATAACAGCGGCATATTCATCACGGTCAATCGGCTGTTCGGGTCTGAAGGTGCCGTCAGGATAGCCCGTCAGGATTTCGGCCTGACTGAGCTGCTGAATAATCGGCTGGGCCCAATAGTCTGCGGGGACATCCGGATAGGGAGTTTGAGCCTCAGCAACGAGCAAAAAAGCGCCTGGCAGCAGAGCGATCGCTCCCGTTCCGCCGATAATGGCAGTTACTTTTTGGCTAGACCAATCTTGTTCCAGTCTCACAATATTTCTCTCTATGTTTGAACTACAGCCGGAATGGGTTTATGCCTGACGATCGATGACGTTAGGAGATCCTTCGGTCTGTACGTCAAGTTCTTCACGGCGCAGTGTCTCGCGGGCTGTCACCGTATCCTGCTCAACTTGCTTCTGCAGGTTCACTTCCTCACGAACAAAAACTTCTTTTTGAATGTCAGCTTGCTCTTCATAAATGTCTATTCGAGCTACTTCACCCGCTTGAAAATCTTGATTGACTGGGCGATCGCTTGAGGTTTCCCCGCCTGACCGGGTCGAAATCACAACTTTTTCTTTTTGCACCGGCACTACCACCTCAGCTTGATTAGTTTCCACTTGCTTACTGACAACAACATCGCCAGCTTTATGACGCTGCTTGTCAGTCACTAAGCGTTCCTCATACAAACGCAGGCGCTGATTCTCAGGACTCGTAGTATAGAGTTCAGGCGTCTGCTCATAAATGCTAGCCGGTGGCTCGACGGCAGCGGGATTGCTAGCCGGGTCAGTGGGCGGTTGGGTAACGCTATATCCTTTGATACCAGCTTGCTCTACAGGAACAGACATTTCTACCGGAGCAGAGACTTCAGCACTTCCGGTTCGATAAACTGAGCGAACACGCTCTTCGTAGTCGCGATCAATAGCGTTCAAATCAGCGGGATACTCAGGTAAAGCCTCTACCTGCTGCTTAGTCAAACCTGTGACATAGATACGGGTGTGGTCAGGGGCTTCTACGCAGCGACCAATAGGCAGCAGAACCTGCTTGCCAAATACCCAAAAACCTGTATCAACCACGAAATAGCGAATCCGGTTGGCTTCATCGATCAGGACATCACGAATACTGCCTGCTTTTTCATTGTTGGCCTGAGTATAAACATCTAGCCCTTTAATATCATTACCGTCTAAAAAGCGATCTCTGTAATCTGGATAGCGATCGCTGATTTTGAAGAGTGCCATAGCGCTAATTCAATGAATAAAGACGTTCTAATTTTTGATAGTAATAGCCGTCTTTTCATCAATCATTAGAGATAGATTTTATTGCGAAATTATCTTGCTGAAAAATGAATGTTTAGTAACAGGTCTTGATTAAGAACCATTAAAAAATAAGTTTTCTCAGTCTCAGGGTAGAGACTTGTTTTCTACCAAAAACGTAAGTTAAAAAACATCTGACTTTTGAATCTACTCACTACGTTTTTAGAAGTCTCTCAGGTTTATTTAGGAGCAACCCTCAAGATGACATATCAAGAAGGGGTCAACGAACCTTATTACAAAAATCCTGCCGCACCACCCGTTGTTAATCCTGTCGTTGAATATCACGATCGCGTTCGCTGGGGGCCGATCTTTGCCGGAATCGTTATTTCTATCGCGGCTCAGCTCGTCTTAAGCGCTTTGGGAGCCTCCATTGGCCTGACGGCGGGAGCCAGCGGTACGGCGGCGGGAGCAGTCAGTATCGGCGTGGGAATTTGGGCCATTATTAGCCTGCTTATTGCCTTATTTCTGGGTAGCTGGATTATGGCCAGTACCTGTGGCCCCATGAATAAAAAAACTGCCATGCTTAATGGCACAATTTTATGGGCAACGACGCTGGCAATCAGCGCTTGGCTACTGGCAAGCGGTGTTTCAGGCACGTTTGGAATCGTAGCGGCCAATGCGGGTTCTGTGGTCGATCAGATTCAGGAACCGGGTGGCATCTCTTTGCCTAATCCGGAGGCGGCTGTTCCCAACGTGAATCCCCAGGAAGCGCAGCAATATGCGGCCAATGTGGCTAAAGCGGGCTGGTCATTCTTGTTTGGCTCACTACTGGGATTGGTAGCCTCTCTCATTGGCGCTACAGTGGGTGCGCGCAAGCCCCGTGTCCATACCTCGTAAGTCTCGTTGGGGGGTCACCGTTGCGCCCTTGTGTGGAATATGACTGAAGCAGCTAGTAGATTACAGTTTGTCTGCCAGCTGTTTCCTGGGCTGTAGGTAGTTGCTTGAGCAGAGTTCTAGTTTTGAGGTCACGCGGCTACAGAAATCTCAGTTTAGACTGGGGTTATGACCGACAGCCGCTCATAAAACGCCATGCAATCTGTTCGCGCTCTGCTCAACATCACTATCAGCCTCATTTTGATCAGCTTTATCGGCCTGAGTCTGTTTCGCCTGGCTGTCTTTTTTCTAGAAGCCCAGCACTTAGTCTAAAACCCGCCATCCCTTTGTAAAATCAGGGGATGACAAATTTTCCTGCGCTTCCCCCCATCCCTACCTGTGCCTGGAGCCGCCCGCTAGGACTCGGCTGGCAAACTCCCTACATCGTCCGCTACGCCAGTAATTTAGATGATGGCCCCTGGCATGGTGCGCCCCTGGGCGGTTTCGGGGCCGGCTGCATGGGGCGATCGCCCAGAGGCGACTTTAACCTTTGGCACCTCGACGGCGGCGAACATATTTTTCAAACTTTTCCCGGCTGCCAGTTCAGCCTGTTTGAGCAGGCTGCCGACGGTACGACTCAGGCTTTTGCGCTTTGCACCGAGGCCCCGCAGCAGGAATTGCCAGCCTGGCAGTGGTATCCGCTAGCTGAGGCAGAGACGCGGCAAGCGGGAGACGTGCAGAAGTCTGAAAATCCATCTATTCCGGTATCCCCCCATCCTCAAGTTGCCGACACCGGCACCTATCACGCCCTCTACCCTCGGAGCTGGTTTACTTACAAAAATGTGTTTCAGGCCGAGCTGCACTGCGAGCAGTTTTCGCCCATTTGGGCCAACAGCTATCAGGAAGCCAGCTATCCAGTTGCCGTCTTTGAATGGACGGCACATAACCCCACTGATAAGCCACTAACTCTCAGCCTCTTGCTGAGCTGGCAGAATATGGTGGGCTGGTTTACCAATGCCAACAAGTCACCAGCCGTGCAGCAGCGGGATGATGGCAGTCCGTTTTATGATTACGTCCCTAGAATCGGGCAGAGTGCGGGCAATTTTAATCAGCGGCTGCAGTCTGAGGCGATCGCCGGCTGTTTGATGACGGGAAGCTGGGCCCAGAAGCCGCAGACTCTGCCCGGTGAAGGAGATGGTCAGTGGGCGATCGCCACGGTTCCCCAGCCTGATTTGGAGATTTTCTGTCATACCCGCTGGAATCCGGCCGGAGACGGCAGCGACCTGTGGTCAACCTTTGCCCAAGACGGTTCCCTGAGTGGTTGCCACGATGAAACCCCTGCGGCTGAGGGTGAGCAGACTGGCTGTGCCATTGCTGTTCGCTTCACCTTGCAGCCGGGAGAAACCCGCCAGATTCCCCTGGCACTGGCGTGGGACTTGCCCGTCACTGAGTTTGCGGCTGGCATCTCTGCCTATCGTCGCTATACGGACTTTTTCGGGCGATCGGGGCGCAGCGCGCAAGCGATCGCCCAAACCGCTCTGCAAAACTATAAAACCTGGCAGCAGCAGATCATCGACTGGCAGCAGCCTATTTTAGATCGGGCCGACTTACCTAACTGGTTCAAAATGGCCCTGTTTAATGAGCTGTATGACCTCACCAGTGGTGGAACTCTGTGGACAGCCGCTAGTGAGCAAGATCCGGTGGGACAGTTTGCGGTGCTGGAATGTCTGGACTATCGCTGGTACGAAAGCTTAGACGTGCGGCTCTATGGCGGCTTTGGCCTGCTGCTGTTATGGCCAAAGCTGGAAAAAGCCATTCTCCGCGCCTTTGCCCGCGCCATTCCCACCGCTGACGATACGCTGCGCATCATTGGTTACTACTACACCATTGGCGCAGCTAACCATCAGGCCATTCGCAAGGCTAGAGGGGCTACCCCCCATGACCTCGGCGCTCCCAATGAGCACCCGTTTGTAGCCACCAACTACACCAGCTACCAGGACTGCAACCAGTGGAAAGATCTTGCCAGCGATTTTGTTTTGCAGGTGTACCGAGCCTACAAATTCACTGACGAGACGGATACGGACTTCTTGGTGGAGTGCTGGCCCGCGATCGCGGAAACACTGAAATATCTGAAACAGTTCGACTACGACAGCGACGGCATTCCTGAAAACGGTGGTGCCCCTGATCAAACTTTTGATGACTGGCAGCTCAAAGGCATTAGCGCCTACTGCGGTGGGCTGTGGTTAGCAGCACTAGAGGCCGCGATCGCCATAGGTGAAAGGCTGACGGCGCAGCAGCTTGGCCCCGGCAATTTGCCGATTTTGCTAGCCCAGTATCGGCGCTGGCTGGAACAGGGGCGATCGATTTATCACAAAAAGCTGTGGAACGGGCAGTACTATCGCCTCGATACTGCCAGTGGCTCTGAGGTGGTGATGGCCGATCAGCTCTGCGGTCAGTTTATGGCCCGGCTGTTAGACCTGCCAGACATCGTTGCCCCTGAATTCGCCCAATCTGCATTGGAGTCAATTTATTTCGCCTGTTTCATTCGTTTTAATGAATATGCTGCAAACCGAGCAACACCGCAGAGTCAAAAGTTTGCCGGAGCGCAGAGCGGCAACTTTAGCGCGGCTAGCTTGGGCGTCAAAATTGGCGCGGCTAATGGAGTGCTGCCCAATGGCTCCCCAGAAGATCCCGACGGCACCCATCAGCTCGAAGTTTGGACGGGCATCAATTTTGGTCTAGCGGCCTTTTTAGCTCAGATGGGGATGGCCGATAGAGCCTTAGAAATTACTGAAGCTGTAGTTCGACAAATCTATGAACATGGCCTCCAGTTCCGCACCCCGGAAGCAATCACCTCCGTGGGTACTTTCCGGGCCTGTCATTATCTACGACCGATGGCAATTTGGGGGGTCTATCAGTTGCTGAGCCACCCCTAAACTAAAATCTCTCACCCAGTTGTCTAGACGAGAGATTACGATTGAATAAATTGAATAGGAATACTAAGCGGCCTTCCGACCTAGCACCTGATCCTTCAGTGAGTTAAAGTCTTCTACCAGTTCTTGACGATTAGAAGCCTTGAGTAAATAGCGATAGACAAACCAAATAACATAGCCCAAGCCAATCAGCTCAAACAGCGGTGAGAGCAAGGGAATGTCATTAATAGCACCGAGAACGGCTAGCATCAGCTTGACGGACACCAAAGCGGCAAAGATGAGTCCGATGGTCGTGATGGGTCGCCGGTACTCTTTAAAAAAGTCAGTAACGTACTCAGGTAAGTCCGCCAAAAGGACAGATATCCGCGCCCAAACTTTCTGCCATTGGTCAGGTTCATCAGCCCCAGGTGTTGTGGTTGA
This sequence comes from Sphaerothrix gracilis Ecp01, assembly GCF_030405905.1. Classification (NCBI taxonomy): domain Bacteria; kingdom Bacillati; phylum Cyanobacteriota; class Cyanophyceae; order Nodosilineales; family Nodosilineaceae; genus Sphaerothrix; species Sphaerothrix gracilis. Next base: position 72,670 of record NZ_JASATW010000019.1, read on the forward strand.
AGTGACTGAATTAACGCTGGTGCCAGCAGTCTCGGTAGATTCTGGTAAGGTAGATTCTGGTTTTATGTCAGTGTTCATATTAACTCATCTCAATCACAATCTAAGACTATTTCGCCAGAGAAAAACTCAGCTAGCGTTTGGTAATAGCAGAGTTATAGTCTGAATTATCTGGATTTTCAAATAGCGCTGTGCTTGAACCAAAGTTCAAACAGCTTTTAAATATACAACGGATTACGCCTAGAATTCTCTGCAATCCCAATTAGGCATAGCTCAGCCCGCCATGGCTTAGGCTAAAACTACTCACCAGAGAAGCTTTCTAGCGTTTCTAAGCAACGATTTAAACGCTGTCCATCTATCTGCACTTCCGGATCCCGCGCATATTCCATATCCTTGCTCTGCTCAGTGTAGCGATTGTATCGCTTCTGGATCCGAATAAACCCTGAATAACAGCGGCTTTTATGTGATTTACGCAGCCCCATGAGTTTCAAGTGTCCTTAGCGTTGGTACGTTAAATAGATAACAGCGATTTGTAAATTAGTTGACCTGTACTTGTATCCTCTGCTTCCATAGTTCCTCAGTTTGTCATCAACTGTCTACTCGATATGTAACAGTTAGTTACCATTACGTTTAGTAACTGAGCCGCTCTACGTCTCCCGCTAGACTCTATTAAAATAAGGAGACACGTCCATTAACCTCACGAAAATTTACGCGTGTCTGTTGAAACTATTTATGGACAGCTACAGGGACTCAAGTCCAGCCAGCTAAAGCAGTTAAAACGTCTCTACCATCAGCGTTTACCGGGCGATCGCATTACAACGCCTGAATTCGCCCAACGCCTAGCCGCTATTAGTACCGAAATTGGTCAGCCCGTCTGCGCCTATCTTAACCGCCGGGGTCAGGTCATTCGAGTTGGAGTCGGCAATCCCCGGCAAACTCAAATTCCGCTGCTAGAGCTGCCGCGCTACGGAGCGGAACGGCTTTGTGGCATTCGCTGCGTAGGCACTCAGCTCAAGAAAGAGGCACCAGGGGACGGCGATTTAACCGTAATGGCCCTACAGCGGCTTGACGCTTTGGTGCTGCTCACGCTGACAGGGGCAGGTTTTACCCGACGAGGCGGCGGCGCTACGGGCTATGTGCAATCGGCTTATTTAGCCCATTTAGTCCCCCATCCTGAAGCCAAATGGACAGTTTCACCGCCTTTGAGCTTAGACGTCTTGGCCCAGCAGGATTTTGTCGATCTGACTGAGGGCCTAGAAGCTGAGTTTCGCCGCGAGTATGTGGCTCAGCAGGTCGATACTAGCCATGACCGAGCTTTATTAGTCGGTCTTATGACCCAGCAGGGCGAGTCGGAGCAGTTTCAAAATATGCTGCAGGAACTACAGCGCCTCGTAGAAACGGCAGGTGGCGAGGTGCTAGAGAGTCTCTCGCAAAAACGAGCCCGTCCCCATCCCCAAACGGTAGTGGGGGCGGGTAAGGTGCAGGAAATTGCCCTAACCGCTCAGACCAGAGGGGCTAGTTTAGTGGTCTTCGATCGCGATCTTTCTCCGGCCCAGGTGCGCAACTTGGAAGCTCGCGTGGGAGTGCGGGTGGTGGATCGCACTGAGGTGATTTTAGATATCTTTGCCCAGCGGGCCAAAACCGGAGCCGGAAAGCTGCAGGTGGAGCTAGCCCAGCTAGAGTATCAGCTCCCCCGGCTGACCGGGCGCGGACAGGCGATGTCGCGACTGGGGGGCGGGATTGGTACCCGTGGCCCCGGTGAAACTAAGCTAGAGACTGAGCGCCGAGCCATCCAGCGGCGGATTGCCCGGCTGCAGCGAGAAGTGACCCAGCTTCAGGCTCATCGCTCGCGGATGCGGCAGCAGCGCCAGCGTCAGGATGTGCCGTCCATTGCCGTAGTGGGTTACACCAATGCGGGTAAATCGACCCTGCTCAACGCCCTCACCAATGCCGAAATCTATGCTGCCGATCAGCTCTTTGCCACTTTAGATCCCACCACGCGCCGTCTTACGGCCACCGATGCCGAAACCCACGAGGTGCGATCGCTCGTCCTCACCGATACGGTGGGCTTTATCCACGAGCTGCCGCCTTCCCTCGTCGATGCTTTCCGGGCCACCCTAGAGGAAGTGACTGAGGCCGACGCGCTGCTGCATGTGGTGGATCTCTCCCACCCAGCTTGGCAAAGCCAGATCCGCGCGGTGATGGGTATTTTGTCGGAGATGCCGATTACGCCGGGGCCGATCTTATTGGCGTTTAATAAGCTCGACCAGGTAGATAGCGATACCTTGGCGATCGCCCAGGAAGAATATCCCCAGGCTATCTTTATCTCGGCCCAAGAACGCACTGGCTTAGAAACTCTGCGACAGCGTCTTTTGCAGCTCGTAGACTATGCCCTAGTGCTGTAGGGCGTAAGGTTCACTCTCTAGTTGTTCTCGAAGCCAAGCTACCAAAGACCTATTGATGAGCGATCAGAGCTGGATGGGCGCATCTAAGTGCGATCGCCGCCTTTTAGAAATTTCAGGTAGGGCATGAACAATCCAACAGGCTTTGCGCTAAAGCGTCCTGGCTATTTCGCGCGGCGACTCACACTGCAGGATGCAGACATTCTGCAACGCCTCTATGAGCAATGTACGGCGTTTTTTCACCTGACAGATGGTTTATCCCCAGCGCCAACGGCGGCAAGGGAGGAATTTGACGATCTGCCAGCAGGAAAAACTTCAGCAGACAACTACATCTTTGGCCTATTTAATGCCCAGCAGGAGCTAGCTGGCATGATTGCCGGGATACGGCACTACCCGGATGCGCAAACCTGGTGGATTGGACTGATGATGGTTGCTCCTGAATACCGGGGGCGGGGACTGGGAGCTGACTTTTACAGAGCGTTTGAGCGCTGGGTAGAGGCGCAAGGCATCAGCAAAATTTCTCTGGTAGCGATCGAAGCTAACGAGCGGGGTCTACAGTTTTGGCTGCGAATGGGATTTAAAATAATGCGTAAGACACCCCCGCGCCAATACAAAGCTAAAACCCATGCGGTGTATGTGTTAAGCCAGACTGTTGAACGAATCAGTCCAGCTTTGATATAAGCGGTCTCCTATTGACTGGTTTATGATTTCAGAAGTGGTTTAGCTTATTGCAGTTCTATGTCTACTATTTCTACTAAGCCATACGTGAAATTTGAGAACGAAGGGTACTGGATTACCGATACTCGAATTTCACTAGACTCTATCGTTTATGCTTTTCGCCAGGGTTTATCTCCTGAAAATATTGCTCAGTCCTATCCACTGCTGGACTTAGAAAAGGTATACGGCGCTATCACTTTTTATTTGGCAAACCGCGCTGATATTGATGCTTATTTGCTTGCTGAAGAGAGCCTGTTTAATAACATGCCGCAGCCAGTAAAAGTCGATGCTCCTGCTTTGTACGAAAAGCTAACATCTGCTAGAGACTCTTCACAGCCCGCATAATGGCAAAGGTTCGTTTGCAAGCTGATGCCGATCTAAATCAGGCGATTGTGACGGGCGTTATCCGTCGTCAGCCTGAAAATGGAATAACCGAATTGCAAAGATTCCTCTGTGATTGATGATGGCTTCAACGGTGAGACAGCTAGGGGAAATTGGTCTGCTGCAGCATTTGCGTCAGTTTTGCCCTGCCGGGGCGATCGCCGACGATGCGGCCGTTCTTTCCGTGGCGACTGGCCAGCAGCTCGTTGTCACCACTGACGTTTTAGTGCAGGATATTCACTTTAGCGATCGCACCACTGACCCCTATCATGTTGGCTGGCGGGCGACGGCTGCTAACCTCTCTGACCTGGCCGCGATGGGGGCAGCGCCGCTGGGCCTGACCCTGGGACTGGGGCTACCGCCTGAGACTGCCTTGGACTGGATTGACCCTTTTTATCAAGGCATTGGGGCCTGCCTGGAACAATACGGCGGCGTTATTCTGGGGGGCGATCTCTGCCGGGCTCCAGTGATTACCGTCGCCATTACGGCTTTAGGGCAAGTGCCACCCTCTAAAGTTCTGCGGCGATCGGCGGCCCGGCCCGGCGATGCCCTCGTAGTTACCGGATATCACGGGGCGTCCCGCGCTGGCTTGGAGCTGCTTTTGCACCCGCAGAAAGGCCAGGCTTTAGCTGAGACAGAGCGCCAGCCGTTGATTCAGGCACACCAGCAGCCTCGGCCTCGTTTTGACGTGCTGCCTGCCCTCTGGCAGGTCTGTGAGTCCTGCAACCGTCCCATTGCCGCGATGGACAGCAGTGATGGCCTCGCCAATGCCGTACTGCAGATCTGCCGGGAAAGTCAGACGGGGGCACAATTAGAGCGATCGCGCCTGCCCGTGCCGCCCTGCTTCAGCGGCTGGCTGGCTGGCGAAACGGCCTTAGACTGGTGCCTCTATGGTGGTGAAGATTTTGAGCTAGTGCTGGCTTTGCCGCCTCATTTAGCCGCCGCTTTGGTAGAGAAAATCGGCCCTCCCGCTGCCATTGTCGGACAGATTACGGCGGATTCTGGGATAACTCTCCGAGACAAAAACGGGGCGGCGATCGCCACTCTGTCGCTAGAGTCAGGATTTCAGCATTTTTAAGTCGTTGGGCAAGCTTCGGCAGCAGGGGGCTGGCTAAGGACGCGGTAGTTGCTGTAGCCTGCGGTGGACAAAAGCTGTCCGACCAGCTGCTCGGCCCTGGCATTGGCCTCATGCAGAACGCCCTCCGCGCAGGCTGATTTAAGAATTTTAGTGAGGGCTTCTTCTTGAGCAAAGTCCTGCAGCACTGGTGCGTTGTCGGGGCCTAGTCCGAGAAAGCCGCGATCGTAATCGTAAACTGAGGAGCGATCGACATCGATCTTGCTGTCTAGAATTCGCGGGGGCGGGAGAGTGACGCGCACGCCGTCGGCCAAGACCTGCACATCCTCAGAGGTCAGCTCGCTTAGGTCTACGCCGGCGCGGACTTCGCCGTAGGCAATATAGAGCAGGTTGGTACGGCCTACCACATAGCCGCCTAGGGTGCGATCGCTCTTGGCAGGCACGACCGCTTCCATAGTGAAAACGGCGGTGGTTAGCTCGCTAGCGCTTTGAATCTGCCGCACCACCACCGAGCGGATGTCCACCTCCTGAGTAGGCGGCGGGGGCTGCACCATCATCATCAGCCCTTCAAAAAAGCGTCCACCGGCGCGCCAAATACCGATTGCCACCAGCAGCGCCACCAGCATGACGCCGCCAGAGAGCATCATCAATAAGCTATTGATGAATTTAAGTGAGAAACCCTGAGACTTAGGAGAACTGTCGTAGCTCATGAATCCTGCTCGTTTAAGTGGGCCGCTAGCCAGCAGTCAATGCGCTTAACGAGCCTATGATAACGCGATCGCCTAAGCGGATTGAAACTGGGCCTGACAAAGTTGACGAAAATGATCGCCGCGATGTTCAAAACTTTTGTACTGATCGAAGCTGGCACAAGCAGGAGAGAGCAAAACAGCTTTGGCCTGATGCTGGGCCGCCAGTTCGGCCCCCCTCGACACCGCCCGCTCCAAGGTCTCCACAATTTCAAACTGGCTAAAGTCTACCTGCTCTAGGCGCTGGGCAAAGGCCGGAGCTGCCTCACCAATCAGCAACACCGCCGCTGCCTGAGCGTGAATGGCCTGCAGCCAAGCTTCGTCATTGCCCGTTTTGGGTTCCCCGCCCGCAATTAACACCACCGGCGCGGCCACTGCCTGCAAACCCACCTCAGCGGCGTCGTAATTAGTCGCCTTGCTGTCATTGATAAAGTCAATTCCCTGCCAGGTGAGAACCTGCTCTAGGCGATGGGGCACACCGGGGAAGTGAGTCACCGCCTCGGCGATCGCGGCAGGCTCAATTTCGGCCAGACAGGCAGCGGTTACCGCCATCAGCAAATTCTGCTGATTGTGCCCGCCGACCATGCGCAGGGCCTTGACTTCTACGACATCTGTACCTTTGAATTTGACCCAGCCGTCTTCGATCCAGGTGGTGGGCTGCAGCGGCGCGATCGCCTGGCGGCCTGCCGCGCTAGTCCAGTGGGCGTCCGGCCAGGTATCTGCCTGAGTGCGCAAATGGGGGTCATCGCCGTTGAGAATCTGGAGAGTGGATCGCCGCAAGAGCGTTGCTTTGATGGCATAGTAGTTTGCCAAAGTCTTGTGGCGATTGAGATGGTCGGGCGTAAAGGTTGTCCAGATGCCAATTTGCGGCGCCAGTGTGGGGGAGGCTTCAATCTGGTAGCTGCTGAGTTCCGCCACTACCCAGTCCGGTACCGCTTCGTCTAAGGCCAGTTCGCAAGCGGCGTAGCCAATATTGCCGCAGGCCGGAGCGTGAAAGCCGGCGGCCTGAAAAATAGCTGCCGTCAGCGCCGTAGTTGTGGTTTTGCCGTTAGTGCCGGTGATGCCAACCCAGGGACGATCGGCTAGAAATCGCCAGGCCAGCTCGGTTTCGCCAATGGTTTCAATATCCAGCTCTCTAGCTTGATCTAGCGGCGAAATGTCCCAGGGCACCCCTGGACTCACCACCAGCAGGTTAATATCACGACTGGGGGAAAAGTCGTGGCCCATTTTGACGGTGATGCCCGCTTGCTCTAGGGCCTGCTGCTGTTGCAGGGAAGCTGACGGATTGCGATCGCTAAGAGTGACCTGCCAGCCGTCCTGCTTCAACAGCCGTGCCGCTGCCGTGCCAGACCTGCCTAAACCAATCACGTGGGCCTGCTTCTGCATGGAAAAAGAGCCTTTGGAGTCCATAGGCTTTTAATACCTCAAAACGGCAAGTTCATGCCAGACTCTCCAGCCTAGCTTTTAACAATTGCGCCAAAATCGGCTAAGACGCGGGCATGATTGCGCAGCAGGCCCAGCAGGTTGAGTCGATTGCGCTGAATATTGGGGTCTTTGTCCATGACTAAAACACTATCGGGGCCGTCAAAGAAACTGCTGACGACCGGAGCCGCCTGCGCCAGGCCATTTACGAGCTGGCGGTAGTTGCGATCGCTCTGAGCAGACTGGGTTTCCGGCAGGAGCTGCTGCAGACTATCAAAAAACGCCTGCTCGGAGGACTGCTGAAAGAGAGTGGGGTCAACTACGGCAGCCGGATCGAGGGCAGAAAAATCTAGGTCTCCCTGCGCGGCCAGGCGAGCAGCCCGGTTGACTGTTTCATAAATTTCGGCCAGAGTGCCGTCACTGCGAATTGTCTGTAAAAACTGAGCGCGATCGCTGACATCCAGCACATCCGCCAGCGCCCGCTCGGCATAGGCGGCATCTTCTTCGCCGAGCACCGCATTGACCAAATCATAGTCAATTCCTTTTTCATCCTCTAGCAGCGTCCGAATTCGCTGCAGGAAGAAGTCCTCTAGCTGAGTTTGCAGTTGGGCTGCGTCTTTGACAGTGGAGGCTGCGGTGGCGGCAAAGTCGGCAATCACCTGCTGTAGCAAAGCTTTAAGATTCAGCGGCAGCTCGGCGGCCCAGGTGACATTGAGGATGGCATTAGCCGCTCGCCGCAGGGCAAAGGGATCAGATGAACCCGAAGGCAGCTTGCCCAGGCTGAAAATACCCACTAGCGTATCGAGGCGATCGGCAAGGCCCACCACCTGACCAATTTGAGTTTGGGGCAGCTGGTCGTGGGCACCCCTAGGCAGGTAGTGCTCAAAAATGGCGGTGGCAACGGCTTCAGGCTCGCCGCTGCTGAGGGCATATTTTTGGCCCATCACCCCCTGCAACTCCGGAAACTCGCCCACCATCTGCGTCACCAAGTCGGCTTTACACAGTAGGGCTGCTCGCTCTACAGCGGCGCGATCGCCTAGGCTCAGCGCTAGCTGATCGGCAATACGGCTCGCGATCGCCTGGATCCGGTCAACCTTGTCTCGGACAGAACCCAGGCTTTCTTCAAAAGTGACGGCGGCCAGCTTGGGGACATAGTCTGCCAAAGGCACCTGACGATCGGCATCATAGAAAAATTTGCCGTCCGACAGCCGCGCCCGGATCACGCGGCCATTGCCCTCGGCAATAATTTCAGATTTGGCCGGATCGCCGTTGGAAACCGTAATGAAATAGGGCAGCAGTTCTGGGGTATTGGCGCGGCGGCGGACGGGAAAATAGCGCTGATGGCTCTCCATTTCCATCGTGATCACTTCGGCGGGCAGATCCAGGAATTCCGGGTCGAACTTGCCCACCACGGCAGTGGGCCATTCCACCAGGTTCGTCACTTCCTCTAATAGGCTCTCAGCGATCGCGGCCTCACCGCTGACCGACTGGGCCGCTGCCACTACCTGCTGCCGAATTTGACGGCGGCGTTCTGCCGGGTCTACTTCCACATAGCCCGACTGCAACAGATCGCGGTAGCCAGTAGCCGATTCGACTGTCAGCGGCGCGGGATGCAGAACTCGGTGCCCGGCTGAATGGCGATCGCTCTGGCAGATTGCCGAGCCGTTTTCTAGGGTGATGGGCAACAGAGTGTCGTCTAGCAGCGCTACCAGCCAGCGAATCGGGCGGGGAAAGCGGAGGTCGCCATCACCCCAGCGCATGAAGCGTTTGCCTTCCAGCTCAAAGATCCACTGTGGCACCAGCTCGGTCAAAATTTCGGCAGTAGGACGTCCCGCTATTTTTTGTTGCACAAAGACAAAAGCACCTTTGTCTGTTTCGCGAACTTCTAAAGCCGCTACGTCAACGCCCCGTGACTTAGCAAAGCCAATCGCCGCTTTGGTCGGCTCGCCGTCTCGAAAGGCGGCCTGAGCCGGGGGGCCTTTCACCTCTTCTTCGCGATCGCGCTGCTGCAGCGGTAAGCCTTCCAGCACCAGGGCGAGGCGGCGCGGCGTGCCGTAAAACTTGAGGGCACTGGGGCCTAAAAAGTGCTCCTGCAGCGACGGCTCAATTCGCGATCGCCACTGGTTCAAAGCGCTATCGACGAAGCCTGCCGGAAGTTCTTCGGTGCCCACTTCTAGCAAAAATGTTGCCATGCCCAACTCAGCCCAGGTGAAGGTACTCAGCTTCCCAGTTTACCAGCGCCTTTTAAGATTTCCGTCGCACATAGTGATAAACCGGCATTAGCCCCCGCCCTTTAATCTGAATTTCGCTACCAGGCTCAAAGTCGTATTTATGCTTGAGCTTCTGGTAGGTCTGCTCGGTCACCTGAATTTTACCGGGAACCCCCTGGGCTTCCATGCGGCTGGCAATATTGACCGCATCTCCCCAGAGGTCGTAGCTAAATTTGCGAATGCCAATTACGCCCGCAACCACCGCGCCAGTGTTGATGCCGATGCGAAGCTGCAGCGGTTCCTCATTGTCGCGGGTAAACGAGGCAATCACCTCCTGCATGGCGATCGCCATTTCCATCACCACCTCAGTGTGGTCAGCTCTGGGAATAGGCAGGCCACCAGCCACCATGTAGGCATCCCCAATCGTCTTAATTTTTTCTAGGCCATACTGGTCCACCAGGCGATCGAAGGCCGAGAAAATCTGGTTCAGCAGGTTCACCAACTCCAGCGGCACCACGTTGGCTGCCAGCGGCGTGAAATTGACAATATCGGCAAACAGAATTGTGGCCTCATCAAATCGCTCCGCCAGCGAGCCTTCAAACTGCTTAAGCTGCTCTACGATGGCTCTAGGCAGAATATTCAGCAAAAGCTGCTCGGACTTTTGCTTTTCCTGCAGCAATGCCTGTTCAGCCTGCTGCCGCTCGTGGATTTCCTGCTGTAGCCGCTCATTTTGGCGCTTGAGCAGCTCAGTCTGGCGGTGTAGCATCCGCTGCAGGTCAGCTAGCAGGGGCGACTGGCCGCTAGCGGATAAAGCTCGCTGAGTTTGAAGCTGGAGGCGCTTTTGCAGCTTGTAGGTGGTGATATGGCTGTTGACCCGCGCGAGCAGTTCTTCTAACCAAATGGGCTTAGTGATGTAATCGGCGGCACCGACAGCAAAGGCACCGACTTTGTCTCCCTTTTCCGCAGACACGCTCATCAAGACGACGGGAATCTGCCGTAAATCGGAGCTTTGTTTGAGCTGCTGGCAAAGGGTGTAGCCATCAGGCTTGGGCATGTGGGCATCCATCAGAATCAGATCGGGCTGATGTTCTAGGGCTGACGCCAGGGTCTGATCAGACTGACTAATGCCGTGGACTATGTAGCCGCAGCCAAACAAAAATTCTGAGAGTAGATTAAGGATATCTGGCGCGTCATCAACAATTAAAATAGTGCCCTTAGGCGCTTCGACCGGCGTGCTGTCCATCTGTCGTGAAGAGTCGCTAGATTGAGTAGACTGATTCTGAGAGACGCGCTTCACCCGGTAGCTGTGTGAACCGGGGTGAGAAATCAATGCTGACGGTCTGGATTGTAAATGCGCTCTGAACTGCTTCATACCCTTCACTTAGACCCAACAGCTTGTGGTAAACCAGTTTCAGGGTCAGCCGTATCTGTCTTTGACGGTCGCCATAGATCGGCAAATCAGACCCCGTAAAATTGGTCTACTTTCTATCTACCGCTTGGCTCAGCCAAAATCCGGCTGTTTTTAACAGCGGCAATCAATCTCGCAGCGATCGCTGAGGCGACTCAGCCAGTTAGCTGACCTATCTGCTCCAGCCGCTAGCCGGACGCCACTGGGTATCACGCTCATCTAGATTAGATAAGGATAAAGCTGCAAATGCGAGGAGAGATGATGGTGGCAATGCAGGGTAAGCAAGTTTTACTCACCGGGGGAACAGGTGGTTTAGGCCGGGGCGTGATTCCAATTTTGCTGGAGCAGGGAGCCGAACTGACCATTCCCTATCGCAGTGCGACTAAGGTAGAGCCGCTGAAAAGCCAGCGATCGCCCGCCGAACTGGCTCGTATTCGCTTCGTAGAGGCCGATTTGAGTGATGAGTCAGCCGTGGCTAAGCTAGTCGCAGGCATGAACCGGGTTGATGCTTTGGTGCATTTAGTTGGCGGCTTTTCAATGGGGAAGCTGCACGAGTATGACTATGGGGACTGGAAAAAAGATTTTACCCTCAACCTCGATACGACATTTTTAGTCTGCAAGTACGCGCTGCAGCGAATGCTGGCGCAAAACTATGGTCGTATTGTCACCATTGGCTCGCGGGGAGCGGCCCAGCCGGCGGCGCAGCTAGCGGCCTACAGCGCAGCCAAGGCGGGCGTGGTAGCGCTGACCCAGGCGATCGCCCAGGAAACCCAAGGCACTAACGTAACGGCTAATGCGGTACTGCCCAGCGTCATTGACACTCCGGCCAACCGTGAGGCGATGGGCAGCGAAGAGGCCGATCAGTGGGTCAGCCCAGCGTCTTTAGCAAGAATTATTGCCTTCTTAGCCTCCGAGGCGGCAGGGGATATTCGAGGGGCGGCGGTTCCTGCCTATGGCGATGCCTAATCCGTTTGAGGCGCTCAAGTTCCGGTGGGTGCTGCTGGGACTGATCGGGGCTAGCGTGGCATTGGGTCTGGGGCTGAGTCTGTTGGAAATGATGGGCTGGCTGCCGATCGCGGCGACCGATCCGCTGCTGCAGGCGCTGACTTATCTGCTGCTGTCTCTGGGGCTGTGGCCGCTGATTGGCTGGCTGGGCCGTAAAACCAAGCTGCGATACCGTCATCTGTTTGGCCCCCGGCCTCAACGGTTTTCCTGGGTAATGGCTACGGTGCTGACCGTGGCGCTGCTGATGTTTTCCCTGGGGGCCTTTCAAGTTTCGTTCTATGGCCTGTCTTTTTTGGCCCCTGAACTGGTAGAGGAAACGCTGCAGCAGCCCCCGACCCTATTCACGTCAGAAACCGCCGTGCCCTGGCTCTACAGCAGTCTGATGATGCTCAACGTGGTGATGGTGGCCCCGATCGCCGAAGAATTTATCTTTCGCGGTGTTTTGCTACACCGCTGGGGCACGAAGTGGAATACGCCAGCGGCGGTAGTGGTCTCGTCGCTGCTGTTTGGCATATTGCATACCAACGTGGTCGGCCTGTTTGTCTTTGGCCTGGTGATGGCGCTGCTCTATTTGCGTACCCGCTCGCTGTGGGCACCGATTTTTTGCCACATGTTGAACAATATTTTGGCGATCGCTTTGGAGCTATTGGCAGCCCCTAGTGCCGAAATGACCTTGAGTGAGTTTCGGGAAAATAGCTGGGTGGGACTGATATTGATGGCAGCTTCTGCCCCTTGGCTGTTGCGATTTATTCTGCAAAACTGGTCAAAAACCTGGGAAGCGCTACCCTACTTTGTAAACGCCAAGCGGTTTTAGCCCTAGAACAGCAGAGGCCATGAGCAAACCGTTTCAACACTATCAGCAAGGAGAGGTTTCATGACGCTAGGCGGAATGGCCGGTAATGCAGGTTCACTCCTGGGCGATCGCTATCGTCTGCTTAAGCAGCTAGGCCAGGGTGGCTTTGGCTATACCTATTTAGCGGAAGATACCTATCGCTTCAACGAGCTGTGCGTCCTGAAAGAGTTTGTGCCCCAGGTGGAAGGCGAAGCGGCTCTGCAGAAAGCCCAGCAGCTTTTTGAGCGGGAAGCCGGGGTGCTCTACCAGCTAGCCCATCCCCAAATTCCCAAGTTTCGAGAACTGCTGCGGGTAAAAACTAGCCAGCAGTGGCAGCTCTTTTTAGTGCAGGACTATATTGAAGGGCCGACCTATAAAGAACTGCTAGAAACCCGTCTGCGCTACGACAGCCACTTCAGCGAAACCGAAGTGCAGCAGATGTTTTCTCAACTTCTGCCAGTGCTGGACTATATTCACAGCCTCGGCGTCATTCACCGCGACATTTCCCCCGATAATCTAATTTTGCGCAATCAGGACGGCAAGCCGGTTCTGATTGATTTTGGCGGCGTCAAGCAGGTGGCGGCAACGGTGGTCTATCAGCTCAGCCATCCGGGAGCCGCTAGCCCCCATCAGGCGCTGACGCGGTTAGGTAAAGTGGGATATGCCCCAGAGGAGCAGATTAGCGCGGGGGTGGTGACGCCCGCTAGCGACCTGTATGCCTTGGGCGTCACCGGCCTGGTTTTGCTGACCGGGCAGGAGCCGCAAATGCTCTACGACGCCCACCATCAGACCTGGAACTGGGATGAAGATGTCACCCTCAGCCCCCAGTTCGCGGCAGTGCTGCGGCGCTTGCTGGCGGCTCGCCCCAGCGATCGCTTTCAGTCGGCTAGAGCGCTGATGCAGGCCCTAGACACCCCGCCCGCCCCGTCAACCACGGCAGCTACCGTAGCTGCGGCGCCAGCGGCCACTAACTTACCCAGCTTTGCCACAACGCCCGTTGCGGCCAGTTCTAGAGCGACTCAAGCCTACCGCTCCCAGCCTCCGACTACCCACTCCGCCCCGCCGAAGCGATCGTCTTCAGGCTTTTTGCAGGCTATTTTGGGTCTGCTGCTTTTAATCGGGGCTATCACCCTGGTTTGGTGGGTGGCGGCTCAGTGGCAGCCTATTGGTCAGCAGGCGGATACCAGCGAGGTGAATGAGGCGGATAATGCTGACTCCTCTAGCTTTTCCCGCGAAGAACAGGCGCGCAAGCAGGCACTTCAGCAGCGGCGGCAGGCACTCGGTATCAGCAGTGATTACTTTGTCAGGCTGAGCGATCAGGTCTTTTACGATCGCTATCCTGACCTGCGCGGCACCACGCTGACAGAAAGCGCCGAAGATGCCCCGGCCCGGCTGCGCTGGGACAACGTGGCCTCGGAGCTGCTGGATCTGCTAGAAGCCAATCTCAGCACCGGAGCCAGGCAGCAGCTCGGCAGCTACGGGCAGAATGATCTCGGCCAGTGGCAGTCTCAGCTCAACCAGCGCTTTGTCAGCAGTAAGGCGCTCTACGATCTAGCCGATGCTAAATTTTTAGACCTGTTTCCCGGTCAGGCCGGACGCAATTTTCTGGAAGAACCTATCGGTCAAATCTGGTATGGACTGGCGAGCGATCGCCTGCAGACAGTTCTATCGGGCGATCGCTTAGATGAAATACGGTTTGAGTCGGGGCGCTATAGCCGTCAGGTGAGCGGTCAGCTCGCACCGGGCGAGGGCCAAGTCTACATCATGGAGCTAACTGAGGGGCAGCTTTTACGCCTCAGCCTCCAGGCTCCGGCGGACAGCACGGCGCTGTCGCTGTATTTGCCCCGCCCCAGCGACGCCAATCCCTACCTGCTCTCTGACTCGGAGGAAACAACCTGGTCGGGGCGTCTCCCCCAGTCAGGTTATTACGAGGTGGTCGTCGTGTCTCAGGCCAACCGACCGATTAACTATCGGCTCAGCCTGTCTGTTGATAACGTCATTTCTGATCCTGAAGATACGCCTGCGGATGAGGCGGATGAAGCAGCCCCTCCTACAGATGAGCTTCCTGAAGAGGAAGAAGAGGGTGAAGCTGATGAGCAGTAGGCTCCGCCCAAATGTATGAGCTGAAACTCCATATATTCGGTGCGTTACGCTAGCGCTTTTCTGCTATGCCCTTTGGGTATACAGCACCCTACTTAATGCCTTATTTCAGCTGTGTCGCGCCAGTAGGGGCAGGTTTTGATGCTGATTGGTGCATACACCCAATCAATGAACACCTGAACCTGCCCCTACAGCCTTTACCGATATCGGTGCTGATTAATTCATCAACTGCTTCACCTGCTTCATGATGCCCTCCGGATCGATGCCCTGATAGGGATACTGCTGCCACAGACCACCGCAGCCCTCCTCATGGGTGCCAATGTGGGCAAACTTAGGCGTATAGCCCCGCTCCAGCAGCCAGGAACCAAACCGCATTCCCAGACCTGTACGACGGTTAAAGGCTTCAGTCACAAGCACAAAAGGCGCTTTGCCCACCTTCGCCATCATCTGATCATCAACCACGTTGAGCGTCGCCTTGTTGATCAGGCCCACATCAATGCCGTCCTGCTTTAGCCGCTCCACCGCGTCTAGCGCCCGATAGAGGGAATCGCCAAAGGTGACAATATAACCCGCCGAACCTTCCCGCACGACCTCATCCTTACCGGGGGTAAAGGTGTAGTCTCCGGCAAACATTTCATTGCCGTCAGCGTCTAGAATCATCGGCACTTTAGAACGGGTAGAGAAGATGAAGCGCAGTCCCTCATCCCCGAAGACACGCTTAACGCAGGCTCGCATCTGATTGGCGTCAGCGGGGAAGTAGAGGCGGGTTTCGTGACCGTCATCGAGGCCATTATCGGCAAACATGTTGTTGATGCCGAAGTGACAGGTGTTGTCGGCCATGTCATCAATGCCAGCGTGGGAGAAATGACAGAGCAGGTTGGCAAAGTTGAGCCGCGCCATCGTGATTTCAGAGATAGACATCTCTAGGAAGGCGCTGAAAGTGGCATAAATGCCCTGCTTGCCTTTCTCCATGCCAAAACCGGCGGCGGCTGAAAGATTGCCCCGCTCCATAATGCCGCCGCTGACAAAAACTTCGGGGTAGGCTTTGCGAATTTGGCTTAATCCGCAAGACCCTTCTAGATCGTTATCGACGACGAGGACACTGTTTTTGCGATTGCTCTCGCTCATGCCTCCCAGTACCTCCACCATCGCCTCACCGAAGACATTGCGGTTGGAGCCAACTTTGTCGGACGAGCCTAAGAATGTGTAGTCCTGCTTAGGCTTTTCAATTTTTTTGAGCATGTCAGCCGCAGCGCTCTGACCGTGAGCTTCCAGGTAGCGAATAGCCGCATCGACCGGAATCACGTCATGGCCGTGGGTGGTGCCTTCAATGCCCTCAATGCCCACACTCATGGCCCGCTTGTTGATTACGGCAACGGGGCCGGGGGTGTTGATTGCTTCACAGATGCGGGCGTAGAGACCGTCGAGATCTTCCCCGTCGCCCTCCAGTACCTTGAGGCCGTGCCCTTCTAGGGTTTTCCGTACGCTAAAGCCGGGAAGGTATTCAGACGGGTGTCCGGCAATGGTAACGTCATTGTCATCAACAATGAGCTTGACGTTAAGATGCTGGGCGACGGCGAGGCGAGCCGCCTCAGCGTCATTCCCCTCTTGCTGCGAGCCGTCAGATCCCAGACAGAACGTGGTCTTACCAGGGTTAGCTAAAGCCACACCGTTGACGAAAGGCCAAATATGTCCCAGCCGTCCACCGCTAAACTTGACGCCGGGAGTTAATCCCAGTTCGGGGTGACCGGGTAGCTTTTGGTGGGCTTCGCGGTAGCGCATGAGCTGCTCAGCGGGCAACTCTCCGGCCAGAGTGGCCATCAGATACTGGGTGGCAACGCGGTGTCCCGCTTCATCAAAAAAGACGGGCACAAACTTATCAGGGTTGCCGCGAAAGAGAGCATCTAGAATCATCACTTCCGGCACGGTGTCGTATGGCCCGCCGGTATGACCGCCTACGCCCTTAGCTGCGCCAGTGGCCGTAAAAAAGACAATGGCATCCCGACAGAGCTGAATATTAGCCTGCAGTGCCTGGCGCTGCTCGTCTGTCAGGGTCGATACGGCTGGATCTAAGGATATATATTGGTAAGCACCCAAATCGATGGGAAAGGTAGCTTGAGCAACTGTCATAAGTTTTCTTCTTTTTGCAGCAAAGGTTAACGGTCGTGAACTTTGGTGGACTCACACCACGGTCAATTTAAACTTATCTTTAGCGATGGCTGGTATCAGCATCTGTTAACCATTAAGTTAAAGCGCAAGCGTCCCTTTGAGCAACCGCCTACAGGTTAAAGTTGGGTCTGCGGACAGAGGTGCGGTTAGACAGATCCCCCCATTCTGGCAGTATGCAATGTAACAACGTCATAAGGTCATGAGCTGGCTGCTAGAGCAGATTCAGGCTTGGTTGTCTAAAAAACGAGCCGATGTTATCGAGCAGGATGACCTTGGGCCTTTGCCCCCGGCGATCGCCGCTCAGATTGACCAAGAGCTGCAGAAATCTCCGGTTCATCCCACCTACCGCCACCACATTCTGACTACCTTAGAGCAGCATTTGGCTAGCTGGCAGCAAGACAAGGCCACCGCCAACAGCCTGACGATTTTGCACAGCCCGGTGGAGTCTTTTAACCCCATCTTGCAGCACGCGCTGCAGCACTGGCCTACGGCTGAGAATTACAGCCTCTATTTTCTACCGATTGAGACTCGCCCCGATCGCACCCAAGACATTGTTGAGGCTATAGAAACGGCGCGGTCAAAAATTGCCACAGAGCTGTCCCTGCCCGCCAATGGCGATCGCCGCTCAATCATCGTCATTCCCCGCCTAGATGCCTATTTTTTGCGCTGCATTGGTGGCTGGAAAGGGATTGAGCAGCTACGGGACATGGTAACTGCCGATCTGTCTCGCTTTTGGCTAATTGGCTGCAATGCCTGGGCCTGGAAATACTTTAATATTGTCTGCCAGATCGAAGCCTATCTGGAGCAAACCACGGAGCTGCCTTCCCTAGACGGTGAGCAAATCCAGAACTGGCTCCATCCTATGCTAAAAACACTAGACGGCCAGATAGACTTTGCCCGACAGCGATCGCAGTCGTCTCATGCCACCTCGCAGTCAGAAAAGGCGGAAGTTCTCTACGCCGACCTCGACCATATCTCTCATGGCATTAGCAGCGTGGCTCTGCAGCTTTGGTGGCGCTCTTTGGGCTACGAGCTAGAAACCACTGAGGCAGCCACAGACCATCCTGATCCAGACGCCACGCTGGCCGAACTGTTTGAGGCCGGACATCTAAAGCAGCAGCGCTCTAGCTACCCGGATATGCCGTCTCTATCGGCCACAGAGGAATACCTAATTTATTCCATTCTGCTCCACGGCGACATGACTGTGGCTCACCTTTCGCTGAGCTTGGGCGAGTCAGAGGAGCAGGTCCGGGCCCAAGTGCAAAAGCTGCTGCGCCAGGAAATTTTAACCAAGCAGGATGACATCATCACCGTAGAGCCTGCTTACTACCCGCAACTGCGCGATCGGCTACGTCAAAATAATTTTGTCATTGGAGGCGATCGCTGATGCTTTCTCTGAACCCCCACACCCATCTCGTTCCAGCAGCCTTGCTGATGCAGAGCGGTCAGGGCAATAAGCCCAGCGAGTTTGCCCAGCGCTGGCTGGCGGAAATCAATACGTCTACAGTGCTGTCAGCCTTAGTGACGATTGCCATTGCCTATGGCCTACTGCTAGCGATCGATAACCTCACAGACTGGATTTCTGAGCGGGTGCCGCGCCGATTTCGCCTGTTGACCAAGCAGGGACTGCCGTTTCTGCGGGCGCTGGTGCTGCTGGCCGCCATTGTCTATGTCTCTAATCTGTTTCTCAACCTATCGCCGCAAAATCTCTTTGCGCTGACGGGGACGCTAGCCGTGGCGCTGGGCTTTGCCTTTAAGGACTATGTCAGCTCTATCATTGCCGGAATTGTCGGTTTATACGAAGCGCCCTATCGGGTGGGCGATCGCGTCCGCATTGGTGATACCTATGGCGAAATTATGGACTATGGCCTCCGGCGGGTGCAGATTCGTACCCCCAGTGACAGCCTGGTCAGCGTGCCCCACAGCAAGATCTGGACAGAGCCAATCATCAATGCCAACAGCGGCGAGCTAGAGGCTCAGGTGGTGACAAACTTTTATTTTTCCCACGTTGTCAACGTGGCCGCAACGCGGCAGGTGCTCTACCAAACTGCCTACAGCAGTAAATATACCCGCCTGGACTTACCCGTCGTCGTCATTGTACAGGAGAAGCCCTGGGGCACCCAGTTCAAGCTCAAAGCCTATCCGATGGATGCCCGCGACGAGTTTCTCTACCAAACTGATTTAATTCAGCGGGCGAAGCAGTATTTCGCTGACCACAAGGTTGAATATCCTCAGCTTTCTGGTTTCCTAGAAGGGATAGAAGGCGGGGCGGCAGTGGGAGAATAGGCGGGGCGGGCAGTGTCAAAGACACGTCACTCTGAGGGCGATCGCCAATTTTCCCTACACCTCGCCCCATCCAGGTTCTAGCCTCTTCTTAATCGGACTGTAAACCTTGAAATAGGCCACTGACCCCGCCTGCCGCAGCCAGGACTTAGCCGTCGAATCTGCTCCCATACAGCGCTGACAAACCGGATTCTTCACCTGCAGGCGATCGAAACCCTGACGAAGCTGACAGGCCGGAGCACTGTCGAGGATATGGCCGAGCGAGGTGTCCTGCACATTGCCCAGTGGAATCTGCCCCTCAAAATCTTTGCAGCAGGGGACTACCGTTCCGTCATAGAGAATGCCCGCCTGCTGACTAGCGCCGTTGCAGTAGCCAAACTGAGCCGCAATCACGCGATCGCTCTCCACGTTGCCCCAGCTATCTAGCGGAAACGTTTCCAAAGCCAGCTTCGGCGTCAGCTCAATCGTCTGCCAGTGCCCAGCCCGGTGCTGCCGTAGCCGCTGCTGCAGTGTCGCGGTACTGGGGGCTGCCCCATAGCCTTCTAGGAGTCGTTTGGCCCAATTTTGCAGTTCCTGCTGCATCTGAGCTTTGCCCTCAATCACCGATAGGGGCTTGTGGGGCACCAGGAAAGGATGGGGCGAGGTGTCAAGAAACTTGAGATGAACCCGCGTGGGAGAGTGCGGCGCGGCTAGGTTGGCCTGTACGTAGCGAGTGATGCCGTCAAAATACTGCTCTGGTTTAAGCCTAGGCGGAGCGCCACGAATCACGAAGGTCTTAGGGTCAGGCGTTTGCAGCGAAATGGTGACTTTGGGAATGCCGGATGCCACTAAGCGCTCAATGTGGTCAGTCCGCAGATGAAACGTGCTGCCGTTAGTTGTCAGATGCAGCGCCAGCCCTTTCTTGACGGCCCGCTCGATCGCTTCAAAAATAAACGGATAGATCAGCGGCTCGCCCATCAGGTGAAAGGTGACAATGCGGGCCAACTGGCGATCGCTAATTTCGTCAATCAGTTGCGACAGTAGGGCAAAGTCCATATGCCCCCGCGATCGCTGCATGATGGCGTCAGGGCAAAACTCACACTTGAAGTTGCAGACATTGGTTACTTCAATATGAAGCCGATCTAAGCGAGGCATAGAGCTTGGCGGTCACAATAGGCATCACTCTAGCAGGTATGCCCAAATTACAGATGAGTGCTGCCTGAAAACTGGCCGGATACTATCAGAGACTGGCATAGCTCGCTGCAGAACGGCTCAAATTCGCCGGAAGGAACTTTGCAGATGCCGTAAACTTGATTAGTCTCTATCACAGTGGGCCATTCTCAGTCACAGCCCGTATGGTATCTTCGGTGGCAACTGCACTTGCTGAACTGGCCGAGCTGGAGCGACGGCTGCGATCGCTGCTGCCTGCCGATCTCTACGCTGTCACCTGGATTGATCCTAGCCCCGCTACGCTGATGCAAATCTTTGAGCATTTGCGCACGCTGCAGCATTTGCTCACCAACTACGTGCCCAGAGATGTTTGCGATCGCCTGCCCCGTCCCGGCCATCCTCAATACTGCTGGCAGACCGGCAGCCTGCTGTTTACAGACTTAGCCGGTTTCACCCGCCTGTTAGAGGCCAGCGCTACCCAAGGGCGGACAGGGGCAGAAACCCTCCTAGCTCTGCTCAACCGCTACTTTGCCCAGATGATTGAAATTATCAGCAAGTCGGGGGGGAATCTGCTGGAATTTACCGGCGATGCCCTGCTGGTCCAGTTCACTAGCAACGGCCAGCGCAATGAGGTTGAGCAGGCTGTTCATGCGGGCTTGCGGATGCAGCGGGCGATGCAAGACTTTGCCTATCTAGAAACGCCCCAGGGTACTCTGTCGCTGCAGATGCGGGTAGGAATTCACGCTGGCAGCTTTGTCACGGCAGACATTGGCACCCCGATGCGTATGGGGCATGTGCTGCTCGGGCGAGCCGTACAAATTGCTAAGCAGGCGGAGGGGGAAGGGGAAATCGGCTGTGTATCCCTGACGCAGGCTACGGGCGATCGCGTCTCTGAGCGGTTTCGGCTGCGGGCAGCTCATCCGGGCCACATGATTGTGGTAGACGATCTGACAGACGAGCGGCTAGGGGAATACGACATTACCCTCAACCGTCGTCGGGCCGCCTCTCCCATCTTGTTTGATCGCAGTGTCACCGGCCTGATTGCCGAAATTCAGGCAGCGGTGCAGATGATTGAGCCGCTAGCCAGCCATTTGCCCCGTTCGGTGTTGCAGCTGCTAGTGAATAATGCCGCCCAGCGCAACATTCCTCCCGCTTTTCCGACGATAGCCGTGGCCTTTGTCAACCTGATGGGCCTGCCAGAATCGATCGATGACGCTCGCCCAGATGAAATTGGCGAGATTGTCCACTGTTTCTCCAAAGCGTTTGCCCTGATGAACGGCGCAGTGGAGCGGCGCAGCGGCATTTTGCAAAAAGTCACCTACCACTCGATCGGTTCCGAAATTTTGATTCACTTTGGCGTACTCAATCCGGATGCCGGCGATGCCCAGCGGGCGGTTGAGGCAATTCTAGCCATCCGCCACCTGATTAACCAAATCCCGCCGCCCAACGTGCAGGGAGAACCGATTCAGCTCACCTGTCGCATCGGCATGACCTACGGCCCCGTTTTTGCGGCAGAGATTGGTGCTCCCAGAGGCCGCCGCGAATTCAACGTGCTGGGAGATACGGTCAACACGGCTGCCCGGCTGATGAGTCAGGCCCAGCCTGATGAGATTCTGATCAGCGAAGCGCTACGGCAGCAGCTAGGCGATCGCTATTCCCCCCACCTGCTGGGCAAATTTTTGCTCAAGGGCAAGACTCAGCCTCAGCCCGTTTACAGCTTGGACTCCAGGCACAACGGTAAGCCATCTTGAAACGCCAGTAGTTCCCCCGGCGGCAGCGGCGTCCACACTTCGTTGTCGGTCAGGGGGGCGGTGGTGATGACGGCAACGCGATCGCTGGGCGTAGTCAGTTCCTGAAAGTCTACGGTTAAATCAGCGTCAATCAGATGGGCGGCGGCAAAGGGAGCCTGCCGCACGATATAGCAAAGCCGAGTGGAACAGTGGGCAAAAAAGTGATCGCCGTCGGAGAGTAAATAGTTAAAGCCGCCCTTGGCGGCGATCGCCTGGGTCACTTCCTGCAACACCTGATAAAGCTGCGGCAGCGACGGCTTGGCGTGGGGAAACCGACGATGTAGCGTATTCAAAATTAGGCAGAAAGCCCGTTCGCTATCGGTTTCTCCCACCGGCTGATACACCCCATCCATC
The DNA here is from genome assembly GCF_030405905.1 of Sphaerothrix gracilis Ecp01. NCBI lineage: Bacteria > Bacillati > Cyanobacteriota > Cyanophyceae > Nodosilineales > Nodosilineaceae > Sphaerothrix > Sphaerothrix gracilis. Next base: position 94,710 of record NZ_JASATW010000019.1, read on the forward strand.
CGGGGATAAAAATTGGGCAAATCGCCATTGTGGGCAAAAATCCAGTAGCGACCCCACAGTTCCCGCCGAAAGGGATGACAGTTTTCTAAAGAAACTTGACCAAACGTGGCTTTGCGAATGTGAGCAATGACGTGAGTAGACTTAATTGGGTAGTGCCGCACCAGTTCCGCCACGGGGGACTCACAGGACGGCTTTTCATCCACAAATAGGCGACAGCCCGCCCCCTCAAAAAAAGCAATGCCCCAGCCGTCCTGATGCTCGTCAGTTTTACCGCCCCTAGCCGCAAATCCCTCAAACGAAAAACAGATATCCGTAGGCACGTTACAGTTCATGCCGAGTAGCTGGCACATAGTTGTTAACTGGCGACAACCCAATAGCTTTGTCCATCGATTCTAGCCGTAGGTAGACATCATCAGGGCTAAATATGAACAAACTGGTAGACGACTGGCCTAAGCTTTGCGCAATACTGAAGAAGCAGTCCCTAAGATCGCCTTACTGTGCAGATTCCAGAGAAAGAAGTCTACAACGACAACCTGTTCGATCGCGTTTTTATCTGGCTGTTTAGCCGTAAGATTGCAAAGGCGCTAGGACGGGGAACCTCGCTGCCTGGCTATGACGGCTTTGTTGACCTCTCTAAAAAAATCATGCAGGGCCGCAATGCCCAAGAGCAGCAGGAAACCGTAGCCGTGGTGCTGCAGTCCCTGGTGCCTGCCCCGGTGCTGTGGCTGATTCGCACCGCCTTTTCGCCCACCCGCCGCGTTTGTGAGCTAAATGCCTGGTTTGCCACAGTGCTGTTTGAATGGCTGGTCGGCCCTTGTGAGGTCAAAGCAGTGGAGTTCACCGATGCCACGGGTCAGCACCGACAGCAAAATAGCGGCGTCCAGATTGAAAAGTGTCGCTACCTGGAGCAGAGCCGCTGCGTGGGCCTCTGCGTCAACATGTGCAAACTGCCTACCCAGAATTTCTTTACCCAGCAGTTTGGCATTCCCCTCACCATGACGCCAAACTTTGAGGACTTTAGCTGCGAGATGGTGTTTGGTCAGCCGCCGCCGCCGCTGGAGACCGAAGAAGCGGCCCAGCAGCCTTGTTTGATGGCCCAGTGCGAGATGGCGAATCCGGCAGCGCCCTCCTGCCCCAAGGTGAAACCGTAGTCTAGCGATCGCGCTCTAAGTCCTCGATCACTCGTTGTAAATACCAGGCTTCCGGCTTACCCGGATACCGCTGGCGGGCGATCGCCAGCAGCCGCTCGGCCATCTCCCAGGTGCCGCCCACGAGCTGAGCTAGCTGGTGGTGCAGTTCCGACAGGCTGGTTGCAGCTGGCTGACGGAACACTTTGGGCTGCAACTGCTGCACCTGATCGAGGGCCTGCTGATAGCGAGGCCAGTCACCCTGGTTGAACCAGAGATTAGCCGCCTGCTGAAAGTCCTCCACCGCGCCGCTAAAATTTTCTAAAGCTGCTTGGGCTGAGGCCCGCTGCCAGTAAATCTCAGCCTGATCGGCCTTGAGCTGCAGGGCCTGCCCGTAGAGCTGCACTGCCTGGCGATAGTCTTCTAATTGCTGGTAGGCATTGCCGCACTGCAGGTAGAGTGCCGCCTGCTGGGGCTGCCGTTCAATGAGCTGCTGCAGATCGGCGATCGCCCCTCTGGCATCCCCCAGGGCTAAGCGTACTCGCGATCGCTGATACTGAATGTCGGGATCTTGGGGGGCGAGCCGCATCGCCTGGGCTAAATCCTGCAGCGCCCCCTGACCGTTTCGCAGTTGGGCTCGCACCATGCCGCGCAGGCAATAGGCTTGGGCATCTTGAGCGTCACTGCGCAACAGCCAGTCAAGGTCAGCGAGAGCGCTGCGATAGTCCTGCTGCTCGATTTTCTGGCCAATTTGCTGCAGGTAAGCTTGAGGATTCATCAGCTCAGATTGAGTCAGCGGCTGGGCCTGAAGCTGCTCGATCGCCTCTAGGCAGCGCTGAGCGCTGGTCTTATCCTGCTGCTGAATGTAGCCTTGGGCCGCCTGCTTGTAGGCCGCGATCGCTGCTCCAGGATTGCCGAGCTTGCGGTAGGTCATGGCCATCAGATTGTGGGCTGCTGGCAGGGTTTCAGCCAGGGCGAGGGCCTGCTCAGCATCGGCTAGGGTGCCTTGGGTGTTGCCCGTAGTCAGCCGCGCCAACCCTCGTCCCAGGTAGGTTTCGGCAGAGGGCTGGCGCTGCAGGGCTTGGGTATAGTCAGCGATCGCCCCGGCATAGTCACCGCTGCCAAATTTAGCTTTGGCCCGCTGGCGGTAGGCTGCCACGCAGTCCGGATCTGCTCTAAGGACGCGGTTGAAGGCTTGGATGGCACCAAGGCGATCGCCCGCCCGCAGTTTCTCTAACCCCGTTTGATAGTCGGCATTGTCCATTGCACCCCCCCTCATTCATGCTCAGTCTAGCCTGAATGTTAGGAACGGCTGGCGATCGCTTGGGCCTAAGAACGCTGCTGCCAGTAGCGACGAAAGCTACGCTGCCAGATATAAAACGGACTAAGCAGGCTGTAGACATAAAGCGTCATCTCGCAGGCTACTACCACATCTGTTTTGATCAGGCCGCGATATTTGATCAGGTGTCGCAGCAGCTTACGCAAATCATTGCTCAAGTAGGCCAAAAACCAGGCAGGCCGCTGCCAGGTGGGACAGCTCAACATGCGGGTATGATAGCGGCTGAGGCCAATGCCACGACAGAGACGAATCAGGTAGTCGCGCTGTAGGCGAGTGCCGGGAATCCGGTGGTAGAGACGCATGTGGGGGTTGTACCAAACTTCCCAACCCGCCCGCTGGATGTATAAAACCGCCTCCAAATCTTCCCCCGCTTCCCGGTTCTCAATCCGCCCCGCCAGCACCTGTTCTGTGGGCACGTAGTCTAGCCAAGCCTGTCGTCTCACGACCATGCCAGCCCCAGGCGGCAGCACCTTTTTCTGCGGATCGTAACGCCTCGGTTCATGACCGCGATCGGTAATCGCTAAAAAGCCTGAAATCCGCTCAAAGTTTTCCGGCGGCGTAATTTCAAAGTCGCCGTAGATGCGGCTGCCGTAGACCCCCACTGATTCACGTTCAGTCCCAAAGCGATAGGCCGCCATTACCCAGGTCAGAGTCGGCAAGTTGTCGTCATCTAAAAAGCCGATCAGCGGACTGCGGGCTATCTGGACGGCCTTGTGACGAGCAAATCCGGCTCCCTGACGCCCTTCAAAGGCATATCGCAACGTGGAGTGAGCGGGCCACTTTGCCTGAAAGTCTTCAACAATCTGGGCAGTGCCATCACTGCTGTTGTTGTCTACGACAATCACTTCCCAGCTAATAGCCTGAGTGTTGAGCTGCCAGCATAAGCTCTCCAAGACATCTGGCAGTCGCCGCTCACCGTTATAGGTACAGATCGCAACCGTGAAATCTAGCTGCACTTGATTAGGAAAAAGACGACTCAAAATCTCTCGCGTTTTCGCCCGGGTCTGCTCTGACCCGCCATTCAACATGAGCGTTTGAATAAACTGCTCAAGAGTGAGATTTCCAGGAGATGTCTCTATAGAATCACCTTTTTCCTGATTAGACAGCAACTTTTTCATGAATATTTGGGCTGAAAACAACCGGGCAGGATAGCTATCTAGCTGGGTCTACTCCGAACTTTCCCTTAGCTTTCCCGACTTAGAAAATAGCCGCAACAGTCGCTCTAGGAGATCTCAGGGTTGCTTTAATTCTGCGCAGGTTTCTCTGTTTTAGATTAAGTTTTGATAAAGTCAGCTTTTCGCAGAAGTAAGTTCACCGCTTCTGACCGGATTTAGCTTTGCGGCAACTAAGCAGGCTCATTGCTTTGGCAAATCCGGAAGTTTCAGCCGCTGAAATTCGCTTTTAACAAGAATTTATAAGGATTGGCACGTCACGAAAGGCGCTTTGTATACTCTAGGAAATTGCTGATTCAATGCATTTTTCGGTTACTAGATAAATTTTGAGAGTTTTCATTAAGCCAGGGCGCTGTCTCGACTAAAAATGCGTTGCTCTCTAAGTTCACAGCTAATCATCGATTAGCTAGTTCTTCTAGCTTTGAGCCTGTCTATGAGTAGCCACTCTCAGCTCTCTCAAAATGCCTCTACCGGCGATCGCCTCAGCTCGACTTCGCCTGTTTCAGATGCTTTCTTCGGTCAAGCTGCCAATCAGCTACAGCCGCGCCCATTTGCTGCCAGCCCGCCGACCGGGAATCCAGCCAGCCAGCAGCCTTCTCCTGACACCCAAGCTCAGCTAGAACAGGCCAAACAGTCAGGCTTTGATGCCAGCAAAATTAGCCTGTTTACCGGTGGGACTGCCCCTCCCCAACCGCCCAGCTCCTCTCAGCTACAGCCCCAGCGCGCTGACTGTGTAGCGGAGCAGAAAGAGCAGTCGTTAGTTCAGGCCAAGCTAACGATTGGGCAGGCGGGCGATCGCTATGAGCAAGAGGCAGACCAGGTGGCAGCCTCAGTGGTTGAGCATCATGCTCTCCAAAGGCCAGAAGCCGAAGGGGGGCAGCAGACTCAGGCTCGGACTAAAAAGATACTTCAGACCAGTCTTGATCGCGCTAAGCAATCAGGCTTTAATCCTGTCAATGTAAACGTGCTACCCCTCGATGTCTTTGCCGCTCCCACTCAAGGTCAGACCCCAATCACTCGTGACTCATCCTCAATAGAGCCAGTCTCGGGGGCGCAAGGAGCACTAATTCAGCTTGACGAAGATGATACCTGGCAAGAAGCCCGTCGCCGTGCATTGAATATTAAGACAGCTCTGTTAGACGGCTGGACAGAAGATGAGGAAGAGGCCCTACGCCAAATTCGAGGGCAATCGGTTTTAATGCTTAAGGAAATTCGGGCCCAGTACAGAGCCGTTACGGGTGGTCATTCCCTAGAGGCAGACTTTAAAGAATACTGCAGCAGTAGTGAATATAAAGAAGCTCTCTCATGGCTTCATGCGGCTCTTTCCTTGGAAGACCGTATTCGCACTAATATCGACAAGGGCTGGCTATTTACGACTGAAAATGAGGCAGGCATTTTAGAGGTTTTACGTCAGGCCAGTCGCCCTGAGCTAAATCAAGCAGCCCAGTCTCCATCCCTCAAAAAGCTACTACGTGATGCTCTCAATGATGATGAGTACTACGAAGCTCGTAAATTACTAACACCGAATGATTTGTATGACCTGGTTGTAGAGCGCATTAGAAATGCTAATGGCTGGATCAATGACGATGAAGACGCCACTTACAACGTCCTCTTAGATCTAACCCCTGAGCAGAGACGTCGACTCTGGCGCAGCCACGATCCGCAAATAACAGGGTCTACCTTATTCGGCTTTATGAGCGCCAGCGAACGAGCCTCAGTCAGGGTAATGTGTTTGGGCAGTGAGGCTACCGCCCTGCAAGAGCGTCTAGATATTGCAACAACGGGTCTCGGTACGGATGATGACGCCGTAAAGCTAGTGGTGGAAAAAACTAAAAATGCCGCCCAGCAAGAGCAAGCTATTACCCAGATGCTCAAAACGGGTAAAAATGCTAAAGGTGAACCACTCACCCCAAAGCAGCTAGCTGAACTACAGGCCCAGCAGAATGCTTTAGGAGGAATTCAGCAAAATCTACTCACGGCTGAGCGAGATCGAGCAGGCGATCTCAAGTCAGGAACTTTTCTAGAGATGCTGCATGGCGATGTGAATGAAGCTGAATTTCAGTCGTTCACGGCCCAAATTGGCGTTTCTCAGTATGAGCGTGCTAAGCAACAGATTCTAGATGCTATTGGTTTCTTCAATGATGACGAAGCATCGATTTACAAAGCTTTTGATCAGGTAATAGGGACGATTGAGATACCGTTAGGAACTGAGGTGGCTCAGCTCACTGCTGAACAAAAGGCTCAGCTACAGCAGCAGGCGAGTCGAGAACTGCGTCAAAAGCTGATGCTCGATCCGCAGGTGAAGGCGGCCTTAGCCCATCTCAACCGTGATGAAAAAGCAATTGCGGCTGTTTACGCCTCAGCCAGCAGCTATGAGATTTCTCTAGAAAAGCTGAAAGCAGCCTACTACGGTTTAGATACTGACGAAGAGGAGATTTTTAGACTTGTTTGCCAGATGAGTGCCGCTGATCGACAGCGCCTACAGCGAGAGCGGCCCCTGATCTATCAGCGCTTATTGAGTCCAGTGAGTAGCTACCTTACCCTTCAAGAGCGCAGAATGCTTGAGACAGCGGTGCAGACCGGGAAGATTCCTACTGACACGGCTTTAGAGTGGGCCTTTGGAGGCAACTGGGACGGCACCGAAGATGAGATGCTGGAGCAGACCTTCGCGGCGATGGACGAAACAGAGCGCTACCAGTATCGTCTGGGATATTACCTGTTTAAAGGAGGAGAGTCGTTTGCTCAGCAGAAAGTTGATAAAAAAGCTGAGCAGGTAGCCTTGACGAAATTCCGACAGCTCTATCGCCGCATGGAGTCTGAGCTAGGAACGGATGACTTGCAAAAAGCTCTAGATCAACTACTGGGGACGCCAACACTGCAAGAACTGAAATCTGAACAGGGCCGCCTGATGGCAGCTCAAATTATGCGTAACCGGGTTGGAGAGAAAGGGGATATTCGGGAGGAGGATGTGATTTCCTCGGCCATTATCGATTCCTTCTCAGATACAGGAGAAGTTGCCGATCAGGCAGAAGTTCAGTTTGAAAGCGCTTACAAGCTAGCGATTGCGGATGGTAGACTCACCGCAGAGGAATTTGCGGCGTTAGCTGCCCTTGATGCTAACTTTGCCCAAAAATACGACGAGTATGTGGCTACGGTAGATCAGGTAGTCAATGTAGCCTCTACGGTGGCTGCGATCGCCGTGGGTATTGTAGCAGTGGTTCTCAGCGGTGGTTCAGGCGCACCAGCCGTAGCTGCCTTACTAAGCAAATTTGGTGTTGCAGCTACCACAGCCCAAAGTGTAGCAACCGCAGCCGCCCTAGCCGGAACTGCCAGTGCTACTGCCAAAGTTGGAGTATCAGAACTTGTGGGCGGATCTCACTACGATGCAGCCTCCACAGAAGGTTTGCAAGATGCCGCTGTCGGATTTACTGAAGGAGCGATGGCCGTTCTCTCGGCTGGACTCGCCCATCGTTTTACTAACATGGTTGGGCTAGGAAAAGCCGAGTTAGCAGGTGAAATGACCGCTGGAATTTTGGCCTCTAGTGAAGCAGCAGTGAATCAGGCAGGTCGAACTTTTGCCAGAGCCGGGCTTGAAGGGCTAATTGACGGCCTCTTATCAGGGGCAGTGGGTGAGCTAGTTATGACGGCTGCTGACAAAGCCGTTTGGAAAAAGTCTATTTGGGATGTGGTGCTCAGTTTTGGTCAGGCTATTCTCAAAGGCGGTGGTATTGGGGCAGTGACCGGAGTAGTGACCGGGGGGAGTCTAGAAGCGCTGACTACCTATGTGGGTGTGAAGCGGTTACAGAGCTTTGTGAAGCAGCTCGATGTAGCGGGCATTCATGAAGAGCGATTGAGCAGTCTCAGTATTGATGCTGTCCGAGGGCTAGGGAAAGCAGATGCAGCTTTAGCAGGAGGCAAGCTTGACGAGGCAGAAGCGGCTTTCAGAGCGCTAGAAGGTGTGCTAGAAGCTGATGAGTTGACTAAGCTACGGACTCTGCTGCATGGCTACTATAGCGACGTGGTGCAAGAAGCCGCTGTGCAAGGGCTGAAGAAAGCTCTAATCGGTCAAGGAGACGTCTCTGCTCAGGCCCGGGCCGCTATTGTCAATATTGGTGATTTTAAACAACTGCGAGCAATGGCGAGACGCGGTGATTTTGGCGATCCGGTAGCGGCTCAACAGGCCCTACAGGCAGCTCGCATGAAGCTCATTGAGGTAGAAGTCCTTGGTAGCCTGATCGAACCACAGCTTAAAGCCAAATACCCAGGCATCACAGTTGATTTCCAGAATTTAGGTACCCCTGGTTTCGGCAGTGATTGTGATATCACTATTCGGGTAACAGGAGGGCAGGCCGTCAGCGATGACATTGCCGCGAGCGTTGAGGGGGTACGAGACGCTTACAAAGAGCTGCGCCGCCGCGGGCTTGATCCAGATAAATCGTTGGATGCCAACTTTTACACTGAGCTGCACGAGGCTGCTGTTAAAGCGAGTCCAGCAGAAGCTGACCAGATTATTCAAAACCAAAGTACGGTTAGCCTAGCTGAGATGCGCATGAATATGGCGGAGGAGCAGTGGAAGGCTTATAAACAAGCGCAGTTGACTTCCTTAGGAGAGGGTAAACCCGCGCAGGGACTTCAGGGGCGCGTTGAAGCCCAAGCTCGAAAGCGACTGCAAGAGCAGCTAGAAGAAGCTGAAAAACTGGCGAGCAAACTCAAGGCAGGCGATCGTGAAGCCGTTTTAGCTGATCGCCAAGAAGCATTGCTCAAAGCGCTACAAGCAGGTGCTCCGGCACCGGAAATTCGCCAGCGCATGGCCGAAATCAAGCTGTTAGAACCTGATGCCTACGGTACGCGAGCCGCTGTAGAAGGCGTCGTAGGCTATCAGCAACGCCTCGCTCGGGGTACGGCTGCGGACTATATGAGGCTAGGTCGAAATCTGCCTGAAGATACAGCTGGTCGCTTTGCCGTCCTAACTCAAGAAGCTTCGGCGAGTTTGGCGAAGATGTTTAGCCATGCCAAACGATCGGGTGGCAATAGCCTGTCTGACGTGCGATCGCTTGCCAAGTACCTGGGCCGGGTTGATCAGACCTTCTATGAAGCCGGCCTAGATACGGGCAGTGATCTTATTAAGCTAAAAGATCTCTTAATGGCCGCTAAGCATGGCAGCGCTCCCGATGAGGATACCTTAACCGCTCTTAGAAAGTGGGCCAAACAAACAAATCGTGAAGGTCTTGATGCTCAGGCACTGCAAGATGCCTGGGTGCGCGAAGCTCAAGATTTGGCACAGCAAATGGTTGTCAAAATGCGCTCCGCTGAGCAAGCTGCCTACGTGATGCGACCCTCTTCTAAAGCGTCTGTGCCGGGGCCGGTCAGTATTGGAGGCAGCCAAGCCTCAAGTGTTGCCTCTCCCAAACCCGGGGGGGGACGGGCTGGCATTGATGAGTATGGCTGGAGTCAAAGATTAGGTAATCATCTGTCTAAAGATGAGATTTACCAGCAGGCAGAAGCCTTACGTCAACGTTTGATGGGTCAGAAAGATGTGGGTAAGGTTACGCGGGCACTGCAAGAATTTGGCATTCCTGCCGATACTCAACTCGTTGCGGCTGTGAAGCGTTACAACTTTGACAGTTCCGGAATTGCCTTCGTACCGGAAAACTATGATGCTTGGCGCCGATTAGCCACAGGTCGAGGTACCGTAGACGATGCTCGTTATCTAGTCCATGAACTGGCTGAAGTGAAGGAGCTTCAGCGAATTCAGCAAGAGACCGGCTTCGACTTTATGGGCAGTGATTTAAGCAAGCTGAGTCGAGAACAGCGCAGACAGTGGACGGCTGATTTCAATCGCTACTACATGGCAGCTCATGCTAAAGCGCTCGAAACTGAATACGACTTCATTGCTCAAGAGGTGGCAAATGTCACTAACAATCGAGTTCGCATCTCAAGAACAGTGGCTGCTGCCGTAGATCCTACACGGGATGAAGCCCGTTTGTATATGCTCATTGATAGCGTTCCCTTAGCAGATCATCCAAACTTCAGTCAGTGGCAGCAGCGATCGAATGAAGTTGTCGAAGTTGGCAGCGGCGCCAAGGAAAGATTAGGATTGAGCACAAATCCGACTTTGGCAGACCTAGTGGATGCCCTTAAGCGATCGCGGCTCTGAGAGGAGAAACTAAATGCTAAAGGACAATGAATTCAACCAGCTGGCTGCGAATCTGCAAAGCGAAGATCTAGCCTTACGAGTGTCTGCCCTAAAGGAATTAGCTCAAAATCCTACGGGCGACAAAAGAGTTTTACCAATTCTAGAGTCTCTTTTGCAGGACAAAACGCCATGCCTGGTTATGCTTCCCTATCGCTTTGGCGAGGTTCGTTGGATAGCAGCCCATGCCCTAGCTGCTGAATATGCTGTACTGGATCTGGACAAGAAAGTGAGATTAGAAGGCGTTGTTAGGCCAATTAATACTCAAGAATTTGCCACCTTAGAGAAAGCGGCTAACTTGAAAAGTGCAGGAGGTGTCAACGGCGTTTTAGCAGCTTTTGCAACGCTCCGTGAATTAGGTCATTTACCGACTTATGAGCTTGAAATTTAGCTTTAGCAGTTGCAAACGTTAATAGCCGCCGATCTACCTAGATTGGATTTGTAAGTATCAAAGCTACCTTAGCGGCTATCCTCCTCTATCCTCTATTCACAAACTTCTACATTCACAACTTACCAGCGCCAGCTCAGCCCCTGCTGCCGTAGATGCTGCTGTAGTTCTGGCAGGTATCCTGCTTCTGTGATCTCAGCAGGCGTTGGCGCTGCATCCGTCTGGGTTACCAGCCAACCTGCCGTGGCTCCGGCGGCTGCGCCCACGCTCCACTCGCTGTAGTGAATCCGCGTCACCGCGTTGACAATGTGGGTCACAGCGATCGCCTTGCCGCCCAGCAGCACATTATCAATACCCTGGGGAATCAAAGCCTCTAGGGGAATCAGCGCCGGACGCACCACAAACTCGCGAGCCGGAGCCGCCGTCGCTTCCCCGGATGGCTCCCAGTTGCGATAGCGGCAGCCGTGAATATCAATGTCATAATGGGCGAGGGCAACGGCTGAAGCGCTGAAGTCTCGGCCTCCGGCTTGGTCTTTGCGCAAGTCGGCTTCGCGCAGCATGAACTCTGACTGCCCGTACGCTTCCCGGCCCAGGATGCGGCGGCCTTCGCGGATATAGGGGGTCATGCTGAGGCCAGACTGAGTACCCATTGGCGCGGCAGCTCCAGCCATGTATGCCAGGGGAAAGTCTTCGGTGGCCTGCGTTTCCAGCAGCCACTTAGCAAACAGCAAAGCCCGGTCTTCTGCATGTTTGAGCGAGAGGGTTGAGAGTCCGCCCAGCCAGTTTTGCCGCTGACCGGAAGCGGCTAGCTCAGCCTCGGTCAAAATCAGCGGCGGGTTCATCCAGTTCCAGTCGTTGCCCCGGTTCCAGTTGATCATGGTGATGTCGCCGGGGGCAGGCGAGGTGGTGTAGGGGTTGTTGCGGGTAGTGCTGACGATGCGGCGATAGTGGAAAAGGCTGCGTCCGGCAAAGACGGGAAAGCCCTCTAGCTCAAAGTTGGCAATATGTTCTTTCGCCGGGTAGGTAGACTCCACCTGACTCAGCCAGGCTAGGCTTTCGCCGTCGTCTTCATGGAGGGCGATCGCGAAAGGATAGGTAATCGCCTGGGTGCACTGGGGATTATCGCGATCGCTGCCGTTGATTTCCCCGGTCGTCGTTTTCGCCTCTGATCCCAGCCGATGGGGAATCCCGGCCCAGCCCACCAGTTCCCCCGTGTCGGTGGCGTCAATCACCAGCAGCGTTTCTCCCGGCGGCGGCTCCAGTCGTACCGCCACTTTGTCAAAGGTGTCGCTAGGCGACCAGCTATACCAGTCACTAATTTCCTGAGACAGACGACCTGAAGGCACATAGTCTGCCCGCCGGGGACGGCGCTGGACGGCGTAGACGGCGGTAATCGTGTCTCCAGCGGCGTCAAATTCGGCCCCTTTGAAGGCGGTGGAGGTACTCCAAAGGCTGGTGGGAGCAGACTGGGCGGCGCTTTGCAACAGCTCGGCTGAGGCGGTAGCCCCTGCTACTGGCGGAAAACAGAGCGTCCCTACCCAGCAGGCATTGATCTCAGTCACGGGCACCGGACTTTCGACGGGTACCCAATCCGGCAGCATCACCTGCTGCTGGGCGATCCGCTGGCGAAAGTCGGCCCAGCTAGGGGAATAGTTCTGGCGATCACGCATTTGCAACGACTCATCCAAAGCCGAAACTCCCTGACTGCTGACCTGCCCCCCCAGCCAAGGGGTGAGTTCGATCAGGCAGGTAGTCGCCCCAGACTGCATCGCCTGCGCCGCCGCCGCCACGCCGCCCAATGAACCGCCGATCACCACCACCTGACACTGCCAAACCGCCTGGGGTGACGGTAGCGGATCGAGCTGGGGCCGCCCGTTGAACTGGCGGGGCTGGGGGAGCTGACCTAGAGCGCTGCTGAGCGCGATCGGCGTGGTGCCAGAAAAGGCGCGGGGCTGACAGGCCGAGAGCAGCAGGGCAGCGCCTAGACCCAGGTAGCTGAGCCACTGCCGCCAAGCCGGTGAGCATATGGGTTGCGATCGCGCCATTGGCTATCTCCCGTTTGCAATTTAGAGCTGTACCTTAGCATTTCGCTTGGGTCTGCGTCGTGGGGTTGAGAGGCGTAGACCCCTCCTAGCCTCCCCTTGCCAAGGGGAGGTGCCGTAGGCGGTGGGGTTGAGGCGCTCTATTCCAGGCGAACTAGTTTAACCAGCAGGCTCATGGCGTGGCCGGGGTCGGGGGTGAGGATGATGCGATCGCCGGGAATTTGCAGGGTGTTTGTCCAGCGGATGACCTCGGCGTAGCCAAGGGCTTGCAGATGTTTTTTGGTGCGCTCGACCAGCGGCGGCTGGCCGATGAGGATATGGCGAATGGGCTGGTAGTCGTTGTCGCGAGTAGGTTCGCTGACGGGTAGGGCGATCGCGGTGGGGCGATCGCTGCTGTGCTCTTGAAACATGGGGATTTCTCCTGTGTGGGTTTGAGTCTGAGGAGAGAGAGGTAAAGGACGAAGGATGAAGGCAGAATGATGAAGTCAAGGGCGTTTTGCACCATTTCCTCCACCGTTAAAACTTCTGCCTTCTGCCCTTCGTCTTCTGCCTTTTCACGCTCCTCAGTTCCCAAAAACCTAGCCACCCCGACAAATTGCAGCGCAAATCGAGGTGGCTAAGGGATACAATCCCAAAAGCCGCCAGACTGCTCGGTACAGTTTGGGGGTTAGCTTCCTAGACGGTGTTACCAGCACCTCTAGGGAGCGCTAAGTTTTTGAGTCTGTGCGTATGTGAACGGCTGTAACGGGATTAAGCGCAACAGCTTAATGGGTGAGTGTAGGACATTGCGCGATCGGCGTCAAGCGGGGAGTGCGATTGTTTTTGGAGCGTGAGCTACTGCTGTATCTCAGAAAATAGATATTGGTAATTTCTAATGCAACAATCTAATCATTCAAATCTGACGCTAAATATATAATTAGTCTAATTTACGATGCAAGCAGCAATTTTTTACTCAAAACGTCTATTGGCTTGTAATTCCTTATAAAGAAAAAGAAGAAATTGACCACCTACTCTTTAAAAGTGGCTACAATTAGTTAGAAATGCATTTAAAACTAAAGCAAATGCCTGATTTGTCAAGCACTGATAAATTAAAACTTGAAAAGCTATTAGAGATGGAAGGCGGCTATGTTCTTGATTTTTCAAATAGAACTTTTCAGGAATTCATAATTGAAAATTCAGGGATTGATATATATAATGCCAAATATGAATACAATAGTGGTTCTAAAGCTAATCGATTAAGAGCTTTCTGGGATAAAGAGCATAACTACACTGTTGGAAAATTAATTGTTAGTTTGTTGGAATATTGGAAAGCAAAAAAAATAATAAACGGCATAGAAATTACATTAGCAGAAAAAGATTTGTTTGACGAATGCTGCAAAATAGCAGAACGTCTTATAAAAGATAAAATT